>DASXMA010000410.1:0-5597 GCA_036495965.1 Mycobacterium sp.
CTGATCTCACAGCACGCGCGGGCCTTGCTCGACCGAGCACACAAGTCGATCTCCCGGCAAAGCAGCCTTTCGGATCAGATCGTGGAGGGTGTCCTCCAGATCGCCGACCACGCTCGCCGCGACCCGATCATGCGGCACTCGATCGACCCCGATAGCACCAGCCTTGGCCGACGAATGATCGCTTCGGGGACGTCGGAGATGATCCGGGCCGAGATGTGGGATCCCTTCCTCGACGCCGCCGTCGCGAATAATGAACTGCCACCTGGGCCGCCCCGGTCGGACATCCGCTTGTGGCTGAGCAACGTCACGGAGATGGTGATGCGCGGCCTCGAGGATGGCGACGGCGACGTCAAGCGCTACAGGTCCATACTTCGTCGCTTCGTCGCCCCTGCCTTCGCCAGTGCAAACGCACCCGGTTAGCGCCTGATCAACAACGACCGCCCACATCGTCCCTGACACATCTAGTGGGATCCTATGATCGTCCTTCAGCCGTAAACCGTTCGTAGCAAACGGCTTTCACTCCACGAGGACGTCGTTACGACGCGGTCGACGGCGGCTGATCCTCATGCCAGAGAATCGGCCAGCAATTCTTGTGAAGCTTTAGAATCCGCCCGGTGTTCCCGTAAGAACGACGTTCGGCTGCCTGCCGCCAGCCTCAGCTACCCGCAATCCAGGCTTGCTCTTGACCGGGCTCGGGCAGGACGCGTCCACCTTCGACGGCGAAACTGGCTGGGCTGCTTTCGAACACCACCAGCACCCTCTCGGCGGGGACCCCTGCTATCCGGCTTACCGCAGCGGCGATTTCGGTGGCAAGGCGCGTGACTTCGGCCTTTGGGTGGCCCTCGCGTATCCATCCGCTGACCAGGACCGGACTGGCCGGCGCACCGTCGGTGTAGACACCGTCAGCGGGCAGTTCGTGGAAAACCACGTTGACGTACGTGCTGGGCACGTGATTGATCTCCGAGTGGATGCTCGCAATCTCACGCGCCAATGCCTTCTTGACAGGGCCGGGCAGCGTTGATTCTGTCGTCGTGCAGGTGTAGATCGGCATGTTCGATCCTTTACGTGAACGCGCTCAGTCCGGTGATCGCTCGCCCCACGATAAGCGTGTTCATCTCGCGGGTGCCCTCGTAGGAATAGATCGCCTCCGCGTCAGCAACGAAGCGACCCACATTGTGCTCCAACAGGATTCCGTTGCCGCCAAGCAATTCCCTGGCATATCCCACGGTTTCTCGCATCCGGACAGTGCACCACGCTTTGGCCAGCGAGGAATGCCGATCCTCCGCGCGGCCGTCATCCTGCAGCTGCGACAGGCGCGCACACAGCGCCCACGACGACGTGATATTGCCCAGCATCCGCACCAGTAGATCTTGCACCAGCTGAAAGCCCGCAATGGGGCGGCCGAATTGTTCCCGCGACAAAGCGTAGGCCAACGCGTTGTCGTAAGCTCCACGCGCGCAACCCACCGCCATCCAGGCCACACCTGCGCGCGTCATCCGCAACACCTCGGCGGTGTCTCGGAACGAATTCGCCTGCTGCAGCCTGTCGGCCTCAGTGACCCGTACATCGTCGAGCGTAATCACCGCGTTCTGCACGATTCGTAACGCGATCTTGTCCTCCAACTTGGTCGTCGAGAACCCGGGCGTGTCGTTGGCCACGACGAAGCCCTTGACCTGGCCGTCGGCCACGTCTTTGGCCCAGACCACAGTGAGGTCACCAAACGTGGCGTTACCAATCCATTTCTTATGTCCGTTGAGGATCCACGAATCACCGTCGCGGCGCGCGGTGGTCTTGAGGCCGCCCGATGCACCGGAGCCGACGTCGGGCTCGGTGAGCCCGAATGCCCCGATCTTTTCAAAACGCGCCATCGCGGGCAGGTAGCGTTGCTTTTGTTCCTCGCTCCCGCACAGGTAGATCGAGCCCATCGAGAGCCCGCCATGGACTCCGGAAAAGGTGGCGACGGACGGGTCGGTGCGAGCCAGTTCCATCGCGACCATACCGTCGAGCAGGAAAGATCTTCCCGGACAACCAAATCCGTGGTACGGCAGGCCTGCCAGGCCAAGCTGGCGGAAGCCGGGGACGATCTCGAACGGGAAGCTGCCGCGCTGCCAGTGCCGATTCACCGTCGGCTCGACCTCGGACTTCATGAAGTCGCGAACACTGTGTAGATAATCCCGCTCGTCGGCGTCGAGCAGGGCCTCGAGCTCATAGAAGTCGGCGTGGTCGGTAGCCGTGCGAGTGCTCATCGGGGTGTCCTCACATCCGATCTGGCAGTTATGGGTACAACACAACCACATCGGCCACACAGGCTGGGCGGTCTTGGCCCTCGATTTCGTAGGTGAGGCTGAACACTGCCTCCACACCGGAAGTTTTCTGACGAGCGCTCATCAACGCCACAGTGGCCCGAACCTGTGATCCGACCCGCAGCGGAGCGGGGAAACGCACCTTGTCGACACCGTAATTCAGCGCAGCGGTCAGCTCGCGGATCTCAAGGATTTGTGAAATCACCATCGGCGCGAGTGACAGCGTCAGGTAGCCGTGCGCGACGGTGCCCTTGAACGGGCCGTTGATCGCCCGTGCCGGGTCGGTGTGGATCCACTGATGATCCCCCGTCGCATCAGCGAACAGGTTCACCTGCTCCTGGGTGATCTCCATCCAGTCGGTGCTGCCGAGCGGCTTCCCGACGAGGCTGAGCAGATCGTCCGGCTGGTCAAGAACGGTATTCATAGAAGGCCTCTGGGTGTACGCCGCGATTGCTTCAATCGTCGCGCCGGCCCGGCCCGTCGTCGTTGTTCTGGGAAACAACGTCGGGTGTCCCCTGATGTGGCGCGACACACCGCTGGCGAAGCTGTTTGGCAGGCAAGCATGTTCAGGCGGTGATGCGGTGATCCGGCTGCATGAGGCGGCGCTGCACTTCGAAGGCGAGACACAACTCGGCCACATCGCGCGGCTTGGACAAGGAGCGCCCGGTGCGTTGCTCGATGCGATGCAATCGGTACCGCACGGTATTGGGATGGCAGAACAGCAACTCCCCCACGGCGCGCGTCGACCCGTCGTTATCCACCCATGCCTGGAATGTGTCGAACAGGGTGTCGCGTTCTTGATCGGATAGCCCGGCAAAGCAATCCAACGTCGGCGCGACGGTCTTGACGAGCACTTCGGGTGCGCTGACGGCAGCGCTCGCCAGAATCGAGCCGTCGAACAGCGACACCAGCAGCCCCGGCTCCAGGCGTGCTCGAAGCGACACCCGCGCATAGCGCAGTGCCTGAGCGGTGTCGCGCAAGTCATCGAAGCGCGCGCTCACCCCTACCCTGGCAGTAGCAATCCGGGAAACCAATGCCAGCACATCGCCAAGGTGCTTGTCGTTCTTGATATGAACGATGCCTACCTGCAGGTCGGGAAGCAGCCGCCAGGCGGAGAACACGTCCAGGCTGCGCAACTTCGACTCGATCTGGGGCAATGCCTCCCCGCCTGCGCTTTCCGCTTCGGCGGCGATCACCACGTACGGCCCCACAGTGGGTAACCGGAGGCAGTCGGCGGCATCCCACAGGCTGCATTCTTCGATGACTCGCCCATGCAACAACGCGTCGATGAGCATCGCGCGCTGTGCCTCGTCGCTGCGCAGTCTGCGGGTCTGTTCGGCGCGGTGCCCGATCGCCATTGCGTCGGTATAGGCCGCTTGTGCGGCCCACAGTCTGTCCGTCAAGCCACGCAATGCAGCGCCGTTGACGCCCGGGCGACTGGTCGATTCGGTCACCACCGCATCCCAGAGACGGCGGAATCCCACCCGGTAGGCCTCCATAACGGACGACAGGGGCACCCCGCCGCGGGCGCGCTCAACGCCCAATTCGGTGGCCGCCGTGGTATCGAAGGCGATGTCGGCGGCGATGGCGGTGCAGATCGGTCGAATGTTAGCCGCGCAGCCAGCGACGACCATATCGAATTCCAGCGGAATCGCGGCCCGGTATAGCTCTACCTCGCGCCTGATCGTTTGGGCGAGCATCACCGCAAGCTCGTCGGTGCGCCGGCCAACTGCCTCCGCCACTTCCGAGACCTGCCGCTGCACCCCGTCACTGTTCATGCGCTGCAGATTAGGCACGCATCGGACGGCCGGCTTGTGCCGGCGAAACGAAAATCCGCGTCATCTTTGTTACCGAAACAATGACCGGCGCCTAGGAGTCACCCGGCCGTAGAACCGACGCACCGTACCAGTGGCAGACAAGCAAGGCCGCGTCCACATCCAGCCGGTCGGCGGCGACCTCTCGGCCGCGCCTGGCTACCGGCAGCCGGGCTGCAGCTTCGGCGCCGTCGCGGGTTACGCCGGCGTCGCCGTCAATGCCTGGTTTCGCAATGTTATCGACGCTGGACCCCGCGCAGCCTTATCACTAGCGCGCCGCATTGACAGCGGGTCGCGGCTCGGCGGCAAGGACACGCTCGCGGATCTCGGCCGGGTAGAGATCGTCGAACGTCGCGGGGCGGGCTTGCCCGTCTTCGATCGCGGCGAGCAACCCGTCGTGTACCACAATCGGCCCGCGCCCGCTGTGCCGCTCCTCTTCGGTGTAGCACTGATACCACGGCAGGATCGGCACCGGCCAGTGTTCCTGGCGCAGATTCGGATGTATGCGGGTACCGAGTACCCACAGCACATCCGAGGTGTTCGATGGGTCGATGTCGTCGTCGAACACGTAGGTCACCGGACACATGTGACCGACGCGGTTGGCGCTCATCAGCTCCCCGATTCTATGCACGAATTCGGTTGTGCCGGTTTGCGGTAGCATGTCGCGCCAGCTGCGCGCCACGGTGATGATCATCCAGTGGCAAGCCGTGTCCACCAGCAGCCAGGCAGTGGTGATTGGCAGGCCCGCATTGCGTAGCAGCGCCACCACTTCCGCCGATACTCCGAGGGCCGGCGCGATTTGCGAATCGTCGGGCGGGCGGCCGGTGGCACTGATCGGCCAGATGGGATTGTCGCGGTAGCTGATCGCCTCGATCGTATAGATCGGCTCCGGGGAGGTCTCCGGAAGCGCATAGCCATGGAATTCGGCGTAGGGACCTTCGGTGGCGTCCCGGGTGATCGAAACATGGCCCTCGAGGACGACTTCCGCGCCCGCCGGCACGTCGAGATCGACCGTCTCGCACTTGACGACCTCGAGGGGTTCGCCGTAGAGGGTTCCCAGGAACGTTCCCTCGTCCATTTCGGCCGGGATGGGCATCCCGCCGATCATCGGCACCCCAGGATCACCGCCCTGCACGACGGCGAATGGCATCGGCTTACCGATCTTCTCCCATTCCTCCCAGATCATCCCGATGTGCTGCTGGGGCAGAAACAGCCCGGTCATGTGGCGGTTGTCCAGCAGCATGATCCGCGAGATCGACCAGTTGGTCCACCGACCGTCGGGCGTTCGCGCGACGATGACACCCCAGGTGTTGGGGTAGCGGCCGCCGTCATCGGGGTGCACCAACGGAATCGGAAAGCGGTCCAGGGTCGCATCCGCGCCCAGCAGGATGTTCTGCTTGCACGGCGCCGAATCCGCCGCGACCAGCTTGGGCGGGATCGGGGTCTTTCCGTGCACCGCAGCCAGGTGCTCGACCAATTC
>DASXMA010000411.1:0-40369 GCA_036495965.1 Mycobacterium sp.
GACCTGGTGCCCGAGGAGTTCCGGGCCTCCGCGGTCAGCTCGACCGCTTCGATCAGGCAGGGCGCCCTGGCGGAGTGGAACGAGGCGTGGCGATCCGATCAGTTCGTGCTGGACCCGACGCGGGTCACGCTGTTCCTCGGCAACACCGGAATGAACGGGTACGACTTCCGCGAGAAGATCCTGATGGACCGATTCGGCATCCAGATCAACAAGACGTCGATCAACAGCGTCCTGCTGATCTTCACGATCGGTGTGACCTGGTCGAGCGTGCACTACCTGCTCGACGTGCTGCGTCGCATCGCTACCGACTTCGATCGCGTTCAGAAGGCCGCCAGCGCCGCCGATTGGTCGCTGCACGACCGCCACGTCGAGGAGATCACTCAGGACCTGCCGCACTTGCCCGACTTCAGTGAGTTCTACATTGCCTTCCGTCCCGTCGACGCCTGCGCGTTCGGTGACACGCGGTCGGCCTTCTACGCAGGGTATGAAGAGTCAGACCGCGAGTACGTGCTGATCGGCACGGCCGGGCGACGACTGGCCGAGGGCAAGACCCTGGTGTCGACCACGTTCGTGGTGCCCTACCCGCCCGGTTTTCCGGTGCTGGTCCCGGGGCAGGTGGTCTCCAAGGAGATCGTCTATTTCCTGGCCCAGCTCGACGTGAAAGAGATCCACGGGTACAACCCCGAACTCGGGTTGTCGGTGTTCACCCCGGAGGCGCTGGCCCGGATGGAAGCCCAACGGAACGCGGCGACGGCCGCGGTGGGTTCCGCGTTCCCCGTCTTTGAACTGCCGTCGGATGCCTCTGCCATGAATGGGGCCCTAAACGGCGACAGCGTCGTGCAGGCGGCTGCCAAAGACGGCTGAGGCCCGGAGCGCGCGGTTCTGCTCATCCGGATCGCAAAGGCGGCGTCTCATCCGAGGTGGCGCAATAGCCAACCGAGCCCGGGTTTTTGCTGGTCGTAGCCCAGTGCCACCCGGCGCAATACCCGCGGCTGGCTTCGCGACCCCCGATCGGGTGCGCTGAATACCCTCCTGAGCTGCATTAGCGTGACGGCGTGGCCGAAGCCATACCGATCTCAAGTGTTCAGGGCTCCCGGGCCAATCGTGCCCGCCGGGCTGCCGACGTGTTGCGTCAGCAGATTCATGCCGACGCCTATCCCGAGGGTCTACCCGGCGAAACCGAATTGGCGGCGGAATTCGTCGTCTCCCGCAATACCATTCGCGAGGCGCTGAGCATTCTGAAAAACGAGGGACTGATCGACCGCGGCCCCAAAGTCGGCACCCACGTCGCACAGCGCAAGTACGACCGCCGGATCGATTCACTGCTGGGACTCAAGGAAACCTTCAAACACCTCGGAGAGGTCCGCAACGAGGTGCGGGCGGCCATGCCGGTGACTGCCCCGCCGTCGGTGGCTCGCCGGCTGCAGCTGCGGCACGGTGCAGAGGCGGTCTTCGTCGAGCGGTTGCGTTACCTCGGCGACCTGCCCCTCAGCCTCGACCTGACCTACCTCGCTCCGGATATCGGAAACCGCATTCTGGGCTATCCCCTGGAAACCAACGACCTGTTCGCGCTCATCGAGCAGGTCAGCGGACAGCGGCTGGGCTCGGCATCGCTGGCGCTGGAGGCCATCCCCGCCGACGCGCACTCGGCAGCCACACTGCAGGTGCCCGACGGGTCGGCGCTGCTCATGCTGGAGCGGCTCACCAGCCTCGACGACGGCAGGCCTGTCGACCTGGAGTACATCCGGATGCGCGGCGATCGAATCACCATGCGCGGCAACTTGATAAGGAGCAAGCTATGACGCTGGTCAACCACCGCACCGACGTGCCGGTGACGATCGACGAATCGCGGTGTATCGACGGCTGCACACTGTGCGTGGAGATCTGTCCGCTGGACGCGCTGGCCATCAACCCCGACACCGGCAAAGCCTTCATGCACGTCGACGAATGCTGGTACTGCGGCCCGTGCGCGGCCCGTTGCCCGACCGGCGCCGTCACGGTGAACATGCCGTACCTCATACGCTGAATCAGCCTATCTTCCAGGATCTTTCATGAAACGACACGCCGTTCGGCTGGCGTCGGTGGTGGCTATGACCATTACCGCCGTCGCGGTCATGTCCGGTTGCTCGCTGGAATCCTTATCGCAGTCCTCCGGCGTCGTCAACGTCGTGGTGGGCTATCAGTCCAAGACCATCAACACGGTGACGGCGGGCACGCTGCTGCGCGCCCAGGGCTACCTGGAGCGCCGGCTCGCCGGCATCACCACCCGCACCGGCACCAAATATGCGGTGCGCTGGCAGGACTACGACACCGGTGCCCCGATCACCGCGCAGATGCTCGCCGAGAAGATCGATATCGGCTCGATGGGCGACTACCCGATGCTGATCAACGGCTCCAAGACACAGGCCAACCCGCTGGCCCGTACCGAGATGGTGTCGGTCACCGGCTACAACCCCAAGGGCGCGCTGAACATGGTGGTGGTGGCGCCCAACTCGTCAGCGACCTCGCTGGCCGATCTGGCCGGTGCGAAGGTCTCGGCCAGCGTGGGCTCGGCCGGTCACGGCACCTTGGTGCGAGCCCTGGACAAGGCCCGGATCAGCGGTGTCGAGGTGCTCAACCAGCAGCCACAGGTCGGTGCGTCTGCACTGGAATCCGGCCAGGTGCAGGCACTTTCGCAGTTCGTCGCGTGGCCGGGGCTGTTGGTTTACCAGGGCAAGGCCAAACTGCTCTACGACGGGGCCGAGCTGAACCTGCCCACCCTGCACGGCGTGGTGGTGCGGCGCTCCTACGCATCCGCGCACCCGGAGGTGCTGGCGGCCTTCCTGCAGGCGCAACTGGACGCCACCGATTTTCTCAACGAAAAGCCGCTGGAGGCGGCCCGTATCGTCGCACAGGCCAGCGGGCTACTGCAGGAAGTGGTATACCTCTACAACGGTCCAGGCGGCACGTCGTTCGACACCATCCTGAAACCGTCATTGACCGACGCGCTGAAAAGCGATGTGCCCTACCTGAAGTCGATCGGCGACTTCGCCGACCTCGACATCTCGGGGTTCGTCCAAGACGAGCCGCTGCGCGCGGTGTTCGCGGCCCGCGGGCGCAACTATGACGCGGCCCGGGCCGCCGCCACCAACCCATCCGTGCTCCGCGGCGATCCCGCTCAGGCAAGCGAACTCTGGTTGGACGGAATCGATGCCACTCAAACGGTTGCCAACCCAACCAGCCTGCTGCGGGCGATCAGGGATGCGACTGCCCGCGGCGCCAAGGTCCGGGCGGCCTACGTTCCCGACGCCGAACTGGGCACCCGCTGGTTCGCCGACAAGGCGGCCTGGGTGCAGGACGGCCAGAAATTCCTGCCCTTCGGTACCCCGGCCGGGGCCCGTCGCTACCTCGCCACGCACCCGGGCTGCGTCGCAGTGAATTATCAACAGGCACTTGGAGGTTCGGTATGACAACCCAAGTAGTATCCGACCAGGTGCTGGGCGCGGTCTCGGTCGCCCCGACAGCCGGGCTGCCCACCACGCGACGTCTCGCCTCGCCGTGGCGGTCGCGGTTGCTGCGGGTGGCCTCGGTGGCCGCCGCCATCGGGCTGTGGCAATTGCTCACCGCCGGCAAAGTGCGGCTGTTGCTGCGATTCGACACGTTGCCGACGGTCACCGAGATCGTGAATGCGCTGCACCGTCGGCTGGGCGCCTACGAGTACTGGCTTGACCTGGCGCAGTCATTAATTCGCATTCTCACCGGCTTCGGGCTGGCCGCGGTGGTCGGCGTCGCGACGGGTGTCCTGCTGGGCCGCTCGCGACTGTTCGCCGATCTGTTCGGCCCGCTGGCGGAGCTGGCCAGGCCCATTCCCGCCATTGCGATGGTGCCGGTGGCGATCCTGCTGTTTCCGACCGACGAGGCCGGCATCGTGTTCATCACCTTTCTCGCGGCCTACTTCCCGATCATGGTCAGTACCCGGCATGCGGTGCGCGCGCTGCCCACGTTGTGGGAGGACTCGGTGCGGACCCTGGGCGGCGGCCGGTGGGAGGTGCTGAGTCAGGTCGTGCTGCCGGGCGTCTTGCCGGGAGTGTTCGGGGGTTTGTCGGTCGGCATGGGAGTGGCCTGGATCTGTGTGATCTCCGCGGAGATGATCTCCGGGCGGCTCGGGGTCGGTTACCGCACCTGGCAGGAGTACACCGTGCTGGCCTACCCCCAGGTGTTCGTCGGCATCATCACCATCGGGGTGCTGGGATTCGCGACGTCCGCGGTCGTCGAACTGGTGGGCCGGCGCGTGACCCGCTGGCTGCCGCGCGCACAGGAAGGCCTGCGATGACAGTCGGAATGAGCCTTGAGCTGGATCGAGTTCGGTTGTCCTACACCGGGGATCCGGTCATCGACAGGCTCAGCCTGACGGTGCGGCCGGGCGAGATCCTGGTGCTCACCGGGCCGTCGGGCTGCGGCAAGTCAACGGTGCTGCGCGCGCTGGCGGGCCTGCTGCGGCCCGACGACGGGCGGGTGCTGGCCGACGGCGGCGAAGTCACCGCCACCTCGGGTGACCGCGGCATGGTGTTCCAGGACAACGCGCTGTTGCCGTGGCGCACCGTGCGGTCCAACATCGAGCTGGCATTGCGGCTGCGCGGCGAACCGCGCGCCACCCGGCGGGCGGCGGCCGAGCGCTGGATCGACGAGCTTGGACTCGCCGGCTTCGGCCACTACCTACCCAAGAGCCTGTCCGGCGGGATGCGCCAGCGTGTTCAGCTGGCCCGCGGGCTGGCCGGGGCCCCGCGCGCGGTGATGATGGACGAGCCGTTCGGAGCGCTGGACACTCAAACCCGGGCTGCCATGCAGCGGCTGCTCATCGACACCTGGCGCACCCATCCGACCACGATCGTCTTCGTCACGCACGACGTCGACGAGGCCCTGGCGCTGGGGGACCGGATCGCCGTGCTGGGCCGGGCCGGTGAGCCGCTACGTGCGGCGCTTGACGTGCCCGAACCACGCAGCGGGGGGCTGCGCGACGAGTTGCGCGCGGAAATCATTGCCGCCCTGGATTATTCGGTGGCGGCATGATGCAGATCCCAGATATCACGCCGGTCCGTCTCGACTGTGATGTGCTGGTCATCGGCGGTGGTACCGCGGGCACCATGGCCGCACTGTCCGCCGCCGAGCGGGGTGCGCAGGTGCTGCTGTTGGAAAAGGCGCATGTGCGGCACTCCGGTGCGCTGGCGATGGGTATGGACGGCGTCAACAACGCCGTCATTCCGGGCAAGGCCGAACCGGAGGACTACGTCGCCGAGATCACCCGTGCGAACGACGGAATCGTCAACCAGCGCACGGTGTATCAGACGGCCTCCCGTGGGTTTGCGATGGTGCAACGGTTGGAACGCTACGGGGTGAAGTTCGAGAAGGACGAACACGGCGAGTACGCGGTGCGCCGGGTGCACCGGACGGGCTCATACGTGCTGCCCATGCCGGAAGGCAAGGACGTCAAAAAGGCGCTGTATCGGGTGCTGCGGCAGCGGTCGATGCGGGAGAAGATCGGGATCGAGAACCGCCTGATGCCGGTGCGGGTGCTCACCGACGGTGGCCGTGCCGTCGGCGCCGCGGCATTGAACACGCGCACCGGCGAATTCGTTGCCGTCGGCGCCAAGGCGGTGATCCTGGCGACCGGGGCGTGCGGCCGGCTCGGTTTGCCCGCGTCGGGCTATCTGTACGGCACCTATGAGAACCCGACCAACGCCGGCGACGGGTATGCGATGGCCTACCACGCGGGCGCCGAGCTGTCCGGTATCGAGTGCTTCCAGGTCAATCCGCTGATCAAGGATTACAACGGTCCGGCCTGTGCCTATGTGGCCAATCCGTTCGGTGGCTACCAAGTCAATTCGCACGGCGAGCGGTTCGTCGATTCCGACTACTGGTCGGGTCAGATGATGGCCGAAGTCAAAGGCGAGATCGATTCCGCCCGCGGGCCCATCTATCTCAAGGTGTCTCACCTTTCCAATGAGACGCTGACCGCGCTGGAGAACATCCTGCACACCACCGAACGGCCCACTCGCGGTACCTTCCACGCCAACCGCGGCCACGATTACCGCACCAATGACGTGGAGATGCACATTTCCGAAATCGGTTTGTGCAGTGGGCATTCCGCTTCCGGAGTCTGGGTCGACGAGCATGCCCGCACCACCGTGCCCGGACTGTACGCCGCCGGGGATCTGGCCTGCGTACCGCACAACTACATGATCGGCGCATTCGTCTTCGGTGACCTCGCCGGCACGCACGCCTCGTCAACCTTGAGCGAAGTCTCTGCGCCACGACAACTCCCGGACGATCAGCTGCGCGAGACGCATGAGCTGATCTACCGGCCGCTGCGGCATCCGGACGGTCCGCCGCAGCCGCAGGTCGAATACAAGCTGCGGCGGTTCGTCAACGACTATGTGGCGCCGCCCAAGGCGGCGGCCAAACTGTCCATCGCGGTGCGCACCTTCGATCGAATGCGCGACGAGATCGCCGGTATGGGCGCGCGTAATCCGCACGAGCTGATGCGTGCCGTGGAGGTGTCGTTCATCCGGGACTGCGCTGAGATGGCGGCCCGATCCTCGCTCACCCGTACCGAATCGCGCTGGGGCCTCTACCACGAACGCGCCGACTTGCCCGGGCGCGACGATAGCCAATGGGGTTATCACTTGAACCTGCGCAAGGGTGCGGCCGGCGAGATGGTGTTCCTCAAGCGCCCCGTGGCGCCGTACTTTGTGCCGGTCCCCGAGCTGGATGGTCTGCCGCCGGTGGATCAGACGGTGCAGGACGTCGAGCAGCCGCCGCTGGTAGGTGGTCAAGCGCCGGCCACTACAGTCTCGCGGATCGGCTCGGCTGCAACGGTATTCGAACCGCCATCACCGCGCATTGCGGGGGTCCTCGCGCTGGAGGAGCCGACGATTGCTGATCTGGAGCCGTACCTGGCCGACTCGGATCCCGGGGTGCGCCGAACCGCGGTGGCCACGCTCACCGAGCACATCCCCGACGGATATGCGCCGGCCTTGTTCGCCGCGCTGGACGACACCGATGCCGGGGTGCGCCGCACCAGCGCCGAGGGAATACGCGAGCTGGTCGAAGTGCTGCCCGACCCCGCCGCGGCCGGAGCGTATTTGTTCTCCCGCGACATGGTGGTGCGGGCGGCGTCCGTGTATATGCTGGCAGCACGCCGGGCCGGTGATGCCGGCCAATACCGTCGCGCGCTCGAAGATCCCGACCACCGGGTGCGTATCGAGGCCGTGCGAGCGCTGGTGTCGGTCGACGACGTGGCCGGGGTGGTCGCGGCCACCGGTGACGAGAGCCGGGAGGTCCGTATCGCGGCGGCTGCCGGCCTGGCCACTTTGCGCGGCGGCGCCCAAGGTAGCCGGGCCGTCAGCGCGCTGATCGCCGATCCCGATCCGCTGGTGCGTGCGGCGGCGCTGGCCGCGTTGGCCGAACTAGGTTGCAGTCAAGACGATTTCGCTGCAGTCGAAAAGGCATTGCAAGCACCGGCCTGGCAGGTGCGGGAGGGTGCGGCCCTTGCGCTGTCGGGTGCGGTGGCCGAACTCGCCGTTCCCCGGCTGTCCGAGGCGCTCGCTGACGCGCATCTGGATGTACGCAAGGCCGCGGTGCTGAGCCTGACCCGATGGGCCGGTGAACCCGCTGCCTGTGACGCGTTGGGAATCGCGCTCAAGGACAGCGACGCCGATGTGCGGGCCTACGCGCGCCGGGCCTTGGAAGACGCCGAATAGTCAGGTAGCTCAAGTGGAGTCACCGCAAGGCTTTGGCGTACAGCAGGGCGTCCTGCGGCTCAGCGCCGATGGTGGGGTAGAGGGCGTAACGGGCCAGCCGGCCCTCCAGCCCGAACCCGGCTCGCAGCAGCACCCTAGCTGACCGCTCGTTATCGACATGGCAGGTGGCCCAGACGCGATACACGCCCCGGTCGGCTTCCAGCGCGGCCAACAGCAGGTCGAGCACCTCGGCCGCGTAACCCTTGCCCCACCAGCGTCGGCCGAGGCAGTACCCAATCTCGACCGAGTGTGGCACCGGGCGCCGGCAGCTGGTCAGCCCGATGACGTCGTCGGTGTGCCGCAGGGCAATGACCCAGGTCCGCTCTTCATCGTTGACATTGAGTTTTTCAGCGATCACTCGCCGCGTCGCCGCCACGTCCGGGTGCGGCATCCACTTCAGATACTTGGTGACCTTCGGATCGCGGGCGACCCTTTGGAAGAGCGCGCCGGCGTCGCCGAGTACGGGCGGGCGCAGCAGTAGCCGCGGCCCGGCGATGCGGTCAGGGGGGTAATCGACCATGGTGTTAGAGGCCGAGCGCACGATACGTGTGGCGGACGAACTTCGGTTGCGCCGTACGGAGTTTCGCCAGCGACGTGTTACCCGCGACAGCCGTGGCCGCGTCCACGCTCATATCCGGCAAATTCTGAATTAGGTACAGCAGAATCAGGTCCGCCGTCGGGTCCGCCTGCCACCATGTCCCGTACGCGCCGGGCCAGCTGAACGTTCCCAGCCCGCCCGGGCCGAACAGCGGGGCGGACTTGGCCGGGTCTGTCACCACCGACAGATTCAACCCGAAGCCGCGGCCAACCCAGTACGGCGCCCCCAGGAATTTGTGTCGCTTCTGTTCGTCGGTCAGCCGGTCGGTCCGCATCAGGCGGGCCGACTCGGGGGACAAGACCCGTACCCCGTCGATCGTCCCGTCGCCGAGGATCATCCGCACGAACCGCAGGTAGTCGTCGGCGGTCGACCACAACCCGCCGCCGGCGTTGCAAAACGAGGGTGGCTTGATGTGCGGCGGCCCCATCACGTCGTGCCGCAGTTCTTGGTTGTCGTCGAGGGAATACATGGTCGCGGCGCGGCGGCGCGCTTCGGGAGAGACGAAGAAGCCGGTGTCGGGCATGCCCGCCGGACCCAGCACCCGCTCGTCGAGAACCTGGTAGAAGGGTTTGCCGTCGATGCGGGATGCGATGACGCCCAACAGGTCTATGGCGTGGCTGTAGGTCACCCGGTGGCCGGGCTGGTGCACCAGCGGCAGCTTGGCCAGCTCGCTCAGCCAAACGTCGGGCCCCTGGTTGAACGGCAGCCGCATGTAAGCCTTGGAGATGGGCCCGGACACCGAGAATGCGTACGCCAGGCCGCTGGTGTGGGTGAGCAGATCCTCGATCAGGATGGCGCGGCGCGCCGGATGCGTCTGGTCGAGTGGACCGTGCGGGTCGTCCAGCACCTGCACGTCGGCCAGTTCCGGCGCCCAGGGCGTGATCGGGTCTTTCAGCGCCAGCTTGCCGTCGTCGACCAGGCTCATCATCGCCGCTACCGTGACCGGTTTGGTCATCGAGGCGATGCGAAACAGGGTGTTTCTTTGCATCGGCAAGCCCGCATCCACGTCCCGGCAGCCGATCTCGTTGAGCTGCAGCACTTCTCCGTGCTGCCAGACCACCGTCACCGCACCGGCGAGTAGGCCGGCGTCGCAGACCTCGCGGATGGAGGCCTGATTGCCGTCGAGATTCACCCGGTCAGATTAGCCCGCGTCACGCTACCGTCGCTGGGCGCGGACGTACCAGAACGCCATCTCGACTTCGTTGCCGTCCATTTCGCGGCGCACCGTGGCGGGCTCCAATGCCTCGATATCCCAGCCCGCGCCGCCGAGGACGTCGCGCAGGGTCTGCTCGGACACTGCGGGCCGCGGCCACTCCTCGTCGGTCGGGTTGGCGTCGGAGAAGCAGCTGATCAGCAGGGTGGCACCGGGCCTGGTGGCACGGTGTGCCGCGGCGGCGTAACTGCGCTTGCCGTCGTCGTCCAGGCAGTGGAACATGCCGCTGTCGACGATGGTGTCGAACGCGTCGGTGTAGCCCTCGAGCTTGGTGGAGTCGGTGACCGCGAACTTGACGTTGACTCCGGCGTCCTTGGCCCGCCGCTCGGCGGTCATCAGCGCGGTCGGTGAGATGTCCAGCCCGGTGACGTTATGTCCGCTTTTGGCCAGGTAGATGGCGTTGTCGCCGAGCCCACAGCCGATGTCGAGGACCTCACCGTGCACCCGGCCGCCCTCCTGCCATGCGATGACATTCTCCTTGGGCGCCTTGGTGTCCCATGGTGGGGTGGCCACCGCGGGGAAGCCTTCGGCCGGGCTTTCGCCGCGGTAAAGGGCATCGAAATCGAGAACCGGGAAACGAGAGGAATTTGAGGAAGACGTTGAGCCTGTCATTTCCGCCAGGGTAGACCGGAATGCTACGCTGCCGGGCAGTCGACATCCTTTAACGATCCGTCCAGAGAGGCGGAGAAGGAGGTCTGGGAAAAAGCCATGTCTCGCATGGGTGCCGCGGGGGATGCCGCCACCGGCAGGGAATTGATGTCTGCGGCCGACGTCGGTCGCACCATTTCGCGCATTGCGCATCAGATCATCGAAAAGACCGCGCTGGATGGTCCCGACGCGCCACGGGTGGTGCTGCTGGGTATCCCGACCCGCGGTGTGATCCTGGCCAAGCGCCTGGCCACCAACATCGGTGAATACAGCGGGGTAGACGTCGCGCGCGGTGCCCTTGATATCACGCTGTACCGCGACGATCTGATGCAAAAGCCACCTCGGCCGCTGGCGGCCACATCGATACCGGCCGGTGGCGTCGACGACGCGTTGGTGATCCTCGTCGACGACGTGCTGTACTCCGGACGCTCGGTGCGCTCCGCCCTGGACGCGCTGCGCGACGTGGGCCGGCCGCGGGCCGTGCAGCTTGCGGTGCTGGTCGACCGCGGCCATCGCGAATTACCGCTGCGCGCCGACTATGTGGGAAAGAACGTGCCGACCTCGCGCAGCGAGAGCGTGCACGTGCAACTCAGCGAGCACGACGGTCGCGACGGAGTTGTCATCTCCCGGCACGGCGACTCATGACCAGACACCTGCTGACCGCGAGCGACCTGAGCCGCGACGACGCCACCGCCATCCTCGACGACGCCGACCGGTTCGCGCAGGCTCTGGTGGGCAGGGAGATCAAGAAGCTGCCGACACTGCGCGGCCGCACCGTGATCACGATGTTCTACGAGAACTCGACCCGCACCCGGGTGTCCTTCGAGGTGGCCGGGAAGTGGATGAGTGCCGACGTGATCAACGTGAGTGCGGCCGGATCATCGGTGGGCAAGGGCGAGTCGCTGCGCGACACCGCGCTGACGCTGCGGGCGGCCGGTGCCGACGCGCTGATCATCCGGCACCCGGCATCCGGTGCCGCGCACCTGCTCGCCGAATGGACCACCGGCGCCGACGGCGCCGAAGAGCCAGCTGGCCCGTCGGTCATCAATGCCGGGGACGGCACCCATGAGCACCCGACGCAAGCGCTGCTGGACGCGCTGACCATCCGCCAGCGGCTCGGGGGAATCGAGGGCCGGCGCATCGTGGTTGTCGGCGACATCCTGCACAGCCGGGTCGCGCGCTCCAATGTGGTGCTGCTGGATACCCTGGGCGCCGAGGTGGTGCTGGTGGCGCCGCCGACGCTGTTGCCGGTGGGAGTCGATGGTTGGCCGGCCACCGTCTCCTATGACTTCGACGCCGAGCTGCCCGCCGCCGACGCTGTGCTGATGCTGCGGGTGCAGGCCGAGCGGATGAACGGCGGCTTCTTCCCGTCGGTGCGCGAGTACTCGGTTCGCTACGGGCTCTCCGATCGGCGTCAGGCGATGCTTCCCGGCCATGCCGTGGTGCTGCACCCAGGCCCGATGGTGCGCGGCATGGAGATTGCGTCTTCGGTGGCTGATTCATCGCAATCGGCTGTGCTGCAACAGGTTTCCAATGGTGTTCACGTACGGATGGCGGTGTTGTTCCACGTGCTGGTTGGAACGGAGCCGTTGGAAAAAGAGGGCAAAGAGGGTGTGGCATGAGCGTGCTGCTTCGCGGGGTCCGGTTGTACGGCGAGGGTGAGCGGGTCGACGTACTGGTCGAAGACGGCCAGATCGCCGACATCGGCCCGGGTCTTGCCGAGGCAGGATGCCTCGAAACAGATATAGACGTCATTGATGCCACTGATCACGTGTTGCTGCCCGGCCTGGTCGACCTGCACACCCACCTGCGCGAGCCAGGCCGCGAATATGCCGAAGATATCGAAACCGGTTCGGCAGCAGCGGCTTTGGGCGGGTACACGGCAGTTTTCGCGATGGCAAACACCAATCCGGTCGCCGACAGCCCGGTGGTCACCGACCATGTCTGGCACCGTGGGCAGCAGGTCGGTCTGGTCGACGTGCATCCTGTCGGTGCCGTCAGCGTCGGGCTGGCCGGAGTCGAGCTCACCGAGATGGGCATGATGGCCGCCGGCGCGGCGCAGGTGCGCATGTTCTCCGATGACGGCATCTGCGTACACGACCCGCTGATAATGCGGCGTGCCCTGGAGTACGCCACCGGCTTGGGGGTGCTGATTGCTCAGCACGCCGAGGAGCCGAGGCTGACCGCCAACGCGGTCGCGCACGAGGGGCCCACGGCCGCCAGGCTGGGACTCGCGGGATGGCCGCGGGCCGCCGAGGAATCGATCGTCGCCCGCGACGCGCTGCTGGCCCGCGACGCCGGTGCCCGGGTGCACATCTGCCACGCCTCCACCGTGGGCACCGTCGAAATCCTGAAATGGGCTAAGGACCAAGGTATTTCGATCACGGCCGAAGTCACCCCTCACCATCTGCTGCTCGACGACAGCAGACTTTCCAGTTACGACGGGATCAACCGGGTCAACCCGCCGCTGCGCGAGGCCTCCGACGCCGTCGCGTTGCGGCAAGCGCTGGCTGACGGGGTAATCGACTGTGTGGCCACCGATCATGCTCCGCACGCCGAGCACGAGAAATGCGTCGAGTTCGCCGCGGCGCGCCCCGGCATGCTCGGGTTGCAGACGGCGTTGTCGGTGGTGGTGCAGACGATGGTGACCCCCGGACTGTTGACCTGGCGCGATGTCGCCAGGGTGATGAGCGAGAATCCGGCGCGCATCGTCGGCCTGCCCGACCACGGCCGGCCACTCGAGGTGGGGGAGCCGGCCAACCTGACCGTGGTGGACCCGGACGCCACCTGGACGGTTGCCGGGCCGGACCTGGCCAGCCGGTCAGCCAACACGCCGTACGAGTCGATGACCTTGCCTGCCACCGTGACTGCGACGCTGCTGCGCGGGAAGATCACCGCTCGGGACGGGAAGAGTCCGGCATGAACTCAGGCACGCTGGTGGGGTCGCTGATCTTCGCGGCCGTCCTGGTGGTGGTGATCGCCGTGGTGATTCAGCTGATGATGCGCGCCTGGCAGCGTCGCGCGCAGCAGCAGGCGGAGCTGATCGGAGCCTTGCCCGATGTGCCCGAGCAGGTGAGCTCGGCGACCATCACCACGCGCGGCGTCTATGTCGGCTGCACCATGGCGCCGGCCTGGAGCGAGCGGATCACCGCCGGCGATCTTGGCTATCGCAGCAAAGCGGTGCTGAGCCGCCATCCCGAGGGAATCCTGGTGCAACGCATCCGGGCTCAGCCGATCTGGATTCCGGAGGAGTCGATCGCCGCCATCCGCACCGAGCGTGGCATCGCCGGTAAGGTCGTGGCCCGCAACGGGATTCTGGCGATCCGGTGGCGGCTGCCGTCGGGCGTCAAGATCGACACCGGGTTTCGCGCGAACAACCGCGACGAATATGTGAGCTGGTTAAAGAGCTGGCCGGAGGGAGTCGCGTCATGAAGGCCTTGCTGGTGCTCGAAGACGGCCGCGCCTTTACCGGCACGCCGTTCGGCAAGATCGGCCAAACGCTCGGGGAAGCCGTCTTTTCCACCGGCATGTCCGGCTATCAGGAAACGCTGACCGATCCCAGTTATCACCGGCAGATCGTGGTGGCCACCGCGCCACAGATCGGCAACACCGGCTGGAACGGTGAGGACGCCGAGAGCCGGGGAGACAAGATCTGGGTCGCCGGCTACGCGGTGCGCGACCCGTCGCCGCGTGCGTCGAACTGGCGGGCCACCGGCACGCTGGAAGACGAGCTGGTCCGTCAGCACATCGTCGGGATCGCCGGTATCGACACGCGGGCGGTGGTCCGGCATCTGCGCAACCGTGGCTCGATGAAGGCCGGTGTGTTCTCCGGGGACGCGCTCGCCGAGCCGGCCGAGCTGCTGGAGCGGGTGCGTGGCCAGCAGTCGATGCTGGGTGCCGATCTGGCCGGCGAGGTCAGCACTGCGGGTACCTACATCGTCGAACCAGAAGGGGCACAGCAGTTTACCGTGGCCGCGCTGGACCTCGGCATCAAGACCAACACTCCGCGCAACTTCGCCCGCCGCGGCATCCGCAGCCATGTGCTGCCCGCGTCGGCGACTTTCGAGCAGATCGCCGACATCGCGCCGGACGGCGTGTTCTTGTCCAATGGGCCCGGCGACCCGGCCACCGCAGATCACGTCGTCGAGCTCACCCGGGAGGTGATCGGTGCCGGAATCCCATTGTTCGGAATCTGTTTCGGCAACCAGATCCTCGGGCGAGCGCTCGGCCTGTCGACCTACAAGATGGTGTTCGGTCACCGCGGTATCAACATCCCGGTCATCGACCACGCCACCGGGCGTGTCGCGGTCACCGCGCAGAACCACGGCTTCGCGCTGGAAGGCGAGGCGGGCCAGTCCTTCGACACGCCCTTCGGGCTCGCGGTCGTCAGCCATACCTGCGCCAACGACGGGGTGGTGGAGGGCGTCAAACTCGCCGACGGGAAAGCATTTTCGGTGCAATACCATCCGGAGGCCGCCGCAGGACCGCACGATGCGGAGTACCTGTTCGATCAATTCGTCGAACTGATGGCGGGGGAGGGCCGCTGATGGTGGTTACCGCGAGGGCGCGTGTCTGTTCCCCCGAAAGCGGGAGGTGCCCCCAGCCGACACGCCGCGCAGGGCGTACAACTGCGCTCCCCCGCAAGCGGGCGGTGCCCCCAGCTCGCGCGCAGACTGGAGGGGGACGCTAGTGCCGCGTCGCACCGATTTGCGCCACGTGCTGGTGATCGGCTCGGGACCGATCGTGATCGGGCAGGCCTGCGAATTCGACTACTCCGGCACCCAGGCGTGCCGGGTGCTGCGGGCCGAGGGACTACAGGTCAGCCTGGTCAACTCCAACCCGGCCACCATCATGACCGACCCGGAGTACGCCGATCACACCTATGTCGAGCCCATCACCCCCGCGTTCGTCGAGCGGGTGATCGCCCAGCAGGCCGAGCGCGGCAACAAGATCGACGCCCTGCTGGCCACCCTGGGCGGCCAGACCGCGCTCAACACCGCGGTCGCACTCTACGAGAACGGCGCGCTGGGGCGCTACGGCGTCGAGCTCATCGGTGCAGATTTCGACGCGATCCAGCGCGGCGAGGACCGGCAGCGGTTCAAGGATATCGTCGCCAAAGTCGGTGGTGAATCCGCCCGAAGCCGAGTGTGTTTCACCATGGACGAGGTGCGCGAGACGGTCGAGGAAGTCGGCCTGCCGGTCGTGGTGCGGCCGAGCTTCACCATGGGCGGCCTGGGTTCGGGGATGGCGCACTCCGCCGAAGAGGTCGACCGGATGGCCGGTGCCGGGCTGGCCGCGTCGCCCAGCGCCAATGTGCTGATCGAGCAATCGATCTATGGCTGGAAGGAATTCGAACTCGAGCTGATGCGCGACGGCCACGACAACGTGGTGGTGGTGTGCTCCATCGAGAACGTCGACCCGATGGGCGTGCACACCGGTGACTCGGTCACCGTCGCGCCGGCCATGACCCTGACCGACCGGGAATACCAGCGGATGCGTGATCTGGGCATCGCGATCCTGCGTGAGGTCGGCGTGGACACCGGCGGCTGCAACATCCAGTTCGCGGTCAACCCGCGCGATGGCCGGCTGATCGTCGTCGAGATGAACCCGCGGGTCTCCCGGTCAAGTGCGCTGGCGTCCAAGGCCACCGGCTTCCCGATTGCGAAGATCGCAGCCAAGCTGGCCATCGGTTACACCCTCGACGAGATCGTCAACGACATCACCAAAGAAACGCCGGCCTGCTTCGAGCCGACTCTGGACTATGTCGTGGTCAAGGCGCCGCGGTTCGCGTTCGAGAAATTCCCGGGTGCCGATCCCACCCTGACCACCACGATGAAATCCGTCGGGGAGGCAATGTCGCTGGGCCGCAACTTCATCGAGGCGCTCGGCAAGGTGATGCGGTCGCTGGAAACCAGCCGTGCCGGCTTTTGGACGAAGCCCGATGCCGACGGTGACGTCGCCGACGTGCTGACCCGCCTGCAGACCCCGACCGAAGGCCGGCTCTACGACATCGAACTGGCGCTGCGGTTGGGCGGTTCGGTGCAGCAGGTCGCCGAGGCCAGCGGTGTGGATCCGTGGTTCATCGCGCAGATCGGCGAGCTGGAGAAGCTGTGCGCAGAGCTGGTCGCCGCTCCGGTGCTCGATGCCGACCTGCTGCGACAGGCCAAGCACAGCGGGCTGTCCGATCGCCAGATCGCGGCGCTGCGACCGGAATTGGCCGGGGAGGACGGCGTCCGGTCGCTGCGCGAGCGACTCGACATCCATCCGGTGTACAAAACGGTGGACACCTGTGCGGCGGAGTTCGAGGCCCGCACGCCCTACCACTACAGCAGCTATGAACTCGACCCAGCCGCCGAGACCGAGGTGGCCCCGCAGACCGAGAAGCCCAAGGTGCTGATCCTGGGCTCCGGACCGAACCGGATCGGCCAGGGCATCGAATTCGACTACAGCTGTGTGCACGCGGCAACCACGTTGTCGCAGGCTGGTTTTGAAACCGTGATGATCAACTGCAACCCGGAGACGGTGTCCACCGACTACGACACCGCCGATCGGCTGTACTTCGAGCCGTTGACCTTCGAAGACGTCCTCGAAGTATTCCGTGCCGAGGCCCAGTCGGCGGCCGGAGGCCCTGGCGTGGTGGGAGTCATCGTGCAACTCGGCGGCCAGACCCCGCTGGGACTGGCTCAACGGCTCTTCGACGCCGGGGTTCCCATCGTGGGCACCCCGCCGGAGGCGATCGACCTGGCCGAGGACCGCGGTGCTTTCGGGGACGTGTTGAATGCCGCGGGACTGCCGGCTCCGCGTTACGGCACGGCAACGACTTTCGCGCAAGCCCGGCGGATCGCCGAAGAAATCGGTTACCCGGTGCTGGTGCGGCCCTCGTATGTGCTGGGTGGTCGCGGCATGGAGATCGTCTACGACGAGGAGACGCTGCGGGGCTACATCACCCGGGCCACCGAACTTTCCCCGGAGCACCCCGTGCTCGTCGACCGCTTCCTGGAGGACGCGGTGGAGATCGACGTCGACGCGCTGTGCGACGGTGCCGAGGTCTACATCGGCGGCATCATGGAACACATCGAGGAGGCCGGGATACACTCCGGAGACTCGGCCTGCGCATTGCCGCCGGTGACTTTGGGCCGTAGCGACATCGAGAAGGTCCGCCGCGCAACGGAAGCCATCGCACATGGCATCGGCGTGGTGGGTCTGCTCAACGTGCAATATGCCCTCAAAGACGACGTGCTCTATGTCCTGGAAGCCAACCCGCGCGCCAGCCGCACCGTCCCGTTCGTGTCCAAGGCCACCGCGATCCCACTCGCAAAGGCGTGTGCCCGGATCATGTTGGGCGCCACCATCTCCCAGCTTCGCGAGGAGGGGATGCTGGTGGCTTCCGGGGACGGTGCCCACGCTGCCCAGAACGCGCCGATCGCGGTCAAGGAAGCGGTGTTGCCGTTTCACCGGTTCCGCCGCGCCGACGGAGCGGCCATCGATTCGCTGCTTGGCCCGGAGATGAAGTCGACCGGCGAGGTGATGGGGATCGACCGCGACTTCGGTACCGCCTTCGCCAAGAGCCAAACCGCCGCGTACGGATCGCTACCGGCCGAGGGCACCGTGTTCGTGTCGGTCGCCAACCGGGACAAGCGGTCGCTGGTGTTTCCGGTCAAGCGGCTGGCCGATCTGGGCTTTCGCGTTCTCGCCACCGAAGGCACTGCGGAGATGTTGCGCCGCAACGGGATTCCCTGTGATGAGGTTCGCAAGCACTTCGAGCCGCCACAGGCGGACCGCCCCGCGGCGTCCGCGGTCGACCTGATCAAGGCCGGTGAGGTCGACATGGTGATCAACACCCCCTACGGCAACTCCGGTCCGCGTATCGACGGTTACGAAATCCGGTCGGCTGCGGTGGCCGTCAACATCCCGTGTGTCACGACGGTGCAGGGCGCATCGGCCGCGGTGCAGGGCATCGAAGCGGGGATTCGCGGCGACATCGGTGTGCGGTCGCTGCAGGAACTGCACAGTGTCATCGGTCCGGCGGGTCCGCTCGACAAGGGGGCCCAGTGACCGGGTTCGGCGCCCGGCTGGCCGCGGCGAAAGCCAGGCGCGGACCACTGTGTCTGGGCATCGACCCACATCCTGAGCTGCTGCGGGCCTGGGAGCTGCCGACCACCGCCGACGGGTTGGCCGCGTTCTGTGACATTTGCATCGAGGCGTACTCCGGTTTCGCCGTCGTCAAACCGCAGGTGGCGTTCTTCGAGGCTTACGGCGCCGCCGGATTCGCGGTGCTGGAACGCACCATCACCGCGCTGCGCTCCGCGGGAGTTCTGGTGCTGGCCGACGCCAAGCGGGGAGATATCGGGTCAACGATGGCGGCCTACGCCGCCGCCTGGGCGGGCGATTCGCCGCTGGCCGCCGACGCCGTGACCGCCTCGCCGTATCTGGGCTTCGGCTCGTTGCGGCCGCTGCTGGAAGCCGCTGCGGCCCACGACCGGGGGGTGTTCGTGGTGGCGGCAAGCTCCAACCCCGAGGGCGCCACCGTGCAGCGCGCCGCCTTCGACGGCCGCACGGTGGCCCAGCTGATCGTCGACCAGGCGGCCTTGGTCAACAGGGAAGCCAACCGGTCCGCCACTGGAACCGAGCCGGGATACGTCGGTGTTGTGGTGGGGGCGACGGCCTTTGAGGTGCCCCATCTCAGCGACCTTGGCGGACCCGTGTTGGTGCCCGGTGTCGGGGTGCAGGGCGGGCGGCCCGAGGCGCTTGCCGGCCTGGGCGGAGCGGCGCCGGGCCAGCTGCTGCCTGCGGTGGCGCGCGAGGTGCTCCGGGCCGGACCGAGCGTGTCGGACCTGCGGGCGGCGGGCGAACGGATGCTGGACGCCGTCGCGTATCTGTCTGCGCTGTAGATCGAGCGTCAGTCCGACGCCACTGCCGTACTGGGTCTGGCGGTTTCAACGATGACGGTGGTGGCCTTGACGACGGCCACCGCGACGCTGCCGGGCCGTAGTTTCAACTCCTGCGCGGCCGCGGTGCTCATCAGCGACACCACGGTGAAGGGACCACACTGCATTTCGACCTGGGTCATCACCGCGTCGCTGGTGACCTTGGTGACCAGGCCGACGAACCGGTTGCGGGCGGAGCTACCGATGCTGAGCGGATCCGGCGGCGGTGCGGGCGCGTTGGTACGGGCAAACTCGGCGAGATCCTCGCTGGCGATTACCTTGCGGCCGGCCCCGTCGAGACCCACCGCCAACGTGCCGTGATTAATCCATCGCCGGACGGTGTCGTCGCTGACTCCTAGCAGCTCAGCCGCCTGACGGATCCGCAGGTTCGGCACCGCTAGATCGTATCTGATACCGCAGGAGCGGATTAGCTGAACGCGGCCGGGCAACCGAGTCTGGGGCCGTGGTGGGGGCCACTAATTGGCCCGTGGTTTGTTTGCTGGGACCGCGGCGGAAGCACGCGATGAGCATGATGGCCGGCGGTGGATTAGGCGGACACCCTCGGTGTCGGTGGCGCCGGGTGCTTGGGATCAGGACCGCAGGGCCGGGCGGGTTTGGAGTGCGCCCGATGAGTCGGACGAGATCGGCGACGGCTGACGGCCCGAGAAATTTTCCGTTGTGCATCCGGGTCCCGCCCCCGGTGAGCGAAAACGCGGCCGATATCGCCTTCGCACGATCGCCGACCTGCCGTTGACGCCGGCGCGACACGCGCGACACGCCACGGCAAATTGCGTGATCCGCGGCACTGGGTCCCGCGGCAGTCCGCACGGCCGATTGCCGCGACCCGTCAACGCGGTGTGCGACGCTGTCCCGCCAGCACAAAACCGCTGGTAAGCGACCCCATTCAGGTCAATGTGAGGCGGACGCCGCTCCCTGAACAGCGCCCAGTCCACGCGCTTTCAGGGCCTTCACGCAGACCGCCGGCGGGATCCACACATCGAGTCCACCTGGCCATTTATCGCCATAACCAGGGGGGTCGGGTTAGATTTCGTCAGGAAGCGTGAGTACGGTCGTCTCCGCTGGCTGAAGTACCCGGCAGAGACAAGATCGACTGCGATCGAAGATTGATCAGATACGGAGGAATCGTGGCCCTTCCCCAGTTGACCGACGAGCAGCGCGCGGCCGCGTTGGAGAAGGCGGCTGCCGCACGTCGAGCGCGAGCAGAGCTCAAGGACCGGCTGAAGCGCGGTGGCACCAACCTGACCCAGGTCCTCAAGGACGCCGAGAGCGATGAAGTCCTGGGCAAGATGAAGGTTTCTGCGCTGCTGGAGGCTTTGCCGAAGGTGGGCAAGGTCAAAGCGCAGGAAATCATGACCGAGCTGGAAATCGCGCCGACCCGGCGTCTGCGCGGTCTCGGCGACCGTCAGCGCAAGGCCCTGCTGGAAAAGTTCGGCTCCTAACCCAGCCGCGACGATGCAGGCCGAATGGCCTGTGCGGGCACCGACCAAGGAGCGCCCGTGAGCGCGGGCGGGGGACCGGGCGTCGAGCGCGGGGCACGTCCCGAGCCAATCGGCAACGGACGCGTGGTCGTGCTGTCCGGTCCCTCCGCGGTCGGCAAGTCAACGGTGGTCCAGTGTCTGCGTGAGCGGATTCCGGACCTGCATTTCAGTGTCTCGGCCACCACGCGGGCGCCGCGGCCCGGAGAGATCGACGGCGTCGACTACCACTTCGTCAGTCCCGCCCGCTTTCAGGAACTCATTGATGAGGGCGCCCTGCTGGAGTGGGCCGAGATCCACGGCGGGCTGCACCGATCGGGCACCCTGGCCGAGCAGGTGCGGGCCGCCACCGCGGCCGGATTTCCGGTACTCATCGAGGTCGACTTGGCAGGGGCCAGGGCAATCAAGAAAGCGATGCCCGAAGCCATTGCCGTGTTTCTGGCGCCGCGCAGCTGGGAGGACCTGGAGGCCAGACTCGTGGGCCGCGGCACCGAGACGCCGGAGGCAATGCAGCGCCGGCTGGACACCGCACGCATCGAACTGGCGGCGCAAGACGACTTCGACGAGGTCGTGGTCAACACTCGATTGGAGTCTGCGTGCGCAGAATTGGTAACCTTGCTGGTGGAAACCGCGCCTGGCCCGGCTTGAGTCGCCTGGTCAGAGGTGGATCCAGACCCATCAAGCATTGATTTTCCAGCAGTTTTCAACCGCTTTACGCCGCCAGGAGATTTTCTTAAGTGAGCATTCCGCAGTCCGACGCGTCGCTGACCGCCGTCCCCGCCATGGATCAGTTCGATCCGTCGTCAAGTGGACAAGGCGCTTACGACACCCCGCTGGGCATCACCAACCCGCCCATCGATGACTTGCTCGAGCGTGTCTCGAGCAAGTACGCCCTGGTGATCTACGCGGCCAAGCGCGCCCGGCAGATCAACGACTACTACAACCAGCTCGGCGAGGGCATCCTCGAATACGTTGGTCCGCTGGTCGAGCCCGGGCTGCAGGAAAAGCCGCTGTCCATCGCCATGCGCGAGATCCACGCCGATCTGCTCGAACACACCGAGGGCGAGTAACAGGACAGGGCCGGGCGCGTTGTGATCGTCTTGGGGAGCCGTTGCCTCAAAGAAGGGCCGGCATAGATGGATCGCAAGCGGATCATTGTCGGCGTCTCCGGTGGCATCGCCGCCTACAAGGCGTGCACTGTTGTTCGTCAGCTCGCCGAGGCCGGTCATGAAGTCCGCGTAATCCCCACCGAATCCGCGTTGCGCTTCGTCGGGGCGGCCACGTTTGAGGCACTCTCTGGACAGCCGGTCCACACCGGCGTCTTCGCCGACGTTGCCGAGGTGCCGCATGTTCGTCTAGGCCAGCAGGCCGATCTGCTCGTGGTGGCGCCCGCCACCGCCGACCTGCTGGCCCGGGCCGTGCACGGCCGCGCCGACGATCTGCTGACCGCGACCCTGCTCACGGCCCGATGTCCGGTGCTGTTCGCGCCGGCGATGCACACCGAGATGTGGTTACACCCGGCCACCGTCGACAACGTGGCCACGTTGCGCCGCCGCGGGGCCGTCGTACTGGAACCCGCATCCGGGCGTCTCACCGGCACTGACAGCGGCACTGGCCGGCTGCCCGAGGCCGAAGAGATCACCACCCTTGCCCATCTGCTCCTCGAGCGCCAAGACGCGCTGCCCTACGACCTCGCCCGTCGCAAGCTGCTGGTGACCGCCGGTGGTACCCGCGAACCGATCGATCCGGTCCGCTTCGTCGGCAACCGCAGCTCCGGCAAGCAGGGCTACGCGGTCGCGCGGGTGGCTGCCCAGCGCGGCGCCGAGGTCACCCTGATCGCCGGACATACCGCGGGACTGATCGACCCGGCCGGTGTCCACGTCGTCCAAGTCAGTTCGGCGCAGCAACTCGGCGACGCGGTGTCCAAGCACGCCCCTGACGCCGACGTGCTGGTGATGGCGGCGGCAGTGGCCGACTTCCGGCCCGCGCAGGTTGCCGCCGCCAAGATCAAAAAGGGTGTCGACGACCCGCCGACGATCGAACTGGTGCGCAACGACGACGTGCTGGCCGACGCGGTGCGGGCGCGCGCCCATGGGGAGCTACCCAACATGCGGGCCATCGTGGGGTTCGCCGCCGAGACCGGCGACGCCAACGGCGATGTGCTGTTTCACGCCAGAGAGAAGTTGCGGCGCAAGGGCTGTGACCTGTTGGTCGTCAACGCGGTGGGCGACGGTAGGGCCTTCGAGGTGGACAGCAACGACGGCTGGCTGCTGGCGTCCGACGGTACCGAGTCGGCGCTGCAGCACGGTTCCAAGACGCTGATGGCCAGTCGCATCGTTGATGCGATCGCGGCGTTTCTGCACGGTGACAGTGGATAGCAGCCGGGCAATGCGGCCAGCGGAAGGTTGTTAGAAAGGTTGCATGCGCCCGGCTTAGCCGGTTGAGCCCGAGGCGTTTAAAATAATTTGTCTAACTAACATTTAGTTCAGGGTGACTGAAAGGATGACAGAGTGAGCGAGAAGGGTCGGCTGTTTACCAGTGAGTCGGTGACCGAGGGACATCCCGACAAAATCTGTGACGCGATCAGCGACTCGGTCCTCGACGCGCTTCTGGCGGAGGACCCCCGCTCACGTGTCGCGGTCGAGACGCTGGTGACGACCGGACAGGTGCACGTGGTGGGCGAGGTGACGACGACGGCAAAAGAGGCGTTCGCCGACATCACCAACACGGTGCGGGCGCGCATCTTGGATATCGGCTACGACTCGTCGGACAAGGGCTTTGACGGCGCGTCGTGCGGGGTCAACATCGGCATCGGCGCGCAGTCGCCCGACATCGCCCAGGGCGTCGACACGGCCCACGAGGCACGCGTCGAGGGCGCGGCGGACCCGCTGGACGCCCAGGGCGCCGGTGACCAGGGCCTGATGTTCGGCTATGCGATCAGCGACACCCCGGAGTTGATGCCGCTGCCCATCGCGCTGGCGCACCGGCTGTCGCGGCGGCTGACCGAGGTCCGTAAGAACGGCGTGCTGCCCTACCTGCGTCCGGACGGCAAGACGCAGGTCACGATCGCCTACGAGGACAATGTCCCGGTCCGCCTGGACACCGTGGTCATCTCCACCCAGCACGCGGCCGATATCGACCTCGAGAAGACGCTGACTCCCGACATTCGGCGGCACGTGCTGCAGACCGTGCTCGACGACCTGGCGCATGACACCTTGGACGCGTCGTCGGTGCGAATCCTGGTGAACCCGACCGGCAAGTTTGTCCTCGGTGGGCCGATGGGCGATGCGGGGCTGACCGGCCGCAAGATCATCGTCGATACATACGGCGGCTGGGCCCGCCATGGCGGCGGCGCCTTCTCCGGCAAGGATCCGTCCAAGGTGGACCGGTCGGCGGCCTACGCGATGCGCTGGGTGGCAAAGAACATCGTCGCTGCCGGGCTCGCGGAGCGCGTAGAGGTACAGGTGGCCTATGCGATCGGCAAGGCCGCGCCCGTTGGCCTGTTCATCGAGACTTTCGGCACCGAGGCGGTCGACCCGGTCAAGATCGAGAAGGTCATCCCCGAGGTGTTCGATCTGCGGCCGGGTGCGATCATCCGTGACCTGGACCTGCTGCGACCGATCTACGCGCAAACGGCCGCCTACGGGCACTTCGGCCGCACCGACGTCGACTTGCCATGGGAGCAGCTGAACAAGGTCGACGACCTCAAGCGCGCAATCTAGCGGCAAACAGCGTCGCTCAGCACTCGATGCTGGACGGCAGCGGGTGGTCGGCGTTGAGCGCGGGCAGGCCGTCGATGCTGTGCCGATTGCGCCCGACGAGGCGGATGTACGCCTCAGCGGGCGCCTTTGCATGATGCGCGTCAAGCACCGGTCGTTCGTCGACGAGGTCGTAGTACGGCACCGCATATCCGCAGGCGTCGGCGATACGCTCGACGTCAATCACGATGGCGGCGCGTACGCCCGGATGCAGATTCCCGAAATACGTTCTCAGACTTGCAAATTCGGCATCATCCGGGCGGACCGGGCGTCCAGTGCCAAACAGTCGCAAGATCCGTGAGTTGCGGGTGAATGAGCAGAACATCAGGGTGATCCGGCCGTTGTCGCGCAGGTGGGCGATTGTTTCCGCGCCGCTGCCGAACAAATCGAGATAGGCGACGGTGTGGTCATCCAGCACCGCGAACGTGTCCCGATATCCCTTGGGGGAGAGGTTCACTCGGCCGCCTTCGGATGGGGCAGTGGCAACGAAGAATACGGCTTGATTGCCGATGAACTCGCGGAGGGACTCGTCGATACGTGAAAACTCTTTCGCCATCGACTCAGCGTAGCGTCGTTACACTCGCGCGCCGGGCTTCAGTGCGGCCAGCCGGATGTCGCCGTGGTAGAAGTCGATCACGCGTGTGTCCATCACCCGACGCCACAGCGGCGGGAACAACGCCAACAGCAGCATGGCGCTGTATCCACTCGGAAGTTGGGGTGCCTCATCGACATGGCGCAGCGCCTGGTAGTTGCGCAGCGGATTGGCGTGATGGTCGGAATGCCGCTGCAGGTGGAAAAGCAGGACGTTGGCGATCACGGTGCTGCTGTTCCAGCTATGCGTCGGGCGCACCCGTTCGTAGCGGCCGCTGCGCAGCTTCTGCCGTCGCAGCCCGTAGTGCTCGATGTAGTTGACTACCTCCAGCAGGCAAAACCCGGTAATCGCCTGCCCGATCAGCCACGGAAGGACGACGGGGCGAAACCAGACCGAAAGTACGGTGAACAACCCCACGCTGAGTAGCCAGGCATTGAGTAAGTCATTGCGGAGCGTCCAGCGAGACTTGCCAATTCCGGCCAATCGGGTGGCTTCCAGGGCCCAGGCAGAGCAGAGACTGCCGATCACCGACCGCGGAAGGAATGCGAACACACTCTCACCGAGCCTGGCGCTGGCCGGGTCCTCAGGGGTGGCTACCCGAACATGGTGGCCGCGGTTGTGCTCGACAAAGAAATGCCCGTAGCAAGTCTGGGCGAGTGCGATCTTGCTCAGCCGTCTCTCGCTTTGTTCTCGGGTGTGCCCCAATTCGTGCGCGGCATTGATGGCGAGGCCGCCGATCAGCCCGACCGTCGACATCAGTCCGAGCTGGTCGGCGAAACTCATCGTGATCCAGCCGCCGCCGGCCCACAGCCAACACGCGAATATCAGTGAGAGGTATTGATTGGGCAGGTAGAGGTAGGTGGCCCAGCGATAAAACGGGTCGCTGTCCAGCCATTCGAGGACGCTCTCGGGAGCGTTGACCGGGTTCCGCCCGATCACGTGGTCGAGGACGGGAATGACGCCGAACGCCAGGATCGGGCCGGCCCACCAGAACACGCCCAGGTCTGTGACCAGCGCGCCCAACCAGGACACATAGACAAGTGTGGGGACGCCCGCCGGCAGCAGCCATAGATATCGCTTCGGCTCTTTCCAGCTCGCGGTCGATGTCTTTGGTCGACCGACCGCCCCGGGAGCGCGAGACAAAAATGGCACAACTGTCCATGAACATTCCGAAAGTTGCCTTTTAAGACGCACCCCCATCATACCTACGGAGATTAGCACCATTCGCATACTTCTGGTATCCATACGCTAAGATTAAATTCATAACAGTTGGCCGGAATGTGGGCGTTGTCGGGCGACGGCCATTCGGTCTCGGGCTGAACGACGTTGCGGAGGCGACGCTGTATGGCTTTTTCCCGGAGACGTTTCCTTCAAGGCACAGGCGCGTTAGCGCTCGGCGCTGCGGGCGGTGGCGGGGCCATCGAACATTGTCCTTCTCCACAACATCCGGTACGTCAAATTTCTCGTTCAACAACATCCAGTACGTCGAACTTTCGAAGGCAGCGCCCGCTCTGCCTCACTTAGGGTACCCAACCCATACTTACAGCATGGTGAAATAAGGTTAAATTGATCACTGGCCGAAATGGTGGATGTTGGCGGGCGACGGACGCTTCGGTCTCAAGCTGGGTTAGACGACGTAGCGGAGGCGCGCTGCATGGCTTTCTCGCGGAGACGTTTGCTTCAGGCCACGGCCGGGATTGCGGCGGGCGCCGCCGGTATTGGCGGGGCCATTGAACTCGCAACAGGGCGCACTTCAACTGCTCCACGACTCCACTACGGGGCCATCGTTGTGGGTAGCGGCTACGGTGGCGGGGTTTCGGCGCTGCGGCTCGCCCAAGCCGGGGTCGAGACCCTGATTCTGGAAAAGGGCAGGCTGTGGGATACCCCGGACGCAGACGGTAAACGCTTCTCGCGAATGCTGCCCGCGGACAACCGTGCGGGCTGGTTCACCTCGGTCCCGCCGAGCCTGGTGACCTCGTATCGAGGCATTTCGGTGGAGGATGTGGCCAAGCACGCGCCATCGCCTCAGCCGGTGCAGGCCGGGATATGCGAAAAGGTCGTCCATGGCGCACACACGGTGTTCCGCGGAGCGGCCGTCGGTGGAGGGTCCATGGTAAACGCGGCAATCGCCGCGATTCCGACCCAGGCTCAGATCCGCGCGGCCTTCCCGGATATCGACCCCGCTGTGTTTGTGGGGACCTACATCGAGCGTGCCAAGAAAATGCTCCAGATCAGTTATCGCGACATGGGCTGGTTCGAGCAGACCCCGTGGTTCCAATATGCGAGGGTGGGCCGCAAGTACGCCGAGGCGGCCGGCTACCGCGTCGACTACAGCGGTAGCGCATACTCGTTCGATTACATGAAAAAGGAAGAAGCAGGCCAGGTTCCACGCTCGGCGTTCGACTTTGAGCAACAGTACGGGAACAATTACGGCAGGTTCGGCAGCGTTGACCAGACATATATCGCCGCTGCACTGGCAACCGGCAAGGTCACGCTGAAGCCGCTCACCGAGGTAACCGCTATACGGCGCGAGCGTTCTGGTGAGTACGTGGTATCCACTCGCCAGATCGATCGATTCGGCAAAGAGATTGCCCGCGCCGAAATCGGCTGTGACGAGCTGCATCTCAATGCCGGCGTACTTGGAACGACCGAACTTTTACTGCGCGCCCGTGAGACGGGTGCGCTGCCCAACTTGAGCGACGAGATCGGCCGTGGATACGGAAACAACGGGGACATCATGGTCGCCCATTCGCTCCGGCCTAGCGATCCCGCGGGTACCCAACAATCCCTGTTGGGAATGATCAACCTCGACGGCCGAGAGGATCCGGACAATCCGGTATACGCCAGCATGTTCTCGATTCCCCTGCCAGTGGAGACATTCGCGTTGGGCTACTACGTGATGGTCAGGACCGGCGACCGTGCTGACATCACCTACAACCGGGCTGGCGACGCGGTCGTCATCGACTGGCCGGAAGGCCATACCGATCACCTGCGCGCGAAAGCGCAGCTGGTCTTCGACAAGGTGACACACGCCAACGGCGTCGACTACCGCGACGATCTATTCAAAGGAGATGTCTTCACGCCCAATACCGTTCACCCGATGGGCGGGGTGGTGCGGGGCAAAGCAACGGACGGCTACGGCCGGGTGAAAGGGTATGACAAGCTCTATGTCAACGATGCGTCACTGCTGCCCGGCTACCTCGGCTGCAACCCCTTCATGTCCATCACCGCGCTGGCAGAACGAAATATCGAAGGAATCCTCCAAGGGCGCAGGTGAATTGGCCGTCTAGCCGGTGAATCGGTAGTCATCGAGGTCAAAACGCCGACTACGCCAATAGGCCTCCACTGTGGTGGAGGGGCGCAGCGGCACGTCGCCGTTCTTGTCGAAGTAGTAGCTGTTGGCCAGTCGGCAACTGTCCTGCCAGAAGACCTGACGATGCCGCTTGCGCATCATCTCGGCGAAGTAACGGTTGTTAGCGTCCTCGGTGACCTCGACCCGCGTCGCGCCCTTGCGTCGGGCCCGCTTCAGACACCGCACGATGTGGTGGGTCTGCGTCTCGATGAGCGCGAAATAAGAGGAGCCGACGTAGCCGTACGGGCCCATCACGCTGAACAGATTCGGGAATGCGGGAACGCTGACACCCTCATAGGCCTGCAGCCGATGCTCGTCCCAGAACTTGCTTAGCGTCGTGCCGCCGCTTCCGGTGATCGCAAAGGTCGGCAAGCTGTCCGTGTCCATGACTTTGAATCCCGTTGCCAGCACCAGCACATCGACCTCGTGATTGACGCCGTCCGTGGTGGCGACCGCCGCCGGCGTGATCTTGTCGATCGGTTCGGTAACCAGCCGCACATCGTCGCGGTTGAATGTGGCCAGATACGTGTTGTGGAAGCCTGGCCGTTTGCAGCCCACGGCATAGCGGGGGGTGAGTTGCTCGCGCACCGTCGGGTCGTGAACCTGTTGACGCAGATAGGCGAGTCCCGCGGACTGCATCCTTTTGGCCAGCGGAAACACCGTGAAGTATTGTGCCGGGATTTGGAAGGTCAGCTCGACGAAGGTCTGGCTGATCAGCCGCTGGACGACTTTGCCGCCAGGAATGCGCATCGCCCAGCGGGCCCACGCGGGCAGCGGGACGTCCAGCTTCGGGAAGCACCAGATCGGTGTGCGCTGAAATACGGTGAGCTGAGCGGCAATTGGCGCGATCTCCGGGATGACCTGCACGGCCGAGGCGCCGGTGCCGATGACAGCGACGCGCTTGCCCGTCAGGTCCTGGCTGTGATCCCACCGCGCGGTGTGCATGGTGATGCCACCGAAGGAGTCCACGCCGTCGATGTCGGGCAGATTCGGCACGGTCAGCACGCCACTGGCGCTGATCAGGAATCTGGCGGTGACCTCGCCGCCGGGATCCGTCTGCACCCGCCACAGGGTGTGCTCGTCGTCGAACTCGGCGCACAGAACCTTGGTGTTGAACCGGATCCGCGACCGGATGCCGTACTTGTCGACGCAGTGTTCGGCGTAGGCCTTCAGCTCGTGGCCCGGTGCGTAGGTTCGCGACCAGCGCGGGCTCTGCTCAAAGGAGAACTGATAGGAAAACGACGGAATGTCCACGGCGATACCGGGATAGGTGTTCCAGTGCCAGGTGCCGCCGACTCCGTCGCCGGCTTCGACCACGAGGTAATTAAAGAGTCGCGCCTCGTCGAGCTTGATCGCGGCGCCGATCCCGGAGAATCCGGCGCCGACGATCAGGGTGTGGTAGTCGGGGGTGACGTTCATTTGCGCCGCTTTCCTATCACGTGCACCCCGTTCTTCGGCCGTAGGGTCAGCGTTGCCTCGAGTTCGACAGGATAGCCCGGCGCGAGGTCAAAGGTGAAGCGCTGACTCACGATTGCCGCCATCAGCACCATCTCCATCAGGGCGAAGCTCTGCCCGATGCAGATGCGCCGACCGCCGCCGAACGGCAGATATGCCGAACGAGGACGGTCGCGATCCGGCGGCCAAAACCGAGCGGGATCGAAGGTTTCCGGGTCGGGCCACCAGCGCGGGTCGTGGTGAATGTGGTGAATCGGGACGACGACGGTAGTGCCGCGGCGGATGTGGTGCCCGCCGACGACATCGGCCTCGATGGCCCGCCGCGCAATGATCCATACCGCGGAGAAGTAGCGTTGCGACTCCTGCAGGCAAGCGGTGGTCCACAGCAGCCTGCCCAGATCGTCGGCGCATGGGCGGCGTGTGCCCAGCACGTCGTCGACCTCGGCGAGCATCCGGTCACGGGCGTCGGTATGCAGCGCCATCAGATACCAGAACCAGGACATGGAGTTCGCGGTGGTTTCGTGGCCGGCGAGCATGAACGTCAGCGCCTCGTCGCGGACCCGCTGGCGTGGCCACCGTCCGCCGTCGGCGCGCAGCAACACGTTGAGCAGGTCGGCGGAGTCGGTCGGGTGCGCCAGTCGGTGATCGATCACCGCGTTGACCGCACGGTCCAGCGTGAGCGTGATGTCCTGCATATCGCGCAACGGCGGCGGCATGCGGACGCCGGAGAAGGCCAACCAATGCAGCGCGTCGTAGACCGGACGCGGCATGAGGCCCCACAAGCCGAGCCGTTGCAGCCGCTCGGCATGCCGCAAGCCGCGGGACGCCATGTCGTTCATGCTTTGCACCAGCTGCCCGAAGTCCTGGCTGAAAAGGGAATTGGCGACCACTCGCAAGGTCGCCTCGACCATCGCCTGGTGGATGTCGAACCGAGTACCCGTTTGCAGCGCGTCGGTGACATCTGCGATCGGATCGATCATCAGGTCGACGATGCCGTTGAGGTGGCGCCGGGCAAAGGTCGGATTCAGCAGGCCGCGGTGCGCGGCCCAGGAATCACCCTCGTCGGTGAGCAGATTGATGCCGGCGGTGGCCCGGATCGGCTCGTACTCGTTTGACTTGACGTATTTCAGCCGGGCCTCGTGCAGCACGTGATCGACGTAATCCGGGTGACTCAGCGCAACGAAACGCCTACCGGCACAGCGGAATCGAACGATATCGCTGCCGCGTAACCGGCCCAGGAAGCCGTCACCGGCATCGAAGCCGATGGTCAGCGCTTCGCGTGTCATCGTCCACGAGCTCAGCCGTCGGGCCGGTGTCGCGGCACGGCGCTCAGCGGTGAGGGTCGCCATGACTCCAACTGTAGGGGTGACGCTGGCGCCGAGTAATGAGATTATCGGACACAGAGTTGGGAGTTTGGGACAGGTTATGGGACATCTGCCGCCGATGGCCGAGGTGAGTCACCCGGTGTATGCGACCCGGGTGTTGTGCCAGGTGGCCAACGAACGCGGGGTGGCGACGAGCGATGTGTTGGCGGGCACCGCGATCGAGCCGGCCGATCTCAACAATCCGGGCGCGATGGTCAGCGCGCTCGAGGAGATCATGGCGGTGCGCCGGGTGCTGGCCCGGCTTCCCGATCATATCGGCATCGGCGTCGACGTGGGTAGCAGGTTCACGCTCACTCACTTCGGGTTGTTCGGGTTTGCGGTGATGTCGTGTGGCACCCTTCGGGAACTGTTTTCCATCGCGATGCGCTACTTCGCGCTGACCATGATGCAGATCCAGCTCACGTTGTTCGAAACCACCGACGACTGTCTCATCGAACTCGACGCCGGCCACTTGCCCGCGGATGTGCAGGGGTTCTTCATAGAACGCGATATCGCCGGAATCATAGCGACTACAATGGGTTTCGCGCTGCCAGTGGCAGAGAAGTACGCCGAGGAGGTATCGGCGGAATTGGCAGTCGACGAGCAACTGCTGCGGCCGCTGTTAGAACTCGTACCTGTTCACGACGTCGCGTTTGGTCGTGCGCACAATAGATTGCACTTCCCGCGCACCATGTTCGACGAGCCACTGCCGCAGGCTGATCGCCATACATTGGAAATGTGCATCGCGCAATGCGATCTGCTGATGCAGAGCGGCGAGCGCCGCCGGGGCATTACCGCGCTGGTGCGCACCAAGCTGTTTCGCGATTCCGGTTTGTTCCCAACGCTTCCCGATGTTGCCGAGGAACTCGACATTCATCCGAGAACGCTGCGGCGGCGGCTCGCCGAGGAAGGAACTTCGTTTCGGGCGTTGTTGAACGAAGCGCGATCCAGGGTGGCCGTCGACTTGCTGCGCAATGTCGGGCTGACCGTGGAGGAGGTGTCCACGCGACTGGGCTACACCGAAGTCTCGACGTTTTCGCACGCGTTCAAACGCTGGTATGGCGTAGCGCCCAGCGCGTATTCACGCCGAGGCTAGGGATGCAGCGCCTTCCTCAGCGCCGCCAGCCCGCGGTGGGTGGCCTCAGCGGCGGCGGGTACCACGGAGGCAAAGCTGGCGTAACCATGCACCAGGATCGGCTCGTTGCTCAGCTCGGCGGCCACACCCGCGGCGTTGAGCAGTTCGGCGTAGCGGGCCCCGTCATCGCGCAGCGGATCATGTTCCGCGGTGCCGATGTAGGCGGGCGGCAAACCCGATAAGTCCTCGGCGTTGGCTGGTGCGAGGGTGATGGGCAGCGTGGTGGGGTCGGTGATGTCGACGTCGGGCAGGTACCAGGTCAGGAAGGCGTCGATGACGTCGCGATCCAGGATCGGCACGAAGGCGTTCTCGGTGAACGACGGCAGCGAAAGGTCGGCAGTAACGACCGGGTACCACAGCAGCTGGAACGTCAGCTTGGGGCCGCCCTGATCGGCATTGTCGCGGGCCAGCTGGGCCATCACGGCGGCGAGGTTGCCGCCCGCCGAGTCACCCGCGACGGCAATCCGGTCCGGGTCACCGCCCAATTCGGCGGCATGCCCGGCGACCCATTGCAACGCGGCCCAGCAGTCGTTCACGCCGGCCGGGAACGGGTGCTCCGGAGCGAGCCGATAGTCGACGGACACCACGATGGCGTCAGCGGCTAGGGCGTGCGCGCGGGCGAGCGGGTCGTGGGTGTCCAGATCGCCCAGCGCGAAACCGCCACCGTGATAGAAGACGACGACGGGCGACGGCGTCTCGGCATCGGGCGGCCAGTAGATCCGAACGGGAATGTCGGTGAGGTCACCGTGACCGATCGTCCGTTCTTCGATGCGCAGGTCCGGAAGCAGTTCCGCGGGCACCTTGAGCAGCTTGAGCCTCGAGCGTGCGACCTCCACGCCGTCGGCAGCCTTGAAGGTCATCGGGTATGCGTCGAGCAACGTTTTGAACGTCGGATCGATGCCCGGTCGGGCGATGGTCGGCTGAATCATTGGTACACCGTACGCCCCGTGTTCACTTGTGCAGCGCATTACGCAACGCCACGAGCCCGCGGTCGAGCCCGGCGGTCGCGGCGGGCACCACACCGGCGTAGCCGAGGTAGCCGTGCACCATCGTCTCGGCGTTGTGCACCTCCACGGGCACACCGGCGGCGGCCAGCAGCCGGCCATACTGTATGCCGTCGTCGCGCAGCGGGTCGTGGCCGGCGACGCCGATGTAGGCCGGTGCCACGCCGGCCAGGTTTTTCGCCCGCCCCGGTGCTATTCCCGGCGGAGGGTCCGACAAGTCGATATCGGCCGCGTACCAACGGGAGAACGCAGCGACGGCCTTGACGTCAAGGATTGGCGCCGTGGCGTTTTCGGTGAAGGATGGCAGCGACGCGTCCCACATTGTGGACGGATACCACAGCAGCTGAAACACCAGCTCCGGTCCGCCATTATCGGCATTGTCGCGGGCACGCTGGGCCACCACCGCGGAGATGGTTCCACCGGCCGAATCCCCGGCCACGGCCATCCGACTGGTGTCGGCACCGATCTCGGCGCCATGCTCGGCAACCCAAAGCGTTGCGGCCCAAGCGTCTTCGACTGCGTCGGGGTAGGGGTGCTCGGGCGCCAACCGGTAGTCGACGGACACCACGACCGCATCCGCGCCTACCGCGTGCTGGCGGCATGTGCCGTCGTGGGTGTCGAGATCGCCGATGACAAAGCCGCCGCCATGTAGATACACGGCGACAGGACGAGCGGCGCTGGACGGGCCGGCGTCGGGATCGATTGGTGGCCAATAGATCCGGATGTCAATGGGGCCCGCCGGTCCCTCGATGGTCCGGTGCTCGACCCGCAATTCGGGATGCCGGGGCCGGCGTGGCAGGTCGCGGAACCGCTGCCGCGCAGCGCCGATGCCATCATCGGTGGATAGCCGGAATGGAACCGCATCGAGTACCTTCCTCAAGATGGGGTCGATTGCAGGGTTCTCGTCGGCTTTTTTGTCCAAGTTGGGCATGGACGTACCGTACGCATCCCGGCTGGTGGTCGGGTGTTGGGTGGTGGCCGGCTGGGCGGGACTCGCTTACGGTGTCTACTTGACGGTGATCGCGTTGCGCTCGCCGCCGGGAATAGAGCTGACCGGTCATTGGATTCTGCAGCCGCCGTTCAAGGCATCGATGGCGTTATTGCTGACCGCTGCCGCGGTTGCGCACCCAAGAGTCCGCGAGCGGCGCTGGCTCATGCCGGCGCTGCTGTTATCGGCCACCGGCGACTGGCTGTTGGCGATCCCGTGGTGGACGCTGTCATTCGTCCTCGGGCTGGGCGCGTTCCTGTTGGCGCATCTGTGTTTTGTGGGCGCCCTGCTCCCGTTGGCGACACAACACGCATCGTCGCGGCCGCGCATCGCTGCCGTCGCCTTGATGTGCGTGGCGGCTGTTTCGCTGCTGATATGGTTCTGGCCGCACCTGGGCCCTGACAAGCTGACGATTCCAGTAACGGCCTACATGATTGTGCTGACCGCGATGGTCTGCACGGCACTATTGGCGGAGCTGCCAACGATCTGGACCGCGGTGGGGGCGGTGTGTTTCGCAGCGTCGGATTCGATGATCGCTATCGGCCGGTTCATTCTGGGCAACGAAGCACTGGCGGTGCCGATCTGGTGGTCGTATGCCGCGGCTCAGATCCTGATCACGGCCGGTTTCTTTTTCGGTCGATCAGAACCTGCTGAAGTCTCTGATAACGCCTCAGCGCCAAACGAAAGCTGATTGTCAGTGGTTGCCGTTACGGTGTGAGCTGGACGGTAAAGATGTTGGCTAGCAATTTATTTCGCAGCCCAAGGGCGTGCCGTGACCGGTAACTCGCGTACACCCGTCGAGGTGGAGCCCATCGCACGGGTGCTGCCGATGTTGTCGGTGCCGCACCTGGATCGCGAGTTCGACTACCTGGTGTCGGCCGAGCAGTCCGATGATGCCCAGCCCGGGGTACGGGTGCGGGTGCGGTTTCACGGCCGGTTGGTCGACGGGTTTGTGCTCGAGCGCCGCAACGACACCGATCACGCCGGCAAGCTGGGTTGGCTTGATCGCGTCGTGTCCCCTGAGCCGGTATTCACCGCGGCGACCCGACGATTGGTCGACGCGGTGGCGGCGCGTTACGCCGGCACTCGGCCGGATGTGGTGCGCCTGGCGGTGCCGGCCAGGCACGCCGGGGCGGAGCGGGAGACCACGGTTGCGCCGTCGAGCCGGGTCCTGCCGGCTCCCATCGACCCGTCGGGTTGGGAGCTTTACGGCCGCGGCGGCCAGTTCCTGGCAGCCCTGGCCGAGTCGCGTGCCGCGCGCGCGGTATGGCAGGCGCTACCGGGCGAGTTGTGGGCGGACCGATTCGCCGAGGTTGCCGCCCAAACCATAAGCACCGGGCGGGCGGTGCTGGCGATCGTGCCCGATCAGCGAGATCTGGACACGCTGTGGCGGGCTGCGACGACCCGGATCGACGAACACGGGGTGGTCGCGCTTTCGGCGGGCCTGGGGCCGGCCGCACGCTACCGGCGCTGGCTTGCCGCGCTGCGGGGCCACGCTCGGCTGGTGATCGGCACCCGCAGCGCGGTGTTCGCGCCGCTGTCGGACCTGGGCCTGGTCATGGTGTGGGCCGACGCCGACGACAGCTTGGCCGAGCCGCGAGCGCCGTATCCGCACGCCCGGGAGGTGGCCATGCTGCGTGCGCACCAGGCGCGGTGTGCGACGCTGATCGGTGGCTACGCGCGGACCGCCGAAGCCCACGCGTTGGTGCGCAGCGGATGGGCGCACGACATCGTCGCGGCACGGCCAGTGGTGCGCGCCCGCACTCCGCGGGTGGTGGCCCTGGACGACACCGGCTACGCCGACGAACGCGACCCGGCGGCCCGCACCGCGCGAATTCCGTCCATCGCGCTGCGCGCCGCCCGCTCGTCGCTGGAGGCGGGAGCCCCGGTGCTCGTTCAGGTGCCGCGGCGTGGGTATGTGCCTTCGCTGGCCTGTGGGCGCTGCCGCACCATCGCCCGTTGCCGGCACTGCACCGGGCCGCTGTCGCTACCGGAGCATGGGCCCGGAGCGGTCTGCCGCTGGTGCGGGCGTGCCGAACCGTCGCTGCGGTGTGCGCGGTGCGGATCGGATGCGGTGCGTGCGGTGGTCGTGGGTGCCCGGCGCACCGCCGAAGAGCTCGGCCGCGCATTCGCCGGTACGGCCGTCATCACCTCGGCGGGCGACGCCATCGTGGCGGAGGTCGCCGCGCGCCCGGCCCTGGTGGTCGCCACTCCGGGTGCCGAACCCCGCGTGTCAGGCGGCTACGGGGCTGCGCTGCTGCTGGATACCTGGGCGCTGCTGGGGCGGCAAGATCTGCGCGCGGCCGAGGATGCCCTGTGGCGCTGGATGAGTGCGGTCGCACTGGTGCGTGCCCGCGGCGACGGCGGTGTGGTCACGGTGGTCGCCGAATCATCAATTCCCACAGTGCAATCGCTGATCCGCTGGGATCCGGTGGGTCACGCGGAGGCCGAACTGACCGCGCGAACCGAAGTCGGCCTGCCGCCCAGTGTGCACATGGCGGCCATAGATGGAGCGGCCGGCGCCGTCGCGGCGTTGCTGGAAGAGGTCCGGTTGCCCGACGGAGCCGATCTGCTCGGCCCGGTGGATCTGCCTCCGGGAGTGCGCCGTCCGGCCGGCACGCCCACCGGCGTGCCGGTGACCAGAATGCTGGTGCGGGTCCCCCGTGAGCAGGGCCTGACACTGGCAGCGAGTCTGCGGCGTAGCGTCGGGGTGCTCAGTGCACGGCAAACCCACGAGCCGGTCCGGGTGCAGATAGACCCGCTGCACATCGGGTAGTGGGGGATGGTCGAAGCCTCGACCCGCAACACATCGGTGAGTGCTCGATGGCGATAGTGTGCCTAGGAAATAATCCGTGCTTACGATATTGGACGCTGTTACACTTTCTGTTCTTTAGCCCGCAACGGCCCGGAGCAAGGTCCGGGAGAGGGGGGCACGATGGCACCGGACGCGACAGCGGCTGACGAGTCATTGGACGTGATCACCGATGCGTTGCTGACGGCTTCCCGATTATTGGTCGCCATATCGGCTCGTTCCATCTCACAGGTGGACGAGGCCATCACCATTGCGCAGTTCCGAACTCTGGTCATCCTGTCCAATCGGGGTCCGGTCAACCTGGCCACCCTGGCCGGTCTGCTCGGGGTGCAACCGTCGGCCACCGGGCGGATGGTCGACCGGCTCGTCGCCGCCGGGCTGATCGATCGTCTACCGCACCCGACCTCTCGGCGCGAACTGCTCGCCGCGCTGACCAAGCGTGGCCGCGACGTCGTTCGTCGGGTCACCGCGTACCGGCGGGCCGAGATCGCCACCATCGTGGAGAAAATGCCACCACCGGAGCGGCACGGACTGGTGCGGGCCCTGACGGCATTCACCGCCGCCGGCGGCGAGCCCGATGTCCACCTCGACGTCGACATCATGTAGGCGAGTGCGCGCCGGACTCACCGCTTGTCCGCGATTAGCAGCAGGTACTCCCATTGCATGGTGCCGTCGGCGAGGTATTGCTGGGCGAGTTCGGTGAGTTGGGCGTCGAGCTCGGCGGTCAGCACTCGATTGTGGCCGATGTTCGCATAGGCCTCGATCGTCGGGCCGTAGTGATTTTTGAAGTAGTAGTGCACGGCCTCGGCGCTGTCGAACCGGTTGACCTCCAACATGCCGCGCTGCGTTTCGACGCCGCAGATTTGATGCCCCAGCAGTGCCGGGACGTAGGCCTCTCGCCCCCATAGTGCTGCCGGGGGTGCAGCCGGCGACAGGCTCGGTCGATACGGCCTGATGGTGGCCAGCATCCGGCCGAAGAATCCTTCCGGAGTCCAGCTGATCACGCCGATCGTCCCGCCTGGCCGGCAGACGCGAACCAGCTCGCTGGCCGCGCGCTGATGGTCCGGCGCGAACATCACGCCGATCGCCGACATCACGATGTCGAACTCGCCATCGCCGAACGGCAGGGCGTGCGCATTGGCTTCCCGGTAGTCGAGAGTCAACTCCTGGGCAGCGGCCCGCGCTCGGGACCGCTGCAGCAACTCCGGTGTGAGATCGGTCGAAACGATGGTGGCGCCTGCCTTAGCGGCGGGAAGCGAGATATTGCCCGAGCCGGCGGCGACGTCGAGAACTCGAACACCCGGCCCAATGCCCATGGCGTCGACCAGGATTGGGCCAAGGGGGGCCATCACTTCCTCGGCCATCAAGGCATAATCGCCGAGCGCCCATATCGCCCGATGCGTGGTAGCGAGCCCTTGGTCGTCGCGGATGGTAGTGCCGAGCGTCATCAAACCTCCTGGGAAGTACGGGAAACGGCTGCGTACTCGACCTCGTCGTCGATATCGGCGCCGCGGGCCGCAGAACTATGCCCAACAGAAATAATATGTATTAACAACAATATATGTCTGCAATATTGGTGTTAGCTGAACGCGGGGTGAAAGCCAGCTGGGAGCACAGCGGGCGGGACAAGAGTGGCTGCTTCTTAGACTGTGCCAGTGCGTCTCGTCTTCGCCGGAACCCCCGAACCCGCGCTGCCCGCGCTGCGTCGCCTCATCGAGTCGCCCCGTCATGAGGTGCTCGCCGTGTTGACCCGGCCCGACGCCGCAGCTGGTCGGCGTGGCAAGCCGCAGCCTTCGCCGGTGGCCCGCGAGGCCCTTGACCGTGGCATTCCGTTGCTGCGGCCAGCGCGGCCGAACTCGCCAGAGTTCGTCGCAGAACTGGCGGAGTTGGGACCCGAGTGTTGTGCGGTGGTGGCCTACGGTGCGCTGCTGCGCGACGCCCTGCTCGCGGTGCCGCCGCGCGGCTGGATCAACCTGCACTTCTCGCTGCTGCCCGCCTGGCGCGGCGCGGCACCGGTACAGGCCGCGATCGCGGCGGGGGACACCATCACCGGAGCGACGACGTTCCAGATCGAGCCGAGCCTGGACTCCGGACCGGTGTACGGCGTCGTCACCGAGATGATCCAGCCGACCGACACCGCGGGCGATCTGCTTGAGCGACTTGCCCTTTCAGGCGCGGCGCTACTGTCGACCACGTTGGACGGCATTGCCGACGAGACACTGACGCCGCGACCACAGCCGGCCGATGGGGTCAGCATCGCACCGAAGGTCACCGTCGAGGAGGCCCGGGTGCGCTGGGACTTGCCGGCGCAGGTCGTCGAGCGTCGGATCCGCGCCGTCACACCAAACCCGGGCGCTTGGACGCTAATCGGTGACCTACGCGTCAAACTCGGACCGGTGCACCTCGACGACGCCCCAGAACCCTTGCCGCCCGGCGGTATTCACATCGATCGCAAAAGCGTATGGATCGGAACCGGCTCGGACCCGGTGCGGCTGGGTCAAATTCAGCCGCCTGGGAAGAAACTCATGAACGCAGCCGACTGGGCGCGGGGCGCTCGGCTCGACCCCGTCGCGCGAGCATCATGAACCCCGGCAAGCGGCCGCCGAACCGAGGGCGTGGACCGCGGCGCCGGCCGCTCGACCCGGCGCGGGCTGCCGCGTTCGAGGTGCTGCGTGCCGTCACCGAGCGCGACGCCTACGCGAACCTCGCGCTGCCCGCGCTGCTGCGTGAGCGCGGGATCCGCGGCCGCGACGCCGCTTTCGCCACCGAGCTGACCTACGGGACCTGCCGCGCCCGGGGCCTGCTCGACGCCATCATCAGTGCGGCCGCCGGAAGATCGCCGGAAGCGATCAATCCGGTGCTGCTCGACCTGTTGCGGCTCGGCACTTACCAATTGCTGCGCACCCGTGTCGACGCCCACGCAGCGGTGTCCACCACGGTCGAACAGGCAGGCATCGAATTCGACTCGGCGCGAGCGGGTTTCGTCAACGGTGTGCTGCGAACAATCGCGGTTCGGGACGAGAAGTCCTGGGTGGACGAGCTGGCTCCCGACGCGTCACGAGACCCGATCGGACACGCGGCGTTCGTGCGCGCACACCCACGGTGGATCGCCCAGGCCTTCGCCGACGCGCTGGGCGCGGCGGCGGCAGAACTCGACGCGTTACTGGTCAGCGATGACGAACGGCCCCACGTGCATTTGGCGGCGCGCCCCGGGGTGCTCTCCGCCGGCGAACTGGCCGACGCGGTGGG
>DASXMA010000412.1:0-4834 GCA_036495965.1 Mycobacterium sp.
TACTGACCGTTGTCATGTGGTGCGGGCGTGGTCGAAGTGAAGCAGGACGAGGGCGGCAGCGACGATCTTTCCGATCCGCCATGGATCCAGGCTGACGTTGCGCAGCGCCTTGAACGTCATTTTCAGTACGGCGTTACCGCGCTCGCCGACGGCCCGCAGCCCGTTGTGGGTCTTGTTGAATATCTGCTGCACGCCGGTGAGTGTGCGGTCCTTGGGCTTCTTGAACGCCACGGTGATGGTATCAGCCTCGCCTTCGTAGCCGAGGTCGCCGAGGGTGCGCAGACCTTCGGCGACGGTGGCGAGGGTGGGCAGGATCTCGGCGTGGGTGCGTACGGCGGTGGTGTCGTGCTCCCGGCCACGCCCGGCGTCGGGCCGGGCGTGGACACCCGGTCGGTTTCCACCAGCAGGCCGTCGATGTTCACGTGGCTGTAGCCAGCCGCCTTCGCCGCCAGCAACGCCCCGTGCAGACTCGGCGCCCGAGCGGCGAGCACATCGATGCCCTCATGCAGGTAGTCGTAACCTGTGGACTTGCCGATCGCATTGTCGCGGGCCAACTGGCGCATCCGGGTGCCGTCCAGAAACCAGCGAAGGACCAATACCGCTTGGTCGTGGCAGGACAGCGCCCGCGTCTCGGCGCGGGTACCCCGCCGAAGGCGTTCGGCGGCGAGCAGGCCGGCCAGGAACTCCACCGTGTCGTCGCGTACCGGCAGCACCGAGGTGTATGTGACACTCATTGTCGACGCAGAACCCTTATGAAAGTTGATTTGTAGGAGGACCGCCTTCGTACCGGGGCTCTGCGTCTTCTCGTTACACCACAACGGGTTCGGCGTGTCACCACGCCGAGACCGCGATCGGCTACCCTGCGTCAGGCAACGTTACGCGGAATGGCGCATTTCCGGCTGGCCCGTAGTTAATCCTGGCGCTGTCGGACGCTCAACCAAGCAGTCCGGACTCGTACGCGGCGATGACGAGTTGGGCGCGGTCCCGGGCGGTAAGCTTCGCGAGCAGCCGGCCGATGTGCGTCTTCGTGGTCGGCATCGAGACATGCAGATAATGGCATATCTCGTCATTCGACAGGCCCTGCCCGATCAGCGTGAGGACATCGCGTTCCCGGTCGGTCAGCGCGCTGAGATCCCGGCTCGGCCGGCTCGCCGGTTGCGCGCGGGCCGCGTACTCGGCGATGAGCCGCCGGGTGGCGCTCGGAGCCAGCAGCGCCTCACCCGCGGCGACCACCCGGATCGCGGCCACCAGCTCGGCGGCCGGCGTGTCCTTGAGCAGGAAACCGCTAGCCCCGGCGCGTACCGCGCCGAACACGTACTCGTCGAGGTCGAAGGTGGTCAGCACGAGGACCCGGGTACCGGCGCAGCCGGGGTCGCCGGCGAGCTGCCGGGTGGCCTGGATCCCATCGCACTCGGGCATCCGGACGTCCATCAGCACGATGTCCGGGTTGGTCTGCCGGACGAGATCGACTGCGTGCCGGCCGTCGACCGCCTGCCCGACCACGGTCATGTCTGGCTCGCTGTCCACCAGTAGTGCGAAGGCATCGCGTACCAGTGTCTGGTCGTCGGCGATGACGAGTCGGATCGTCATTCGTCGCAGCCCTCGTCGATGGGCAGCACGGCATGCACCTGAAACCCCTGCGGGGTACACGGTCCGGCCGCGAACCATCCACTGTGGAGAATCACTCGCTCACGCATCCCGATGAGCCCATGCCCCTCTTCTGTGGACGCAGCCGGGCCGGTGCCGTCGTCGGTCACCGTGATATCCAGGGCATTCCGGTGGTACGCGAGGGCCACGCGGGCACGCTGCGCATGGGCATGGCGTACCACGTTGGTCAGCGCCTCCTGCACGATCCGGTAAGCGGCGAGCCCGACGCTCGCGGGCACGGGTCGTGGCGCGCCGGTGGTAGCGACGTCGATGGCCAGCCCAGCCGTACGGGTCCGCTCGACGAGCGCGGGCAGGTCGGCCAGGCCGGGCGCGGGAGCCGGTACCTCCGAGGGTCGGGCATCCCGCCCCCGCAACACGGTGAGCATCGCGCGCAGCTCCTGCATCGCGCTGCGGCTGGCCCTTTCGATGGTATGCAACGTGGCCCGGCCCTCGGCCGGACGGGCATCGATGACGTGGGCACCCACACTCGCCTGCACAGCGATGACGCTCATCGTGTGCGCCACCACGTCGTGCAGTTCCCGCGCGATCCGCAGCCGTTCCTCGGCCAGCGCCCGTTGCGCCCGGTCGACCTCCGCCCGTACCCGTTGCTCCGCCTGCTCCTTGAGCCCAGCCGCGTACGCGCGTTGGGCCCGTACCGCGATCCCGATCGCCCACGCGGCCGCCTGGACGATGGCCGTGCTGGTGATCCCGATCGGCGGCATCCGGCTATGGGCGGGCGAATGGCTTACCACGAGCACAGCGATCTCAGCGAGCCCGAGCGCGGCGACGGCCACCGTTCGATTCGCCCGCACCGCGACGGTGTAAAGCACCAACGCCAGGGCGAGCATCGGATCCTTGGCGAGGCCGAGATAGCCCGAGACCGCCGATGCCAGCGCAGTTGCCACCAGGGCGGGCAGCGGGAGGAGCCGCCGGATCGCCACGCCGGCGCCCATCACCAGCGCCAGGCTCACGCCGGCACCGACCGACCCGTCCGCATCGACCGGGAAGCTGCGCAGCAACGCGACCGCAAGCACCGCGGCCACCACCACATCGAGGGCGAGCCATACGGCTGGGTCCGGCGGCCACCGGTCGCGTACCACGGCCGGCACAGGGATCACGAGTCGATGCTAGCCAAGATCCTGGCCCGGCCGCGTCAGACCACGGGCTGATCTGATCGGCATACCGCGCTCCGATGCCCCGCAACGGCCGGCGGTGCCAGCGTGTTGGGCATGATCGAAGCTACTGCTCTCACGAAACGGTACGGCGGCCAGGTGGCCGTCGACGGCCTGTCGTTCGAGGTGCGGCCGGGGCGGGTGACCGGGTTCCTCGGGCCCAACGGAGCCGGCAAGTCCACCACGATGCGGATGATGCTCGGGTTGGACCGGCCCGACGCGGGCGAGGTGACCATCTCCGGCCACCGGTACGGTGCGATTGAACGCCCGCTGTACCACATCGGTGCGCTGCTGGACGCGACGGCGGTGCCGGGCGGGCGCAGCGCCGGCAACCACCTGGCCGCCCTGGCCCGCAGCAACGGGATCGGGCGCCGCCGGGTCGGCGAGGTGCTCGCCGAGGTGGGCCTGTCCGAGGTGGCCCGCAAGCGGGTGGGTGGCTTCTCGCTCGGCATGAAGCAGCGCCTCGGCGTCGCCGCCGCACTGCTCGGCGACCCGGCAGTTCTCATCTTCGATGAGCCGGTCAACGGCCTGGATCCCGAGGGCATCCGCTGGATCCGGGAGCTGTTCCACGGCCTCGCCGGCGAGGGCCGTACCGTCCTGGTCTCCTCGCACCTGATGAGCGAGATGGCGCTGACCGCCGAGGATCTGATCGTCATCGGTCGCGGCCGGCTGATCGCGCAGACGACGGTCGCGGAGTTCACTGCGAACGCCGGCGCCGGACACGTCATCGCCGGTACCGGGCGGCTCCGGGAACTGGCCGACCTGCTGTACCGGCCGGGCGTCACGGTGACCGAAACCAGCCACGGCATGCTCCAGATCGATGGGCTGGACGCCGCCCGGATCGGCGAGATCGCGCTCGCGGCCGGAATCGCGCTGAGCGAGCTGCACACCGTCAGCGTCTCGCTCGAAGACGCATTCATGGAACTCACCAACACCGCCGTCGACTACCGGCCGTCCACCTTGGAGAAAGCCCGATGAACATCCGACACGGCTACGACCTGCTCGCCGCCGAATGGACCAAACTCTGGTCTCTACGGTCGACCTATCTGGCCCTGGCCGCAACAGCCGTCGCGACGCCGGTCGTCTCCCTCGGCGTGGCCCAGGCCAACGTCTCATACATCCGGTCCGGCCAGCCGCACGGGCTGGGCCAGATCGACGCGATGGCGACGAGCTTCCGCGGCATCGCCATCGCCCAGCTCATCATCGGCGTGCTCGGTGCGCTCACCATCACCGGCGAGTTCGGCTCCGGGCTGATCCGGACCACCTTCGCTGCGACCCCGCAACGCGGTGCCGTGCTCGCCGCTAAGGCAACGGTCATCGGCGTGGTCACGCTCGTCTTCGGCCAGGTACTCGCGTTCGGCGTCTTCCTCGGTACCCAGGCGATCCTCGGCCGGATCCACGCCGGGCTCGGCATCGCTGCGCCCGGCGTGTTCCGGTCGGTCAGCGGCGCCGGGCTCTACCTCACGGTCGTCGCCCTGCTGGGACTGGGCATCGGAGCCCTGGTACGGCATACCGCGGCGGCCATCGCCACCATCGTCGTGTTCTTCTTCCTCATCCCGCAGATCCCGGGAGTGCTACCGACCCCGTGGAGCTACCGATTCGCCGACGCACTCCCGTCCACCGCCGCCCAGCAGCTCTCCACGCGCACCCCGACCACGCACCTGCTGACCCTGAGCCAGTCGTACAGCCTCCTGCTCGGGTACGCGATCCTGGTGCCGCTGGTCGGGGCGCTCGTGGTGCGCCGTCGGGACGCCTGAGACTAGAACAGGTTACGGCTGCGCTTGAGCTCGCTGAACTCTGATACCGCCGAGAGCAGCCGTACCGCGTCGAACAGCTTCTCCGCCGCCTCGCCCTCCGGCACCACCACCGGTAAACGCGGTAACGCCGTACTGAAAATGACGTTCAAGGCGCTGCGCAACGTCAGCCTGGATCCATGGCGGATCGGAAAGATCGTCGCTGCCGCCCTCGTCCTGCTTCACTTCGACCACGCCCGCACCACATGACAACGGTCAGTA
>DASXMA010000413.1:0-7985 GCA_036495965.1 Mycobacterium sp.
GGGGCGCGGTAACGATCTACATCCTGGTACTCCGGTGCCGGCAAGGCCCGCTTGTCGAGTTTGCCGTTAACCGTCAAGGGCAGCGCGTCGATCACCACTACCGCGGTCGGAACCATATAGGCCGGGAGCCGCTCGGCCAGCGCGGCACGCATCTTGGCCGGGTCCGCGGTCCCGGTCACATACCCCACCAGACGCTTGTCACCGGGGCGGTCCTCACGAGCGATCACCACCGCCTGCTCCACCCCGTCCAGCCCGGCCAGCGCCGCCTGGACTTCGCCCAACTCGATGCGATGCCCGCGGATCTTGACCTGCTCATCGGCGCGCCCCAGATACTGCAGCTGCCCATCAGCGCCCCAACGCACCAAATCCCCGGTGCGATACATCCGCTCCCCAGACCCCCCGAACGGACACGCCACAAACCGCGACGCGGTCAACCCGGACCGCCGCCAATACCCACACGCCAGCTGACGACCCGCCACATACAACTCACCGACCACCCCCGCCGACACCGGGCGCAACCACCCATCCAGCACAAAAAACGCTGCCCCCGACACCGGCGAGCCGATCGGCGGCGCCCCCGACCCCGCTGTCAGCGGCGCACTCAAGGCCACCCACATCGTGGTCTCGGTCGGGCCGTATTCATTGATCATCGCCCGCCCCGGCGCCCACCGATCCACCACCTCGGCCGGGCAAGACTCACCACCCACCAGCACCGTCACCGAATCCAAACCCTCGGGCGACAACATCCCCACCGCCGACGGCGTCTGACACAAGACACTGACCTTTTCGCTGACCAGCAAAGCGCGGAAATCCTCCGGTGAGCCAGCCACCGCATCGGGCACCACCACCAGCCGCCCACCGTGCAAAAGGGCACCAAAGATCTCCCAGCCAGAGATGTCGAAGCTATAGGAGTGCCACTGCGACCACACCTGCCCCGGCGCCGCCAAACCCGGATCCAAAGACCCCATCAGCTCGCTGACGTTGTAGTGAGTAATTGCCACCCCCTTAGGCACACCGGTGGTCCCCGAGGTGTAGATCAGGTAGGCGAGGTCATCGGCGGCCGGCACCGGCAAGTCCGTGCCCGGGTAGCTATCAATGCGGGGGTCGTCGACTTCGATGACCAGCAGGTCACACCCGTCCAGCCGCTCGGCGCGCCCACCGGTGGTAATCGCGGCCACCGGCGCGGCATCGCCAACCATGAACTCCATCCGCGCCGCCGGCAACGCCGGATCAATCGGCAGATAAGCCGCCCCGGCCTTCAGCACCGCCAACATCGCCACGATCGCCTCAGCCGAACGCTCAAACAGCAGCGCCACACACTGGCCCGCGCCCACCCCCTGGCCGGCCAACAGGTGCGCCAACCGGTTAGCCGCCTCATCCAGCTCCCGATACGTCATGGACCGGCCCTCGAAAGACACCGCCACCGCCTCCGGGGTGCGCGCCACCTGCGCGGCAAACAACACCGGAACCGACACCGGCGCCGGCGCCGGCCGCGTCAACACCCCCCGATTACCCCACCCATCCAGCTCAGCGCGCTCACCCTCATCGAGCAGGTCCATCGACGAGAGCCGCCGCGCCGGATCGGCGGTGACCGCCACCACAACCCGGCGCAACCGCTCGACCAGCAGCCCGATGCTGGCCGCGTCGAACACATCGGTGCGGAACTCCACCGCGCCACCGATCCCGGCGGGCTCACCGGCTTCGGTCCAACGCTCACCCAGCGAAAACGTCAGGTCCATGCGGGCAGTGTGGGTATCGGCCGGCAGCGGGGTGACCTGCAGATCACCCAACGCCAGCCCGGCGGCGGAATCATTGTCCTGCCAGTTCTGCCAGGCCAACATCACCTGAACCAGCGGGTGGTGGGCCAGTGATCGGGTCGGGTTGAGCCGCTCGACGAGCACCTCGAAGGGCACATCTTGGTGCTCGTAGGCGGCCAGGCTGCGCTGGCGCACCTGTGCCAACACCTCAGCAACGGTGGGATCTCCCGCCAGATCGACGCGCAAAACCAACGTGTTGACGAAAAAGCCCACTAACTCATCTAGCGCGGGGTCGCGCCGCCCAGCGATCGGGAAGCCCACCGCCACATCGGCACTGGCGCTGATCTTCGCCACCAACACCGCCAACGCGGCCTGCATCACCATGAAGCTGGTCGCATTGTTTTCCCCGGCCACCTGGCGCACCTGCTGCTGCAGCTCAGCCGGCCAGTCCACGGCCACAGTGGCCCCGCGGTAGTCGGCAACCGGCGGGTACGGCCGATCGGTGGGCAGCGCCACCCGCTCGGGTATCCCGGACAGGGCCACTTCCCAGTAGGCCAACTGCGTGCCGATGCGGCTATCGCGGTCGTCGAACTCACCGAATTGTTCGCGCTGCCATAGCGTGTAATCGATGTACTGCACCGCCAACGGCGCCCAACCCGGCGCCTGCCCGGCGCACCGGCTGGCATAGGCCGTACCCAAATCTCGCACCAGCGGAGTCACCGACAACCCGTCAGCGGCAATATGGTGCACCACAGCCACCAGCACGTGCTCGTCCTCGGCGATGTAGAAAAGCTCTGCGCGCAACGGGATGTCGTTCGCCAGATCGAACGCGTAGCGCGCCGCGGCGCCGATGGCCTCCTCCAACCGGGCTGCCGGCCATCCGGTGGCATCAACGACCTGCCAACCGAAATCCGCCCGGTCAACAGGGATAACCACCTGCTGAGGTGTGCCCTCCTGGGCGACAAACAGGGTGCGGAGGCTTTCATGGCGGTCCACCACATCGGCCAGCGCGGCCCCCAACGCCTCGACATCCAGACGCCCACATAGCCGCAATGCCACCGCCATGTTGTAGACGGGTGACGGCCCGTGCAATTGATCTAGGAACCACAACCGGTTCTGGGTAAACGACAGCGGAACCACCGCAGGCCGCTCGCCGGCCACCAACGGCTCCAGCCCGTCCCCACCGGCACCGACACGAGGTGCCAATTGGGCAACCGTGGGCGCCTCGAACAAGATGCGCACCGCGAGGCCGGCATCCAAAGACTTATTGGCCGCGGCGATGACCCGCATCGCCGACAAGGAATCACCACCCAGATCGAAGAACGAGTCATCCACACCAACCCGCCGCAACCCCAACACCTGGGCGTAGATGCCGGCGAGGACCTCCTCAACCGGGTTGGTTGGAGCGCGATAACCACCGCCGTGCTGATAGTCCGGTGCCGGCAAAGCGCGGGTATCCAATTTGCCGTTGGCCGTCAACGGCAACGCCTCAACCACCACCACCGCGGCCGGCACCATATACGGCGGTAGCCGGTCGGACAGCTTTGCGCGCACCTGGGCCGACTCTGCGTTCCCGGTGACATAAGCCACCAGGCGTTTGTCGCCGGGGCGATCCTCGCGGGCGATCACCGCCGCCTCGTCGACCCCATCCAGTCCGGCCAGCGCAGTGCGCACGTCGCCCAGCTCGATGCGATAGCCGCGGATCTTGACCTGCTCATCAGCACGCCCGAAGTAATGCAGTTGTCCATCGGCGCGCCAACGCACCAGGTCCCCGGTGCGGTACATCCGCGCCCCAGGGCCGCCGAAGGGGCAGGCAACAAACCGCGACGCAGTCAAACCCGCCCGGCGCACATAGCCGCAGCTCACGCCGCCACCAGCCGCATACAACTCACCGACCACCCCGGCCGGTACCGGCCGCAACCAGTCATCCAGCACAAACAACGCCGCCCCAGGCACCGGCGCACCAATCGGCGGCACCCCCGACCCCGCCGCCAACGGCGCACTGAACGTCAACACCATCGACGTCTCGGTCGGACCGTAGGCGTTGCGCATCACCCGCCCCGGCGCCCACCGATCCACCACCTCGACCGGACAGGCCTCACCAGCGACCGCCAACGCCATCTGCTCCAGACCCTGCGGCGACAACGTCGCCACCGCAGACGGGGTCCAGGTGAGATGGCTGACCCGTTCCCGAACCAGTAACGCGTGGAAGTCCTCGGGTGCCGCCGCCACCGCTTCGGGCACCACCACCACCCGCCCACCACCCAACAGCGAAATCCAGATCTCCGACACCGACGTGTCGAACCCATAAGAATTGCACTGCGTCCACACCCCCCGAGACGGCACGTAGGCATCCGCCACCGTCAGGAACTGGGTCGCGTTGGCGTGGGTGACCGCGACCCCTTTAGGCATACCGGTGGTACCCGAGGTGTAAATCAAGTAGGCGATGTCGTCGGGGGCCGGCGCCGGCAAGGCGGTGCTGGGCTGGGTATCGACAACCGGGTCGTTGACATCGATGACCGGCAGATCACACCCGTGCAGCCGGTCGGCGAGCGCGGCAGCGGTGACCGCCGCGATCGGCGCGGCATCGGCCAGCATGAACTCCAGCCGGGCCGCCGGCACCGCCGGGTCGATCGGCAGATACGCCGCCCCGGTCTTGAGCACCGCCGCAATCGAGACGATCGCCTCAGCCGACCGCGGCAGCAGCAGCGCCACAGACTGACCCGGGGCCGCGCCCCGGTCCACCAAAAGATGCGCCAACCGATTGGCCGCCGCGTCGAGCTCCCGGTACGTCATCGAGCGGCCATCGCACGTCAGCGCCACCGCCTCCGGGGCACGCGCCACCTGCTCGGCAAACAACACCGGAATCGAAACCTGTGTGCTCACTGGCTGATTCAGCATCGCCCGATTACCCCAGGCCCCCAGCCGTGCACGCTCAGCCTGATCGAGTACCTCGAGCGACGAAAGCCGCCGCCCTGGATCGGCGGCCATTGCCGCTAACAGCCGCTCCAACCGTCCCGCCAGAGCGGAGACGTCAAGATTCGAAAATGGCTGTCCAGCACCCGCTGTGCTGAGAAAGAGGTCGTCACCGTCACTCGAAAACAACAGACCAAAGCCGTTTACGAGGCCGCCGTAGGTCAATGACGCCGATGCGGTGACGCCCCCAAAGGGCAGCGTGAACCTGGACGGAAGGAAATTAATGGTTACTCGACTGGGTGTCGGCTGTCCGAGGCCGCGATGGCGGCCTTTGCGCTCAAGGGCCTGTACCGGAAACCTCTGGTGCTGCACCGCTTCCCGTATTTGAGAATCAACATAACGGCAAAAACTGGCAGCCGTAGAGCCCGGCGAAACCGTCAACACCAGCGGTACGATCCCGGCAAGCATCCCGGGAAGCGTCTTCGACTCCGGAGTCACCCGCCTGCTGACTGGGAAGTCGAGCACCACCTCTGAACCCCCAGCGCTCCACCCGCGCACTAAAAGCGCACACGCCGCGGTGATGACCGATGAGCGAGGCACACTCCACACGCGGCATAACTCGTCAACGCGCCGAATTACCAACGGATCCAATCGAACCGGCGCAGATGGCGGATCCTGTTCGTGCTCGCCAGCGGATCGGGGCAAGCGATAGTGCTCTTCGCTTTCCGCCGGGAGATTCTGCGTCCAATAGCTTTGATCTCCTAGATATTCGTTGGACGCCTCGTATCCCAACTCGCAGTCAACCAAGTCCTGCAACGACCCGAAGACGGCAACAGGGATGGGCGCGCCGGAAACGATCGCAGAGTAAACAGCTGCAAGCCGCTGGCCGATCAACGCCATGCCGGATCCATCTACGACTATGTGGTGGACACACCAGAACAGGTAGAACTCATCGTGCCGCACCTGAAATAGTGCAAATTTGAACAGCGGGCCAGTAAACGGCATTGGTGTGCGTTGTATCGACGAGGCGATCCGAAGGGCTTCCTGCAGCGGATCGCTCGAGCAGCTCAGGTCGTAGAAAGCCACCTCGACATCGGGGTAATCGATCACCCTCTGCAAAACCTGGCCGTCGACCTCGAAAAAGGCGGCCCTGACTGGCTCGGCCTCGCTTACGGATCGGCGGATCGCCCACTCAAGGGCTTCACGTTCAACCGGGCCGTCGATTCTCACGAACAGACCAAGCTGCCACCCGGTACCGAGCTGACCCGTCTCCTGCGCTAGCCATATCTCTAGCTGTCCACGCGTTAGTGGAAGTCCCCGGTCCCCGAGCTGCATCGACTCCTCCAAATAACAGGGCTGCTATCAGAAGCCCGGCCCGCTTCCTAGCCGCCCGCGCAGACTTAACGGCCGTATATCGCCCCAGTTCTATTTGATGGAGTCCAGACACGAAGCACGGCCCGCCTCGCCGTGGACGAGCCAAGCTGAACGTCAGCAAAGTCCTCCCACGCGCTGTGGTGCGCGTCCTCGCCCAAGACCAGCAAACTGCCAGTATCGTCAATTAACAGATTGATGCTCAAAAGTTCTTCCCAGCCTCCCAAGGCAAGGTACCGCCCCAAGACAAGGTTGTAAAAACCGTCGTAAAAGTATGTGAAAACCGTCCCAAACCATAGTTGAGTTGACGCGGGCCTGTGCGGGTTTCGGCAAACATTTTGGCAAAGCTCTGAGGAATGCTGCGCAAGAATTGTGCGCACTGCGTATGCGGCGCTGTCAACTGCGTGATGGGTAAGCGTCCATAGATCCCGCCCAGGCGCTTCTCGAATCGGTCGCCGAGCGCGTAAGCATCGGCACAGCAACAGGCTTGACCGTGGCCTTATCGGCTTCGAACCGCATCGGGGGCGAGGAGATCGTCGGTGTGGACGTGGACGGTCATACCAGTTCATAGTCGGCCATGGCCGGACGCGTCATCGCCTCCCGGAAGCGGGTGAAACTCCAGGGCCACGCCACCGGAACGCCGCGGTCATCGAGGTACCAGCTGCGGCAGCCCGTCACCCAGACCGTGTTTTTGGCCACTTCCACACGGTCGGCTTCAAAGCGCGCAGTGGCCGCTCGGCTGGCGCTGATCTGGCGGCATTCCCCGTTGCGCAGCAGCTCGATGAGCTGCATGAGATAGATGAGCTGGGCTTCAGCCACGTCGATCGGCGAGAAGTTACCAACCGGTCCGTTGGGTCCGTTGAGCATGAACAGGTTGGGAAAATCGGGGATCGACACCGACAAGTACGCGAACGGCCCCTTCCCCCACAACTCGTCCAGACGTACGCCATCGCGGCCGATCACCTCGATCGGGCGCAGGAAGCGATCGACCCGGAAACCCGTCGCGAGCACCAGCACGTCGAGCGGATGCAACTGGTCGTCGACGGTGCGCACCCCGCCGGCCTCGACCCGGGCGATGGGCTCGGTGACCAGGTGGGCGTTGGGCCGCTGGATGGCGTCGTAGAAGTTCGGCGAGATGATCAACCGCTTGCATCCGGCCCGATAGTCGGGGCGCAACTTCTCCCGCAGCCCGGGGTCGGTGACATTGTCTTCGAGGTTGGCGCGGGCCGCCTTTTGCAGCGCCCACAGCGCGGGCGAGTCGGCGTCGACGACCGCGTTGGCGAAGCTCTGCACGAAGCCGGTGTTCAGTTCCGCGCGCACCTCAGTCAGTAAGGCCGGGTCCGCCCGATAGCGGGCCCGGTCCGCCTCGTCGGTGGGCGGATTGTCCACCGGCAGGATCCACTGCGGGGTGCGCTGGAACAACCGGAGCTCGCCGACAACACCGGCCAGCGCGCCAGTGATCTGCACCACCGACGAGCCGGTGCCGACCACGCCCAGCCGGGAACCTCCCAGCGGCACGTCATGGTCCCAGCGGGCGCTGTGGAACACGGTGCCGCCGAAGTCGTCGAGCCCGTCGATGTCGGGGTATCGGGGGTGGTGCAACACACCGGTGGCGGCGATGACGACGTCGGCCTCGTCGAGCTCACCGGTGGAAGTCTCGATGCGCCAACGGTTCGCGTCGTACTCCAGGCGCCGCACCTCGTTGGCGTAGCGGATCAACCCGTCGACACCGTAACGGGTGGCAACGCCCTCGAAATAGGCGAGGATCTCCGGTCCGGGCGCGAACGCATGGCTCCACTCCGGGTTCGGGGCGAAGGTGTACAGGTGTGCCGGCACGTCGCAGGCGATGCCGGGGTAGGTGTTCTCGCGCCAGGTGCCACCTAGGCGGTCGGCCTTCTCATACACCGTGACGTCGGTGAAACCGACCTCGCGCAGCTTGAT
>DASXMA010000414.1:0-4084 GCA_036495965.1 Mycobacterium sp.
CGCCATCGGGATGAAGCCGAGGACTGTCAGACGCTGTTGAAAAGCGGATTTGGTCAGGATCAACAGCTTCGACCCGGCGAGATGGCACAGGCATCGGTGATGGGCGCCCTGTGCGCGGTAATCGCCATCATTGCTGTCGTCCTCCCGCACGCAGGGGGGCTGGGATTGCTGGGCACCGTGCCGATGGGGCTGCTGGCCTACCGCTACCGGATCCGTGTTGTGATCACCGCGACGGTTGCCGCTGCGGTGATCGGCTTTCTGGTAGTCGGCTTCAGCGGCTTCGGGGCGGTCACGCTCAGTGCGTATGTGGGCGGGCTGGCTGGCTTCGTCAAACGCCTCCGCCGCGGCACGCCGACCGTGATCGCGGTGTCCTGTGGCGCCGGTGCTGTGGTCGGTGCCGCGGCAGTTATCGCGTTGACCGTCCTGGGGCGGCTTCGGCAGCTGGCGTTCCATACGATCACCGCCACCGTGGACGGATTCGCGACGGTCATAGCATGGGTGCCGCAGCTGCAGACGGCCGCGGGGGAGCTCAAGCGGTTGTTCGCCGACGCGCTCGATTACTGGCAGTTGGTCGTCCTCGGTTACGCCGTCGTCGCGATCGTCGGCGCCTCGATGATCGGTTGGTGGGTCCTGTCGCGGGTGCTGCAGCGGCTGGCTGGCGTTCCCGATGTGCACAAACTAGACACGCCGGTCAGCAGCGGGCCGATCCGGCCGGTCCCGGTGCGCCTGGAAGAGGTGCGCCTCCGCTACCCGCGCGCCGACCACGACGCGCTGCGTGCGGTCACTCTGGACGTGGTGGCGGGCGAACACGTCGCGATCACCGGCGCCAACGGCTCGGGGAAAACCACGCTGATGCTGATCCTGGCCGGCCGCGAACCGACATCGGGCACGGTCGAACGCCCCGGCGAAACGGGTCTGGGTCAGCTCGGTGGCACCGCGGTCGTCATGCAGCACCCGGAAACCCAGGTGCTGGGCACGCGGGTCGCCGACGACGTGGTCTGGGGGCTGCCGCCTGGGAAGACCACCGACGTCGAGCAGTTACTCAGTGAAGTCGGGCTGAGCGGCCTTGCCGAACGCGACACCGGCGGCCTGTCGGGCGGCGAACTGCAGCGCCTGGCCGTGGCCGCGGCACTGGCGCGGGAGCCAGCGCTGCTCATTGCCGACGAGGTCACCAGCATGGTCGACCCGCAGGGCCGGGAAGCACTGATCGGCGTGCTGTCCGGCCTGACCGACCGGCACCGAACGGCCCTGGTGCACATCACCCATTACACCGACGAGGCTGAGTCCGCCGACCGCACGATCAACCTCAGCGAATCGCTGGATAACACCGCTATGGTCGAGACCGCGGCCGCGCCGGCGCCGACTGTCCCCATGGGCCACCAATCCCACGCGCCGGTGCTCGAACTCACAGGTGTCGGCCACGAATACGGCAGTAGCACCCCCTGGGCGAAGACCGCGCTCCGCGACATCAGCTTCGTGGTGCATGAGGGCGACGGGCTGCTGATCCACGGCGGCAACGGCTCCGGTAAGTCGACTCTGGCGTGGATCATGGCCGGATTGACGCAACCGACCGCCGGCACCTGTCTGCTTGACGAGCGCCTCATCTCTGAGCAGGTCGGCGCGGTCGCACTCCAGTTCCAGGCGGCCCGGCTGCAATTGATGCGCAGCCGTGTCGACCTGGAAGTGGCCTCGGCGGGCGGGTTTTCGCCTCACGATCACGCCCGGGTGATCGCCGCCCTGGCCGTCGTCGGCCTGGATGGCGCGCTGGCGAAACGGCGCATCGACCAGCTCAGCGGCGGCCAGATGCGGCGCGTAGTCCTGGCCGGGCTGCTGGCGCGGTCGCCACGGGTATTGATCCTCGACGAGCCGCTGGCGGGGCTCGATGCCGCCAGCCAGCGCGGTCTTGTGCGGCTACTCGCGGATCGGCGCCGTGACACCGGTCTGACCGTGGTAGTCATCTCCCATGACTTCGCTGGGCTGGAGGAGTTGTGCCCGCGCACCCTGCACCTGCGCGACGGTCTGCTGGAACCGGCTGTTGAGCCGGCCACGACCCGGGCGAACAACGTGACTGCGACCCCGCCGGCGAAGCGCCCGACCCGCCGCTCACCTCGCCCCGTTGTGCTGCTGCGCCCGGTGCCCGGGCGCTCCACCATCCACGAGCTATGGGCCGGCACCAAACTGATTGTCGTTTTTGGTATTTCGGTGTTGTTGACGCTCTACCCGGGATGGGTGGCGATCGGCCTGCTGGCCGCGCTGGCGCTGGCCGGAGCGTGGCTCGCACACATTCCCCGAGGCGCCCTGCCGTCGGTGCCGCGCTGGCTGTGGATCCTGTTGGCCATCGTCGGTGCCATTGCGACGTTGGCCGGCGGCAGTCCGGAGATCCACGTGGGCACGGTCTCGCTCGGTCTCGGCGGCCTGCTGGACTTCCTGCGCCTCACCGCGCTATCGATCGTGTTGCTCAGCATGGGCGCGCTGGTGTCGTGGACCACCAATGTCGCCGAAATCCCGCCCGCGGTGGCCACTCTGGGTCGCCGACTGCGACCATTGCGGATCCCAGTCGACGACTGGTCGGTCGCTTTGGGTCTCGCACTGCGCACCTTCCCGATGCTGATCGACGAATTCCGGGTGCTCCACGCCGCTCGCCGGTTGCGGCCCAAACAGACACCGCGTACCCGCAGGGCCCGTCTCAGGCGACTGGCGGTAGACGCGATCGACCTGATCGTCGCGGTCGTCACCGTGACGCTGCGGCGCGCCGACGAGATGGGCGATGCGATCACCGCCCGCGGCGGCACCGGTCAAATCTCGGCGGCCCCGTCGCAGCCGAAACTGGGTGACTGGATTGCGCTCTCGATCGCGTTGGCGGTGTGCGCGGCCGCCTTGGCAGCAGGGCTGGTGTTGGGCGGCTAACGGCTGGCCTGGCTCAGAACCGCACCAATGCCGGCACGTTCGCCAGCGCGCAGTTCGGGATGCCTTCGGCCGCGCGCAGCAGGAAGTTGAGCTTCTCGATGCGCTCGCCCGACCGCGGCGCGCCGTTTTTCTGGAATGGTGCCCCTAGTCCTACCGCCAGGTCCATCACGACATCGTTGATGACTCCGCCCGACCGGCCAGACGGGATCGCCAGAATACAGTTCTGCGAAGCGTATTCGAAGCAGTCCAGTGCCTCGGCGATGGTCCCGACCTGATTGGGCTTCAGGATGAAGCCGTCGACTGCGGAGGTCTTTACCGCCCGTTCCAGGCGGTCGCGGTTGGTGACGATCAGATCGTCGCCGAGGATGATGGAGTGGTCAATGGCCTCTACCGCTTTGGTGAAGCCATCCCAGTCGTCCCCGTCGAGCAGGTCCTCGATGAACACCATCGGGTAGTCCTCCGACAGCGCCCGGGCGTAGTCGATCAGAGCCTCGGCGGTCACCCGCTCCCCGTTGAATGCGTATGTCTGCGTGCTCTTGTCGTATACCTCGCTAGACGCACAGTCCAGTGCAAACGCCATGACGTCGGCACAGCCGGCACGCTCGACCGCCTCGGCCAGCACCTCCATGACGACCCGCGGGTCGCTGGACGGAGCGACATACCCGTACGACGACGCCACCAGCGGTGCGCGGCCGAGCCGCCCGGCAAGCACCTCGCCCAGCACGCCGAACAAGCTCACTCCCTTCTCGACAGCCGACTCGATGGAGTCGGCGCGGTAAGGCACGATGAGGAACTCGTTGAACGTCTGGAAGATATCCCCGTAGCGGCCACCGTTGATCATGTTGAAGCTGGGCGCCGGCACGGTGGTCGGCGGTTTCAGTCCCAGCAGTGCGCCGACGTAGGCGTAAGTGGGCGTACCGGCCGCCGCGGACGCTGCGCGCAGCAACGCGATCGAGGTGGAGTAGATCGCGTTTCCGCCAAGGCGGTGCTTGTCCGGCGTGCCGTCCAGCTCGATCATGATCCGGTCCAGGGACCGCGGGTCGTCGAGTTCGGCGCCGACAAGAACAGGAGCGATTTCGTCGGTCACGGCGGAGACGGCGCGGTGCACACTCAGCCCGTTGTATTCGGCCCTGTCTCCGTCACGGAGCACGAACGCCTCGTGCACACCGACCGAACT
>DASXMA010000415.1:0-1950 GCA_036495965.1 Mycobacterium sp.
GGTGGCGCCAAGTTCGCGGCGATCCAGCCAGCGCGACACGGCGTGGATTACTGCGTCGGGATCCTCGAGCTGTGGTGTATGTCCGACGTCATGGAGAATCTCGGTGTCCCACTTGGGATTAGCGGCGGCCGCTATGCGCGCGGCGGCGACGGGCACCAGCCGATCCCGATCGCCGTGGATGAGCAGCACCGGCTGCACAAGCGACCTCATCGTGTTCTTGAAGTGACGCGGCCGGAGACCGGCCCGCACCACCGACCGTGCAGCCTGCAGGAAGGCGGCATCCTGGGAGGGCATATGGCGGCGGCGGTGTGCGACGAGTTCGGTGGAGGCGTCCATCACCTCCGGGGAGCTCCGGCGCGGATCGGCAAAGCACAGGTTCACGACTCGTTCGACGAGCTCGCGGTCGGTTCTGGATCGTCTGCTGATGTCCAGGAAGGCCTCGCCGACGCCGGGAAGCGTGTACATCAGGAACTGTGCGGCGACCTGGGGGTCGGGAACTTCCGCGGGTCGTGGCAGTGCCGGATCGACCAGTACGACCGCGGCGACCGCCTGCGGGCTGGCGGCTGACTCCAGAATCGTGACGGCACCGCCCATCGAGTTACCCATCAAAATGACTGGGCTGCCAAGGGTTTCGTTGATGAAGCGGTCGAGTACCTTCGTGTTGGCTTCGATGGTGGTCCTCCTGCCCGCAGCAGGTGAGAACCCGAATCCGGGCAGGTCGATGGCGATCACTCTGTTGCGCTCGGTCAGCGGTCGAGCGATCCTGACCCAATTCAGGTGTGAGCCACCCAATCCGTGCACCATGACGATGGGCGGAACCCCCGCCGGCCCGCCGAAGTCCACCCAGTGCACCGGCCCGGCGATGTCGCTGAAGTGACTGGCGCCGCCCCAGGGTTGGGCGAGTTGCGGTTGCATCATCTAGTCGTTCCTATCGCTAGTCGCGCTGACGACGCGAACCGCCAACTCGGAGTAGAGCTTGGCCACTGTTTCGGGATCGGCGTAGCGCCCTGTCGGGAACCAGCGGCAGACGTCGACACACAGTGAAACGATGGCAAGGGTGACGCCCTCGCCGTCCGGAACCGCAAAAGATCCGTCCGCGACGCCGGCTTCCACGATCTCCCGCACCTGCCGCGTCAGCTTTCGGCGCAGCCCGACGATCACTCGGTAGTGGTCCGGCGAGAGTGCCGTCAACTCGTACTCGACCACCCTTGACCGGCCGTGATAAGCCGCCTGCGTCCGGGCAAACTCGCCAACCACCGCCCGTAGGCGATTGGCGGGCGATTCGCCGGCCGGATCGGCGGCCTGGAGCCATTCGACAGTCTTTTGATGGCCCTCGTACGCAATGACGAAGAGCAGTTCTTCTTTGGATTTGTAGTGCGGATACATCGCGGCCGCGCTCAAACCGAGCCGTGCTGCGATGTCGCGGGTGGTCGTACCGCCATAACCGTGCTCGGCGAACGCCTCGATCGCCGCCGCCCTGATCCGCGCGGCGGCCTTAGAACAACTGACGACGCTCGCCGTTGTCACGCTCACCCGATCCGCCGCATGCGCCGACTATAAGCGGTCGCTTATTTATAAGCAACCGCTTAGTAAAGCCGCTGCCCAGTCGCCGTCTGCTGCGGCATGTGTCAGGGCTGGTTCAGCATGTTCGTCGCCGTGCGGCGCGCCAATGCCATGACAGACACCATGGGATTTACCCCAGAGCAGCAGGGCATCCCGCTGGCGTCGGCGATCCAGACCCCGGTCGTGTCGTGCAGCTCGCCATTTGGCTTCGCGACGCAGGTCTGCGGGTCGCTGCCCAGTTTTGCACTGCACATCTGGTGGGCACTGAACACCGGCGTGCCGCCGGGGCCGATCGGGACCTGGTTGACCTTATCGATGAACTTCTCGAGGTCCTCGCCGCGCTGCCACGGCGCAAAGGGCTGGCCCGCAAGGAAGATCTGTTGCGCA
>DASXMA010000416.1:0-15933 GCA_036495965.1 Mycobacterium sp.
CGACCTCGTGGCGCTTCCATGCCGGGCTGATCAGTACAGCGGCAGCACCCAGACGCCAAATCGCAAGCAGGGCGGCGACGAACTCCGGCCGATTGGACGCCATGAGCGCAACGCGCTCACCTGCGGAAACATTGAACTTGGCCAGGGCCAGGACCAGCCCGTCGGCCAGTGCATCGAGTTGAGGCAGGGTGAATCGCCGTTCCTCGAACACGAGCGCGGCCGGCTCGGTCACGTCTCGTCCTTCCCTGGCAGGCCCCGGCTGACCCGACATCGGCACAATCTTGAGAGGATCGATCCTATCGCCTAGGGAGAATAGTATTCTCTATACTGAAGAATGCAAGTACGGGAGGGGGCGGCCATGGCGGAACTCCAAGCGTTCCAGCAGGCAGCGGTCGCCGCGACCATCGAGGAGACTCCACGGGTGACAGATCCGTTAAACGGCGCCGAGGCCGGCACGGTAACGATCTACCTCGACCGCAAGAAGGTGTCGGTGCCACTGGTCCCCGGCGAGACGCTGCTGGAAAGCGCACGGCGGGCCGGCCTCGAGCCGCCCTTCAACTGCGAGGCCGGCAACTGCGGCACCTGCATGGCCAGACTCGAGGAGGGCCACGCGACCATGCGGGTCAACGACGCTCTCGAAGACGACGAAGTGGCCGAGGGCTACATTCTGACGTGCCAGGGCGTACCCGACACGGATTCGATCACGGTGCGCTACGAGTAGTCACAAGAGAGGCGGCGACGATGGCCAAGGGCATCATCCTCGTTGAGAGTCGACCCAGTTCGCCCGATCGCGACCAGGAGTACAACACCTGGTACGACGAAGTCCATCTGGGCGAACTGGTGGCTCTCGACGGGTTCGTCTCGGCGCGCCGGCTGCGTCCGGTTGACGGCGACGGCCCGTATGTCGCCATCTACGAGATCGAGGGTGACGACTTGCAGGCCGTCTTGGACAACATGATCGCCAACGCCGGCCAGCTACACATGTCCGATGCCCTGCAGTTGGATCCTGCGCCGATCCCGCGACTGCTCGAGACGACCACCGAGTGCGGCGGCTAACCGACTTCTGCGAGCGCCGGCGCCAGCTGTTCGAGTTGGCTTACGCCCGTGGCGAAGTCGCTCCCGATGGGCAGTAGAAGTGTTACGTGATCGGCGCCTGCAACCAGGGGCTCGCGCACCTTGGCGGCGATGGCCGCCGGGTTACCACTAGCGACAAGCGCATCCACCATCCGGTCGCTCACTTCGGCGATGTCCCGGGCCGAGTAGCCCAGCCCGGCTATCCGGGCCGCAAACGGTGGCGAGCTGAGCCTTCCCGATACCTCCTCCCGCGCAGTCGCTTTCGCCCGGTCGGCGTCTGCGTTGCCGACCACGGACAGTCCGACGACAAGAAGCTTGTCGGGTCCGAGCACCTGCCGGGCTTGTGCGGTGAACTCCGGAGGCAGCCCGGCCGGCATTGCTCCGTCGGCGATCTCACCTGCCAGCGCAAGCATTTTCGGCCCGTTGGCGGCAACGATCCGGGGATAGGCGGTGTCCGGCGCCGGCGGCCAAGTGGGACTGTCCATTCGGTCCACGTAATCACGCATCGTGACCAGCGGGGTGCCGAATTCTTGCCCGGTGCTGGCCGCTTGTTCCGGGTACCCCACCCCGAGGCCTACCACGATCCTGCCCGGATACGCCTGGGCCAGTTGGGCAGCCGCGGCATGCATGGTCTGAGCCGGGCGGGCCCAGATATTGGCGATAGAGGTGCCGAACACCATGCGCTCAGTCGTGGTCATCAGCGTGGCGAGTTGCACGAAGGCGTCCTTGCCGATCACCTCGTTGGTCCAGACGGCGCGGTATCCGGCCCGTTCCAGCCGGCCAGCGGCTTCGCGCTGCAGATCGGCGTGCGGGTTGCTGGTGAACGAGACCGGCATGCACACACCAACGGATCCCAAGGCGTTGCGGGCCGCAGCGACCACAGCGGTGGTTGTCATTGGCGAATCTCCTTTCGGAACTGGGTCATTCGCTGAAGTAGTGGCCTTCGTCGAGGTCCTCGATCAGCCCGGGCCGTTCGGGCTGCCATTCCAGCACTTTTTGGGTCAGGGCGTTCGAGGTCGGATTGTCCAGCGATGCGAACACAGACAGAAAGCCGAAGTGGCCGGCTTCTTCCCCGGAAATGCTGACTACCGGCACATTCAAATGACGGCCGATGACGGCGGCGATGTCGCGGAACGGCACGCCCTCGTCGGCAACCCCGTGCAACCGCGTCCCCGCGGGGGCCTTTTCGAGAGCCAGCCGGTACAGGTGTGCTGCGTCGAGCGTGTGGAGAGCGGGCCAGCGGTTGGACCCGTCGCCGATGTAGGCGGACACGCCGGTGTCGCGGGCTGTGTTGATCAGGTGGTGGGCGAAGCCGTGGTGATCCAGGGTGCTGTGCACCAACGGCGAAAGTCGGACGACCGACGATCGCACCCCGCGCTCGGCCAGCGCGATCGCCGCGTTTTCCGAGTCGATGCGGGGTCCGCCGGGCAATGTGTCGTGTTCGGTCCCGAGACGTCCCGGTGCTAAAAGCGCGAGGAATAGCGTTCCCGACGTGATGACGAAGGGTCGATCGGAGCCCACAAGCGCCTCGCCCATCGTCTCGACGGCGCGCAGATCCGTCTGCGCGGCGCCGACAAAGTCGTCGAAGTCGTGCCTGAAGGCGAGGTGGATGACGCCGTCGGCCGCTGCGGCGGCATCCCGCAAGCCGTCGAGATCGTCGAGATCGCCCCGACGCACCGTGGCACCGGCAGCCGCCAGGGCGCCCGAGCCCTCGTCCGAGCGGGCCAGGCCGGTGACCTTGTGCCCGGCTTCGAGGAGTTCGGCAACAACGGCGGAACCGATGTGTCCGGTCGCGCCGGTAACGAAAACATGCATTGGGGGAAATTCCTTTCTGGTCGGTGACATCCAGTCAATGACCGTCTCGCACCACGTGTCCAAGTCCTATTTCAGATGATGCGATGCGCTTCGGGCATCACCCCTGTTTACTGACGCTATGGAGCCGCCAGTTCTGGACGCGAGGGTTACGATGAGCGCATGACAGACTCGGCATCGCTGGCGGTAGACCTCGACCTGCGGCTGGTGGGTTACTTCGTTGCGGTGGCCGAGCACCGGCACTTCGGCCGGGCGGCCTCGGCGTTGCGCATCGGGCAGCCGTCGTTGAGCCGGCAGATTCGCCGGCTGGAGCACCAGCTGGGCGCGCGCCTGTTGGACCGCACGCCGCAGGGCACCCAGCTCACGGATGCCGGCGAAGTGTTCCTGCCGCGCGCCAAGGCGCTGCTGCGCTCGGCAATGCAGGCCAGGGCGGAGGCGCGGGCCGCCGCCCAGCCCAGCCGCATCATCATCGGCTACACGACGGGCATGATCATCACGGCGGCGGTGCGCGAGCTGCGTCGCGAAAACCCCGACGCTGACGTGCAAGTCATGCACTTGGACTGGGACCAAGCGCGTCATGCGCTGCTCGACCATCGGGTGGACGCGGTGGTAACCCGGCTGCCGTTCCCGACCGACCAGCTGCACGTGACGGTCCTCTATGACGAGCCTCGGGTGCTGGCGATACCGATCGACCATCGGCTGGCGGGAAGAGAATCGGTCACCCTCGACGACATCGCCGACGAACCCATGCCGCGGGTGCGGCACTCCGATCCGGCCTGGAGTGCTTTCTGGCGCATCGATCCCCGGCCCGACGGACGCAAGGCACCCGACGGTCCGTTCATCGAAGCCCTCGAGGACAAGTTCGAACTCATCGCCTCCGGGCAGGCGGTCGCCATCACGGCCGGCTTCCACGGCAACAGCCTGCGCCCCGATATCACCACCGTCCCCTTGGAAGGCGTCGAGCCCAGCCATGTTGTATTGGCGAGCCGCTCCGGCGATCGGAGTCGTCTGGTGGCGGCGTTCCGCAAACTCGCCGAAGCTCACCTCACCGGTCCGGAGCGGGCCCAGTAGGCCTCTACCGGGGATTCAGCACCCGGCCAGCTCTGGCGGCGGCCGGTACTCGGGCTGATAACCGGAAACGTTGATCGGACTCCCGACGAGGCGGAACTCGCCCGCCGTCACAACCACTTCCGGAGTCGCCTTCAGTGCCTCGGGAAGCGTTCGAACCGCTGCTGCAGGGACCCCGAGTGGACGCAGTCGCCGTTCCCACCCGGCGGCGGTGTCAGTCGCCAGTATCGCTGTGACGACGGCAAGCACCTCATCACGCCGCGCCACCCGTTCAGCCATGCCTTCGAAACCGCCGATACCCGCTTCAGCAGCAAAGGATTTCCAGAACCCGTCGTGCGTGATGAACAGCGCCAGGTACCCGTCGGCAGTCGGAAAGAGCTGCGCCGGAACGTAATACGAGTGCGCTCCGTTTGGGTGTCGCTGCGGCTCGACTCCGTTGTTGAGGTAGGCCGAGGCGTGATAGTTGAGCTGCGACAGCATCACGTCGCGCAGCGACACATCCACTTGCCCGCCGGTGCCGGAGATGATCTTGGCCAGAAGCCCCAGCGCCGCACACATTCCGGTGGAGTTGTCAGCCGACGAATACCCCGGCAGCGTCGGCGGCCCGTCCGGGTCGCCGGTCAGCGCGGCTATCCCGACACCCGCCTGGACCACATAGTCGAAAGCCGGGTCGTCGCCGCCGTGCAAGCCGAAGCCAGTGATCGCCACGCAGACGATCCGTTCGTTGTGCCGCCGTAAGTGCTCATAGGTGAGGCCAAGCCGGCGGATGGCTGACGGCTTCAGGTTCACCAGTAGCGCGTGCGACTGCGACGCGAGTTCACCCAAGTGTTGCTGTCCCGCTTCAGAATTCAGGTCCACACAAATGCTGGATTTATTGCGGTTCAGGCTGGCGAAGTAGCTGGGCCCGACACCCCGGGAGATCTCGCCACCGCGTGGTTCGATCTTGGTGACCTCGGCGCCGAGATCGGCGAGCAGCATGGTGGCATAGGGACCGGCCAGCATGGTGCCGACTTCGAGTATCCGAATTCCCGCTAGTGGTCCGCGGTTTTCCGGCGTCACCGCAACTCCGTGGCAAGCGCGGCGATCATCTCGCGGGTGCGGCGTTTGGAGGCAACGAGCTCGTCCCGGTTGTCGCCGATCGGCAGCAGCCGTACCGACAGATCGGTCACGCCGGCGTCGGCGAACCGGCGCATCCGCGCGAGGATCGCATCCTCGTCGCCGGCCGCGCAGATATCGCCCACATCCTTGGCGTCGCCGTAGCCGAGCAGTCGCTGATAGTTGGGCGAAACCTCGGCCTCACCCAGAATCCTGTTGGCACGCTCGCGCGCGGCGTCGACTTCGCCTGCCGCGCAAAGGCAAACCGGCACGCCGGCGACGATGCGTGGCGCCGGGCGCCCGGCATTATCGGCGGCCTTGGTGATGCGCGGGACGACGTGTTCGGCCACGGCGCGCTCGTCGGCCATCCACAGGATGGTGCCGTCGGCGCGCTCACCGGCAATTGTCAGCATCACCGGCCCGAGCGCCGCGACCAGCACCGGCAAAGGGGCTACCGGAGCCAGGTCGAGCGGGTTGTGCACTCGGAAGCTGTCGTTCTCCACGTCGACCGGGCCGGGGTTGGCGAAGGCGGCGTCCAGCACTTGAAGGTAGTCGCGGGTGTATCCGGCCGGCCGCTGATAGGGGATCCCCAGCATGTCGTCCACGATCCAGTGATGTGACGGCCCGACGCCGAGTACCAGCCGGCCCCCGGCGGCGGCGTGCACGGACAAAGCCTGGCGCGCCAATGCAATTGGATGCTGCGCCTGCAGCGGAACGACCGCGGTGCCCAGTTCGATCCGGCTGGTGCGCGTCCCCAGCAAGGCCACCGCAACGAGCGCATCGAAGTCATTGGGAATCTGCGGGATCCAGGCACTGTCCAGGCCGGCGGTCTCGGCCCAGTCGATGTCGGCCAGCATCTTGGTGACCTTGCGTGCTGAATCCCCACGCTCGGGTCCGATCATCACTCCGATGCGCACGGTTCCTCCGGGGCTGTTTGCACGGCGGGTTGCGGGGTGCCGGTTAGCGCGCGGATCTCGCGCACCAGCGTGTCGAGCGGTGTCCCAGTGGGGAATACCGCGGCGGCGCCAGCCGACAGCAGCTTGGGTACGTCGGCGTGCGGGATGGTTCCACCGACGACGACGGCAATGTCGGCGGCGTCGGCCGTGCGCAAGGCCTCGATGGTGCGGGTAGTCAGCGCCAAGTGAGCACCGGACAGGATGCTCAAGCCCACCACGGCAACGTCTTCCTGGACGGCGATCGATGCGATGTCTTCGATGCGCTGCCGGATGCCGGTGTAGATGACCTCGAAGCCGGCATCGCGCAAGGTGCGGGCGACGATCTTGGCGCCTCTGTCGTGTCCGTCGAGGCCGGGCTTGGCAACCAGAATCCGGACGGCCATCTAGAACACCACCGGTTGCTGGAATTCGCCCCATACCGCTTTGAGCGCGGATACCATCTCACCGACCGTGCAGTAGGCGTTGGCGCAGTCGATCAGCTTGTGCATCAGATTGTCGGTTCCTTCAGCGGCGCGCGACAGTGCCGCCAGACTGGATTTTACTGCGGCCGAATCTCTTTCGGCCTTTACCTTAGCGAGCCGCTTGAGCTGCAAATCGCGGCCCTCGGCGTCGAGCTCGTAGGTGACGACATCCGGCTCCGGCTCCTCGGACACGAATCGGTTGACCCCGACAACGGGCCGGGTCCCGGCTTCGATGTCCTGATGCATCCGAAAGGCTTCGTCGGCGATCAGCCCCTGCAGGTAGCCGTCCTCGATCGCGCTGACCATCCCGCCGTGCCGCTCCAGGTCATCCATGATCTCAATGATGCGGGCCTCGGTGTCGTCGGTGAGCGCCTCGACGAAGTAAGAGCCGCCGAGCGGATCGGCGACGCTGGCCACACCACTTTCGTAGGCCAGGATTTGCTGGGTGCGCAGCGCCACTGTGGTGGATTCCTCGGTGGGCAATGCGAACGGTTCGTCCCAGGCCGCGGTGAACATCGACTGGACGCCACCCAGCACCGCCGCCATCGCCTCGTACGCCACCCGCACCACGTTGTTGTGCGCCTGCGGCGCATACAGCGACGCGCCGCCACACACGCAGCCGAAGCGGAACATCGACGCCTTGTCTGTCGTCGCCCCGTAGCGTTCCCGCACGATCGTGGCCCAGCGTCGGCGTCCCGCGCGGTATTTCGCGATCTCTTCGAAGAAATCCCCGTGGGTATAGAAGAAGAACGAGATCTGCGGCGCGAACTGGTCGATAGTCATCCGGCCGCGTGCCACCACGGTGTCGCAATAGGTGACGCCGTCGGCCAGGGTAAACGCCATCTCTTGCACGGCGTTGGCTCCGGCGTCGCGGAAATGTGCCCCGGCCACCGAGATGGCGTTGAATTTCGGGACCTCTGCCGCGCAGAACTCGATGGTGTCGGCGATCAGCCGCAGTGACGGCTCCGGCGGCCAGATCCAGGTCCCGCGGGATGCATACTCCTTGAGGATGTCGTTCTGGATGGTCCCGGTGAGCTTCGCCCGCGGTATGCCCTTTCGCTCGGCTGCGGCGACATAGAACGCCAGCAGGATCGCCGCCGTACCGTTGATCGTCATGCTCGTGCTGATCTTGTCCAGCGGGATGCCGTCGAACAGGATCTCGGCGTCGGCCAGCGTGTCTACCGCGACGCCGACCCGGCCGACCTCCTCGCCGAACTCGGGGTCGTCGGAGTCGTACCCGCACTGGGTGGGTAGGTCCAGCGCCACCGACAGCCCGGTCCCACCTTGGTCCAGCAGGTAGCGGTAGCGCCGGTTGGATTCCTCGGCGGTGCCGAAGCCGGAGTATTGCCGAAACGTCCACAGCTTGCCGCGGTACCCGGACGCGAAGTTGCCCCGGGTGAAGGGAAATTCGCCCGGCGCCGGAGGTTCCGCGCTTCGATCCCCCGGCCCATACACCGGCGCGAGCGGGATACCCGACGGTGTTTGAGCTGCGTTATCCATCGATGAATAACGTACTTGCAAAAAAAGAGAATGCCAATACCACAATGCTGACCTGGACAAACAGGGGTATGAGCCGCGGGTTGTCAGCTGACGATCGGTGGGCGGCCTCTAAGCTGCTGAGCGCGGGCCGATCAAAGACGGAGGTCGACATGACGGTTTCCAGACCATCGGCAGCGGACATCGACGCCGCGGCCAAACACTTCGGCTTTCACCTGGATGCCGACGCCCAGCGGACCTACCTGGCCATCGTCGAGTACACGCTGAAGTCTTACGACATCGTCGACAAGCTGTATGACGAGTTCGCGCGCCCGCAGCCTCCTGAACGGGCCTACCGGTTCCCGGCCCCTGACGCCAACCCTCTCGGCGCCTGGTTTGTCCGGGCTGAAATCACCTCCGGCGCCGAGGGGCCGCTATCGGGCCGGACGGTGGTCATCAAGGACAATATCGCCGTCGCCGGCATTCCGATGATGAACGGATCACGCGCGGTGGAGGGCTTCGTCCCCAGCCGCGACGCGACCGTCGTCGAGCGGCTGCTTGCCGCCGGGGCAACCATCGCGGGCAAAAGCGTCTGCGAGGATCTTTGCGCTTCGGGGTCCAGTTTCACCTCCGCGTCCGGACCGGTGCGCAACCCGTGGGACACCACGCGCGAAACGGGTGGGTCATCCAGCGGGAGCGCCGCACTCGTCGCCGCCGGTGAGGTCGAACTGGCCCTCGGCGGCGACCAAGGCGGATCGATCCGGATCCCCGCGTCGCTGTGCGGCGTTGTCGGGCACAAGCCGACGCATGGGCTAATCCCGTACACGGGGGCGTTCCCGATCGAACGGACACTCGATCACCTCGGTCCTATTACGCGTACGGTCGCCGACGCCGCGCTTTTGCTCACGGTGCTCGCCGGACCCGACGGCCGGGACCCGCGCCAGCCCCAGGAAATAGCCGCGGTCAAATATTCGGCTGCGCTCACCGGCGACGTGGCCGGTCTCCGGGTGGGCATTGTCAGCGAGGGCTTCGGGCAACCCGGCTCACGGCCGGAGGTCGACGACCTGGTCCGGTCTGCGGCGCGGAAGTTCACCGAAATCGGCTGCACCGTAAGCGAAATCAGCGTGCCGTGGCACCGCACCGCCATTCATGTCTTCGCCGTTATTTTTTCCGACGGCGCCACATATCAGATGGTGGATGGCAACGGCTACGGGCTTGGAATGGATGGTCTCTACGACCCAGAACTCATGGCGCACTTCGCAAGACAGCGTGCAGTCAAGGCCGACCAGCTATCCAGCATCATCAAGGCGACGGCGCTGTGCGGACACTACGGGCTGGGCACGCTTGGCGGCACATCCTATGCCAAGGCGCGCAATCTGGTGCCGCACCTGCGCGCCGCCTATGATGCGGCGCTCGCGCAATACGACGTGCTGGTGATGCCCACCGTGCCCGGCACGGCCGACACACTGCCGAAGGGCAGCCCCCAGGATGTCGCGCTGTTCGGACGAGCGGTCGGCAAGGCTTTCAACGTCGCACCCATTGACATCACCGGCCATCCCGCAATCTCGGTGCCCGCAGGGCTGGTCGATGGCCTGCCCGCTGGAATGATGATCGTGGGCAAGCGATTCGACGACGCCACCGTGTTGAGGGCCGCTGACGCGTTCGAGTCCCTTTGCGTGGGTTTCCCCGCAGTCCCCAGTGCGAAGACGTGAACTACTATGCGCGGCAGAGGATTTCGCCGTGCGGTATCGACAGCCATCCATCGGGTGCGGCGGCCCAGGCCCGCCACGCCGCCGAGATCTCCTCAAGCTGGGCGGTAGTGGCCATACCTGAATTGAGCAGGTCGCGAGCCACCCCCGAGTGAAGAATTCGGTCTGCCCACATTCCGCCCCACCATTCGCGCGTCGCGGCCGTCGCGTAGCACCACAGGCTTCCGGTCGGCGTGACGTCGCCGAATCCTGCCTCAAGGGCCCACGACAGCAGTCGCCTGCCCGCATCCGGTTCGCCGCCGTTGGACCGAGCCGCCTGCTGATACAGGTCCCGCCAAAGATCCAGCGCCGGAAGCCGCGGGAACCAGATGAAACCTGCGTAGTCGGCGTCGCGGGCGGCCACGATTCCGCCCGGGCGACACACTCGCCGCATCTCCCGCAGCGCCCGAACCGGATCGGCGACGTGCTGCAGTACCTGGTGAGCGTGTACGACGTCGAAGGCGTCGTCCGGAAAGTCGAGCGCGTGCACGTCGGCGGTGGCGAACGAGACATTGGACAGGTTGCGCCGCTCGACCTCGACGCGGGCCACGTCGAGAACGTCGGCGAATTGGTCGCTGGCCAGCACGGGGCCCGGCGCGACCCGGGCGGCCAGGTCGGCAGTGATCGTTCCGGGCCCGCATCCAATGTCGAGTACCGATGAGCCCGGCGTGAGGTAGGGCAGCAAGTAGGCCGCAGAGTCCTCCGCGGTGCGTCGCTGGTGACTGCGTAACACCGATTCATGATGTCCGTGCGTGTATGTGGCCGAACGTTGGTCGGTCATGGTGCAGCCTCTCGAGTTGTGCGTTCTCAGCGTGAAGCTTACCGGGCGTGACCATATTATGAATTAATAGTTCCAGTATGTGAGACACCTAGTCGACTGGGACGTTGAGAATCGGGCGGTCGACGCCGGCACCGGGACCGTCGAAGTGCCACCACTCCCCGGAATACGGGGCCAGCCCGCCGTACTTCATGGCGTCCCGCAGCCGGGCCCGGTTCGCCTGGGCGTCGGCGCTTACCCCTTGAGTAGCGAATGCCGTTGCCCGCGAAGAGAAGTCGTCGAAGTCAGTGCCCATATCGGCCAGGCAAAGGCCGTCCACTTGACGCTCGGGCGGGCACAGCTGTTGCACACTGGTGAAGGTCACGTCAACCGAGCGCCCGGACTCATGGCTGTGCGCATACTGGCCCGGACGCGCAACCCAGGCCGGGTTGGGCACCACGTTGAACATCCTGACCTGAACGTCGTGTGGCCGGTAACAGTCCCAGAACACCATCACATGGCCCTGGGGGCGCAGCGCCGTCGCGGCCGTTGCGAGGCCCGGAGCCATGGATTGGTGCACAAGGCATCGGGCGTCGGACGGATACAACTGCGTGCCGGTGAAATTGTTCGTCGTCGCGTAACGCAGGTCGATCACGGCGTCGGGAACAACGGTCCGAACGTCGACGAAACCAGCCGCATGCGCCGCGTCGCTGACCGGCGGCACGTCAGGGCCGGCCTGCGCGGTTGCGGCACCGGAAACCGCAACCACAGCAACGGCCAGCGCGAGCGGAATGACTTGCCCCATAAGACGCATCTAGTCATTGTCGCGGTTCGCTCCCGATCTACGGGGTAAGGCGATGGCGGAAAACACCGGCGTGGCCCGGCGGCCATTGATGAACTGGTGCCGATCATCTATGGTCCGAGTAGCCGATCGGCTAGTCTCTGGTCGGCAGCCCGAAGGAGCGACGACGATGGCCGATTTCGGCGTGGGCGTCATGCACAACACGATCAATTCGCGTTTCGGCCCAAAGCCTTTGATCCATGCCGACTACATGACCGGGCTCGCCTGCGGAGCCGACTCCTTTTGGGTGGCCGACCACCTCAGTTCGGCGTGGCCGCCGTCGATGTGGACTCCCGAGCATGTGGGCGCGGCACGGGTGATCCCCAAGATCGACGCTCACCTCGAGCCGTGGACGATGCTCGGCTACCTGGCGGGCCGCAATCGGCTCGGCCGGATGTGCCTCGGCGTGGCCGTGACCGACACCGGCAGGCGCAACCCGGCCGTCACCGCACAGGCCGCCGCCTCGCTGCACCTGCTCACCGGTGGCCGGGCGGTTCTCGGCATCGGAACCGGCGAGCGGGAAAGCAATGCGCCCTACGGTGTTGACTGGTCCAAGCCGGTGGCACGCTTCGAGGAGGCGGTGGCCACCATCCGCGCGCTATGGAACTCCAACGGCGAGTTGGTCACTCGCGACTCACCGTTCTTCCCTTTGCACAAAGCCGCTTTCGCGCTGCCCCCGTATAAGGGCAAATGGCCCGAGATCTGGATCGCCGCGCACGGGCCCCGCATGATGCGTGCCACCGGGCGCTATGCCGACGGCTGGTTCCCCGGAACGACCCGCGCAACCGAATACGGTGAGCAACTCGAGATCGTGCGTACCGCTGCTTCGGATGCCGGACGCGACCCGATGGCCATCACCCCCGCACTCATCCGGTTCATCGTGACCGGCCGGTCCCGGCACGAAATCGACGAAGTCGTGGACTCCGATATCGCCAAGGTGTTCACGCTCAACTGTCCAGCGAAGGACTGGGCACGCCACGGCGCGGAACACCCGCTAGGGGCCGACTTCACCGGGGTGCAGGACTTCATTCCGCAATTAATCGACGAGCAGACGGCGCTCTCTTACGCAGCCAAGGCTCCGCGCTCGCTGGTCCGGGAGTTGTTTGCGGTGGGAACGCCCGACGAAGTCATCGGACAGATTGCGGAGTTCCGCGACAACGGGTTGCGATACCTCGTGGTGGGCAATGCCGGTGCGATTCAACCGAGTTTGCGCAAAAGCGCGTCCGCGACCCCGCCCTACGTCAAAGTCGTGCGGGGCCTGAGAAAGCTGTGAGCGAGGAGAGGGTTTTGCGATGCCGATGATCGATCTGACCTTCGTGCGTGGCTCCGTGGCTGACGCGGTGTTGAGCCGGCTGACTGATGAGTTGGTCACGGTTCTGCTGCGGGCCGAAGGCGCCCCGGACACTCCATTTCTGCGCGACAACACGTGGGTGTACCTGCATGCAGTGGATCCGGCTGAGCTCTCGGTGGGCGGCAGGGGGCCGGGCGCACCTCGATTCAGGATCGACCTAACGGTGTTCGAAGGAGCACTCTCGCAGGGTCGTAAAGAACAACTCACCGCCAATGTGCACGCCGCGGTGTGCGCCGCAGCGGGAATCGAACCGCAGGGCGCAAGGGCGTTCCACGTCTGGACGGTGATCCACGAGATTCCCGAGGGGAATTGGGCCGGCGGCGGCAGGGTCATTTACTACCAGCAGGTGAAAGGCCTTGTTGCCGAAGACATGCCTGACGAACGCCTACCCTGAAGGGCCCAGCCGAGCGGCTCAGCCGCTCAAGCGTTGCGGCGGCGCCGTCGGCCGGTCCGTGATTTTCAGGTCACGGCCCGCGCCCGCCGCCATGGTGGCGGCCTCACCGCGAGCCAGGCCCACCGTCGCGACGATCACCATCACTGCCGCCACCGCCAACACAAACAACTGCGTGCCGTCGGCACGCACGGTCTCCTCGAGCACCAGGACCCCGAGCACACCGCCCACCACGGGCTTCGCGGCGATGATCGTCGGCAGGGAGGCGGTCAGTGCGCCGGCGCGATACGCCGATTGGTGATAGATCATTCCGGCCACTCCGCAGAACACCCAGAGATACAGCTCCGGTGTGTGCCACAACTGGCCGGCGTGATGTTCGACTATGTCGACAACGCCCTTCATCAGCACCGCGAACACCGCTAACAACGAACCGGCCACCGCCGCCAGCAGCACCGCCGCGACCGCACGATCCCTCCGGATTCGGGCGCCGACCAAACACAACACCAACGGCGGACCCATCACGAGGGCCACGACAAGCCACGTGCTGCCCGTCGCCCGCTCCAGGCCGCCGACCGGCTGCCCAACAGCGATGACTATCGCCAAAGCCACGGCCAGCAATACCGCCCACATCCATTCCCAGCGGGTTACCGGATGTCGGGCGAATCGCGAGTAAATCGGTAAGGCGAACAGCAGCGCCGTCACCTGCAGCGACATGACCAACAACACCGAACCATCATCGAGGGCCAGAGCAAGTAGGCAGTAACTGGAGATGTCCCCCACACCCCCCAGCCACCATCGTTTGTCGCGCAACAACATGCCGAACAGCGTCAGGTGGCCGACCGGTTTGTCGGTGACCTCCTGCGCGGACCGCTGACGGACCACATTGCCGATCGCGGATGCCAGCGCGGCGCACAGGGCGTAGAACGCCGCCAGATGCGCTTCCGACATGGGGTGACCTCCTCGCCGACGTCCGGCCTCGAAGCCGCACGTGCCCGCACAACTTGCCGTCTCTTCCCCGGTCGCCTTGTTGCATTGATAGCCGGCTCGCCTGAGCGGAGCCCGCGCCGAGACAGCGTCCGGTGACTACTTAACCAATTTAGCGGCGGCCAGTGGGATTAGCTCACCAGTGGCTCAGAGCGGAAATTTGGTATCCGTGAGCTGTTCGGACAGCTCCCAGAGCGCAGCAGCGGTGGTTGCGCGCTTGGCCAGCCAGCTGCGCCAGGTCGGCTGGGTGCGGCCATACAGGCCGAATCGGGGGCCGACGAAGGTGGTGCCCGGTAGATCCTGCGATACCGCGTACAACGTTTGCCGGGCGCCGAAGTCGGCATCGGTGGACACCACATGGTCGGCAGCCAGCACCACCGCGTCGGTCAATCTGCGGCCGGAGTGGCCTTGCAGGTTCGTGTGCGACCAGCCGGGGTGGGCGGCCAGCGCGCGCAGCGACGAGCCGACGGTATCCAGCCGCCGCTGTAGCTCGCTGGTGAACAGCAGGTTGGCGAGCTTCGACTGGCCATAGGCCAACCACCTCGAATACGGCCGGGACTGCCAGTTCAGGTCTTTGATGCTGATGTAGCCGATGTTGTGCAGCAGCGAGGACACCGTCACTACGCGGTCGGTGAGCTTGGGCAGTAGCAGGTTGGTCAACGCGAAATGGCCGAGATGATTGGTGCCGATGTGGCGCTCGAAGCCGTCGGCGGTCAGCGCGTGGTCGGTGGCCATGATGCCGGCGTTGTTGATCAGGACGTCGACGTCGGCTATGCCGTCGGCGAAGCGGTGCACTGAGGACAGATCCAACAAGTCGAGTTGACGCACCTCGATGTCGCCGGTCATGCGGTCGGCGGCGGCCGCACCCTTCGCGGTGTTGCGCACGGCCAGGATGACGTGGGCACCGACCCGGGCCAACTCGCAGGCGACGACCTCCCCCAGTCCACTGTTGCCGCCGGTGACGATGGCGGTGCGGCCGGCGAACGCGGGCAGCTCTGCTGCGGTCCAGTGCGGCATGGCAGCCACCCTAATCCGGCGTTGTGGGGACTTCTGACGATGGGCTTGAGGACGTCGCGGGTAGGGTGCGGGCATAGCCCACGGCATCCCACCGGGGGCGCGCCAGTCCCCTTCCGAGGAGTATTCAGTTGGGATCCGATGTGCCCGTCTCGTTAGTTCTCCCTAGAGCCATCGCCGGTTGGCACGACGGCGCTGCGTACCTGTCAGACATGCGTCGGTGACCTTCGGATGTATCTAGGGGTCATCGTCAATCCGCTTGCACGCAAGAACCTTGCTGCGCGGCACGATCCCAGCGCCGACCCGCGCCGGATTATCGGCCCGTGGGGCGAGGTGCACGAAACCACCTCCGTCGAGGATCTCCGCGGAGTCATGGAACAGCTTTATCCACGGGTCAGCCACCTGGTCAGCGACGGCGGCGACGGATCCCTGAACTGGTTGATCAACGAAACCGAGCAATGCGTCAGCGATCCGGAACGCTGGCCGACGTTCGTACCCAGCAACGGTGGGAGTGTCAACGCTGTCGCGCGCAAGGCGCGCGTACGGGGGCGGCCCCAAGCGATTCTGCGCGCACTGGCGGCTGCCGCCGAGGCGGATCAGCCTCCGCCCGAAGTGTTCCTGGACACCCTGGCGCTCGACGGCGAGACCGCGGACGGCGCCAAGTTCCATCGGCTCTGCTTCGGGCTGGCCGCCGGGGGCGTCGGAAACCGGTTCTACGACAAGTACTACGACAGCCACACTCACGGACGGGCGGACGTCGTTCGAGTGATCGCTCGCTCATTCGGCGATTACGTCACCAACAAGGTTGTCCGCTCTAGCAAGCCCAACTATGCGACCAGTCTGTTCGCTCCGACGCAGGCCCGCGTGGTAATCGACGGCGAGGAGGTTCCGACGCGGACACACAG
>DASXMA010000417.1:0-23852 GCA_036495965.1 Mycobacterium sp.
AGCTCGCCGGGGGTGAATACGCCTTCGACGTCCTCGGAGCCGACGAGTACCTGCGCACCCCGTGAGCTGTATCCCGTGTAGCGGCGCGATCCGGTGCGTTCGACCCACAGTTCGGTCATGTCTTCTTTCTACCGGGCGCCCCTGCGCCGAGATGGACGGCAGCGCGGAAAAGTTCGAGAGCGCACCACGCCGACGTCGATCTCGCCGGCTGCGTTGGCAGGCATACTGCGTTCCATGGCCACAGTCGTCGCATTCCACGCCCATCCGGACGACGAGGTGATCCTCACCGGTGGCACGCTCGCGCGGGCGGCGGCAGCCGGGCATCGCGTGGTTGTCGTCACGGCCACCGACGGACGTGTGCGCAACGAGGACGACGAGACCCGACTGGACGAATTGCGGTCGAGCACAGGCATTCTCGGAGTGCACCGCCTCGAGTGCCTCGGCTACGCCGATAGCGGCTACGGTCCCGATTTCTACCCGGATCCGCCCGGACGGGTCAGGTTCGGGCGAGCCGATGTCGACGAGGCCGCGCAGCGAATCGCCGAGATACTTCGCGAGGAAGACGCAGATCTGCTGCTCAGCTACCAGGGCAACGGCGGCTACGGCCATCGTGATCATGTGCAGGTGCATCACGTCGGCAGGCGGGCCGCCGAGCTCGCGTCGACCCCGCGAGTACTCGAGGCGACGATGCCGCGCGAATTACTACTTTGGACTAGCTACCTCGCTGGTCTGCTGCGACTTCCGGCGCCGTACGAGCCGGACATCGCACGCACTGCGTACGCTCCACGGGCGACCATCACCCATCGGATTAACGTTTTCCGTTTTGCGCGACAGAAGCGAGACGCGGTCGCTGCCCACCGCTCGCAGATCGGCAGCTCCGGCCAGGCCGCGCGTATGTTCGGGATATTGCTTCAACTGCCACCCCAAGCGTTCGGCCTGTTGTTCAGCCGCGAGTGGTTCGTCGATCCGGCCCTGTCATCGGAGCCACCGGGAACCGTGCATCGCGACATCTTCGACTGACAAAAGTCACCGCCGCGGCCGCGGCTGGCATTTCGGGCAGTAGAACGACGAACGGTTCATAAATCTTTCCCGGTGCATGACCGCGCCGCACCGACGGCAGCTCTCGCCTTCGCGGCCATACGCGTCCAAGGATCGGTCGAAGTAACCCGACTCGCCGTTGACGTTGACGTATAGCGAATCAAACGAGGTCCCGCCCTTGTCCAGCGCGTCACGCATCACGTCGGCGGCGGCAGCTAAGACGGCGTTCAGCTGCTTGCGGCTCAGCGTGGCGGCGATCCGGGCGCCGTGCACCTTGGCCCGCCACAGCGCCTCATCGGCATAGATGTTGCCGATCCCCGACACCACTTGTTGATCCAGCAGCTGGCGCTTGAGCTCGGAATGCTTGTGCCGCAACACTTTCACCACGGCGTCGGCGTCGAACCGGGGGTCCAGCGGGTCACGTGCCAGGTGGGCGACGGGCACCGGCACCACGCTGCCGTCGACGGTCACCAGGTCGGCAAGCATCCACCCTCCGAAGGTCCGCTGGTCGGCGAAGCTCAACACCGTCCCGTCGTCGAGCAGCACGGAGATCCGGACGTGATCGGCGCGCGGGACGGTCCCCAGCAGCATCTGCCCGCTCATGCCGAGATGAACGACGAGCGCCGTGTCCGATCCCGATCCCGGGGGCTCGGAGTCGAGCAACAGCCACAGGTACTTGCCGCGCCGGTCGGTTCCGTTGATCCGTGCGCCGAGCAGCCGGGCGGTGAGATCAGCGGGCCCGGCCTCGTGGCGGCGCACCGCCCGGGGATGGTGGACCCGGACGGCCGTGATCGTCTTGCCCACCACATGGGTCTGCAAGCCGCGGCGCACCACCTCGACTTCGGGCAGTTCGGGCATTCAGTGATGATCGCAAGCGCGGCGAAGCCGGGCGCAGCGGGTCATCACCATCGATCTACGCGGACGTTTTCCCCGCGGTGTCCAGCACTTCCAGTGCTTTCCAGGTCGCGGCGGCAGCCTTTTGCTCGGCTTCCTTCTTGGAGCGGCCCACACCCAACCCGTATTCGGTGTCCATCACGACGACAACCGCCGTGAATTCCTTGTCGTGATCCGGGCCAGTAGAAGTGACCACATAGGACGGCGCGCCCATGCCGCGCGCCGCGGTCAGCTCCTGCAAGCTCGTCTTCCAGTCCAGCCCGGCTCCCAGCGTCGGCGCGGCGTCCAGCAGCGGGCCGAACAGCCGCAGGATCACGGCGCGCGCCGTTCCGATTCCGTGCTGCAGGTAAATCGCACCCAGCAGCGATTCCATGCCGTCGGCAAGGATGCTCGACTTGTCGGCTCCGCCGCTGTTCGCCTCGCCGCGGCCCAGCATCAGATGAACGCCGAGCCCCCCTTCGGACAGGTTCCGCCCCACGTCGGCCAGCGCGTGGGTGTTCACCACACTGGCCCGCAGCTTGGCCAGGTCGCCTTCGGTACGGTCGGGATGACGGTGGTAGAGCTCGTCGGTGATGGTCAGGCCCAGCACGGCGTCGCCTAGAAACTCCAGCCGCTCGTTGGTAGGTAGCCCGCCGTGCTCGTAGGCATAGCTGCGGTGGGTCAACGCCAGCGAGAGCAGCTCGTCGGGCAGGTCGACTCCTAGCGCATCCAGCAGAACTTGCCGCGAAGTCACTGCTCACCTCGCGATGTATCCGGCTCGGATGTTGCGGGGTCCATCATGCCAACCAACTTGGCCCACCGCGGGTCGATGCGGTCATGGTGATGGCCCGGCTCAGCGGCCAGCGGAATACCACATTCGGGGCACAGTCCCGGGCAATCCGGCCTGCACACCGGCGCGAACGGAAGGTCCAGAGCGACGGCGTCGATGATGGCCTGCTCGAGGTCGATGGTGGCGTCGACGATGTGACCGACCTCGTCTTCTTCGGTGGTCGCCGCGGTCGTACTGTCCGGGTACGCGAACAGTTCGGTCAACCCAACCTGCACGCGCCCGCTGACCTCGATCAGGCAACGGGCACACTCACCGACCGTCGGCCCGGTCACCGTGCCGGTGACCAGCACACCTTCCGACACCGACTCGACCCGCAGATCCAGTTCCAGCGGAGCACCGGGTTCGATCGCGATCATGTCCAGCCCGATGCGCAACGGGCTGGGCACAGTGTTACGCAGGGTAACCATGGCACCGGGACGTCGCCCGAGCCGGGTGATGTCGATCGCCACCGGCGAGGTGGAATGTTGCTGCGCCGTGGTGGTGTGCTGCCGCGCCATAGAAGAAATCCTACGGCGCGCGCCGCATAGCGCTAGGGCGTAAGCGACCGTTGACGGGCGCTGCCGGGCTAGCGCGTCGCGTAGTCGTGCGTGCCGGCCGCGGTCCGTAGTTGGTGGCGACCGCGGCCCACGGAACGCAGCGTGCCGTTGAGGAACTCCTCGAACTCGGCGAGCTTGTTGTCGACGTAGATATCGCACTCACCGCGCAGCCGGTCGGCCTCGGCGTGCGCTGTGTCGATGAGGCGCGTGGCTTCCGCGTTGGCCGCCTGTACCACTTCGTTCTGCGACACCAGGCGCTGCTGCTCCTTGATGCCCTCCTGCACGGCCTTCTCGTAGGAGATATTGCCGTTTTCGATCAGCCGGTCGGCTTCGTCTTGGGCACGGCCGACGCTGGCTTCGTACTCGCGTTTTGCCGCCGTGGCGATGCGAATCGACTCCTCGCGGGCCTCCCCGACCATCCGCTCGCTGTGCTGGCGCGCCTCGCCCACCATGCGATCTGCCTGGGCTTTTGCGTCAGAAAGGATCCGGTCGGCCTCCGCGCGGGCGTGGTTGAGCATTGACTCCGACTCGGTGGTCGCCGAGGACACCATGGATTCGGCGTGTGTCTTGGCGTCGTGCAGCATCGAATCACGCGCGTCGAGCACATCCTGGGCGTCATCCAGCTCGCCGGGGATTGCATCTTTGATGTCGTCGATCAGCTCTAATACGTCACCGCGAGGCACCACACAGCCGGCCGTCATCGGCACGCCACGGGCTTCTTCCACGATGGCGCCCAATTCGTCCAGCGCTTCAAAGACTCGGTACACGGCCATGCCCTCCTGGCGTCTTGCAAAATTCCTGTTGTTACCAGTGTGCCTGGTGTTACGTCTGTGACGGTGGTGGCGAGACCGGTGTGTCGGGCATTTGCTCGACGGGGGAACCGAGAAGCCCCGGCACACCGCCACCGACCTGCAAGTTACGAGGGAAATCCATTCACCCGCCCGTTCACGCCGACGCCGCGGGCCACACCGCCACGCCAGGTTAATTCAGTCCATATTTGCGGCAGTGCCGGTGTCGGCAACCTCCGGTTATTTTGCCGCCAGTATAGGAGCCCTTAGCAGTCTCGATCTTTTTGCTGCCGCGTCGGGACGACTGGCTCGGATATATACCCCTGTAGGGTATTGTGACAGAGAGGCCGGCCCCGGGGGGCATGGGTGACAATCGCCGCAGTACGAACCGGAGCGGAGGACCAGTGACAGGCAAGGTGCTAGCGGCCGTCGGGCACGCGTTGGCACTGGCGGGATCGATGACATGGGAGATCACCTGGGCACTGATCCTGGGCTTTGCCCTGTCGGCGGTGGTCCAGGCCGTGGTGCGCCGCTCAACGATCGTGAGCCTGATGGGCGACGACCGGCCCCGCACGCTGGCGGTGGCCGCGGGGCTGGGAGCCGCGTCGTCGTCGTGCTCTTATGCCGCGGTGGCTCTGGCCCGATCGCTATTCCGCAAAGGCGCCAACTTCACCGCCGCCATGGCGTTCGAAATCGGATCCACCAACCTCGTGGTGGAGCTGGGCATCATCCTGGCCCTGCTGATGGGCTGGCAGTTCACTGCCGCGGAGTTCATCGGCGGCCCGCTGATGATCGTGGTACTGGCCGTGCTGTTCCGCCTGTTCGTGCGTTCCCGGCTCATCGACAAGGCGCGCGAGCAGGCCGAGCGGGGAATCGCCGGCTCGATGGAAGGCCACGCCGCCATGGACATGTCCATCGAAGGCGACGGATCGTTCTGGCGGCGGCTGCTCTCCGCGCAGGGCTTCACCTCGGTTTCGCATGTGTTCGTCATGGAGTGGATGGCAGTCCTGCGCGACCTCGTTTTGGGCCTGTTGATTGCGGGTGCCATCGCGGCGTGGGTGCCCGAAAGCTTTTGGCAGAGCTTCTTCTTGGCTAATCATCCGGGCTGGGCGGCGCTGTGGGGACCGATCGTGGCTCCCGTCGTGGCGATCGTGTCCTTCGTCTGTTCCATCGGCAATGTGCCACTGGCCGCGGTGCTTTGGAACGGAGGCATCAGCTTCGGCGGTGTCATCGCATTCATTTTCGCCGACCTGATAATCCTGCCGATCTTGAACATCTACCGCAAGTACTACGGCACCAAAATGGCGCTTGCGCTGCTGGGCACCTTCTACGTCGCGATGGTCGCCGCCGGATACCTCGTCGAATTGATTTTCGGCACAGCCAATCTCATCCCCAACTCCCGTAATGCCACGATCATGCAAGCGGGGACCTCGTGGAACTACACCACCTGGCTCAACATCGCCTTCCTCGTCCTCGCGGCGATCCTGGTCGTGCGGTTCATCACATCGGGCGGACTTCCGATGCTACGCATGATGGGCGGCTCTCCCGAGGCGCAGCCCGATCAGAGCGATCACAGCCATCACGGGCACTAGGGGCTCAAAACCACTTGCCTCACACCGGCTTTAGCTTGTGGATGACCTCCGCAGTTTGTCGGTCACCCGCGATATCATTCGAACATGCATTCGAGTAGTCGTGAGGAGATCGTGGCGGATTTCGCCGCGCTGCATGAGGTGGTGTCGCGGATTGTCGCCCACACCTACGACGCGCTCACGACGCCAGAGCGATTGACGTACCTGGACAAGCTTGAATTCGAGGCTCGACGGCTGGTGGTCCCCGGCCACCAGCTGATCAATCAGCTCGCCGAGCAGTCCGATCCCACCGAGCTGGGAGGCAAACTCTCCCACGCCCTGGCCGAACGGCTGCGCATCACCCGCGCCGACGCGGCCCGGCGAGTGGCCGAAGCCGCCGATCTGGGACCACGCCGCACAATCACCGGCGAACCACTACCGCCGGTGTTGACCGGCACCGCGTCCGCCCAGCGCAACGGCCACATCGGTGCCGGCCATGTGCGGGTTCTCCGCGACTTCGTGCACCAGCTGCCATGCAGTGTCGACGCGGACACCCGCGTGGCCGCCGAAGCCCATCTGGCCCAATTGGCCACCGAGCATCGGCCCGATCACCTCGCCAAACTCGCCGACCAGCTCACCGCCTACCTCAACCCGGACGGGAACTTCACCGACATCGATCGCGCCCGGCGGCGCGGGCTGAGACTGGGCAACAAAGACATCGATGGGATGTCACGGCTGAGCGGCTGGCTGACTCCCGAAGCCCGTGCCACTGCTGAGGCGGTGCTGGCCAAGCTCGCCGCACCGGGAATGGCCAATCCCGATGACGACGCACCCGTCGTCGATGGCCCACCCGCTGAAGAGGCAGTGCAACGTGACAGTCGCAGCAGCGCCCAACGCAACCACGATGCCCTCAATGCCGCGCTGCGTGCGGTGCTGGCCAGCGGAAAGTTGGGCCAGCACAACGGGTTACCGGCGTCCATCATCGTGACTACCACACTCCAAGAGCTGGAAGCCGCGTTGGGCAAGGGGCTCACGGGCGGGGGCGCCCTGCTGCCCATGTCCGATGTGATCCGCCTGGCCCGCCACGCCCACCACTATCTGGCGATCTTCGACAAGGGCGAAGCGATCGGGCTGTATCACACCAAACGCGTGGCCTCAACCGGTCAACGAATTGTGCTGTACGCCAAGGACCGTGGCTGCTCAGCACCCGGTTGCGACGTACCCGGCTATCTCTGCGAAGTGCACCACATCGACGAGTACGCCACGTGCCAGACCACGAGCATGGACAATCTCGCCTTCGCCTGTGGATCCCATCATCGGCTGATCAAATCGGGCGGCTGGACCACCCGGAAACGCGCCAACGGTGACACCGAATGGATCCCACCGCCGCATCTCGACCACGGGCAACGCCGCACCAACATCTTCCACCACCCGGAGAATCTCCTAGCGGAGAAAGGCGACGACCCGTAGGCGCGAAGTGGCGCTACCCTGCTAACAGCTCCGGGACCGCCGACGGGTCCTTGTAATACACGTCGAGCTCTACGATCAATCCGTCCCGGACGGTATAGATTTCGACCAAACCCATCTCCACGCTCTTCCCCGAGGCCCGCGCGGTGAATTTCAGCCGGTAACGCATCGCGACGGTGTCGTCGGCGAATAGATACTGGATTGCCGGGTCCGGTGTGAGCTCCATGTTCTCGTTCATCTTCCCGAAAGCTCGAAAAAGCCTTGCGGGCCCCGATATTCGCCGCTGTATGGCACGCCAGCGGCTTCGTGCACGGCGAAGTCGTCATGCAGCAGGCTGCGGCCCCGCTACTACCTAGTCGAATCTTTCGTCGATAACGCTTGCATGAAGTCGCCTACGGTGACTTGGGCGTCGTCAGCCCCGACCATCGGACAACCTCTCACGCAGTCGGCGGTTCACCGGTTCGGGCAACAACTCCGACACATCACCGCCCAGCATCGCGACCTCTTTGGCCAGCGACGACGACACGAACGAATACCGTGGTGCGGTCGCCACGAAGAAGGTGTCGACACCGGCGATGTGCTTGTTCATCTGCGCCATCTGCAGCTCGAATTCGAAGTCGGTGCCGGTGCGCAAACCCTTCACGATGGCCGTCATCCCGCGCGACCTGACGAAGTCGACCACCAGACCTTCTCCCGCCTCCACCCGCAAGTTAGTCAGATGCGTCGTGGACTCCTCGATCATCGCGATCCGCTCGTCGAGATCGAACATGCCCTTCTTGGCGGGATTGATCAGGATCGCCACCACGACTTCGTCGAACTGGGCCGAGGCACGTTCGAAGACATCGATGTGGCCCAACGTAACCGGGTCAAACGACCCCGGGCATACCGCGCCGCTCATGACCCGCGCCGGCGACGATGCAATGGGGGTACCTCCCGCTTGCGGGGGACGAAGCGATGAGGAACAGCGGCGTCCATGACCGATGACGGTACACGGTGGCTCACAGCCGTTCGGCGAGCTCCAAACGGGTGTCGCCATAAACACGCGAGGGCCATAACGACCAGCCGGCGGGCCACTTCAGCGGCGGGCTGTTGGCCGCGCGCTCGACCACCGCGACGGTTCCCTGCCGCACCCAGCCGCACGCGGTCAGAGTGGCCACCACGGCCTCGACCTCGGCGGCCTCGATGTCGTAGGGCGGGTCTGCCAGCACCAGGTCCACCGGAGCCGGGCTCCCGGCCTCTACCACTGCTGCCACCGAGCCTCGGCGCAGCGTCGCTCCAGTCAGGCCCAATTCCTCGATGTTGCGGCCGATGACGGCGGCGGTGCGCTGATCGGACTCCACGAAAAGCGCGGACGCCGCACCCCGGGACAGCGCCTCGAGCCCCAGTGCCCCCGAACCGGCGTAGAGGTCCAAGACCGCCAACCCGCTCAGATCGCGCCGGGCGGTCACGATGTTGAAAAGCGACTCCCGCACCCGATCAGTGGTCGGCCTGGTTCCCCGCGGCGGGACGGCGATGCGCCGCCCACCGGCGATGCCGCCGATGATCCGGGTCAGCTCAGCACCACCAGCAGATCTCCGCCCTCGACCTGTGCGGTGCTCGACACCGCCACCCGTTGCACCGTGGCGTCTTTGAGGGCCGTAATCGGGGCTTCCATCTTCATTGCTTCGATAGTGGCGATGGTCTGCCCCGCGCTCACCTGATTGCCCTCGGACACCGATACCGTGACGACCCCGGCGAACGGTGCCGCGATGTGGTCCGGGTTGCCACGGTCGGCCTTCTCCGCGGCCGGCACAGTGCTGGCAATGCTGCGGTCGCGCACCAACACTGGACGCAGCTGGCTGTTGAGGATGCACATCACCGTTCGCATGCCACGCTCGTCGGGCTCGGAGATGGCCTCTAATCCGATCAGAAGATCAACCCCGCGTTCGAGTTTCACCCGGTGTTCTTCGCCCTGCCGCAGCCCGTAGAAGAACTGGTTCGCCGACAAATGCGAAGTATCACCGAAGATTTCCCGGTGTTCCTCGAATTCCTTTGTCGGGCCGGGGAATAGCAGTCGGTTCAGGGTGGCCTGGCGTTTGGCTCCTTGCAGCGCAAGGGAGGCCTCCTCTTCCGGCGATAACTGCTGGACCGGCTTGGCCGGGCCCCGCCCGGCCAGCGCCTCGGTGCGCAGCGGTTCGGGCCACCCACCCGCCGGGTCGCCCAGCTCGCCACGCAGAAATCCGAGCACCGACTCCGGGATATCGAATCGTTCCGGATCGGAGGCGAATTCGTCGGCACTCACCCCCGCGCCGACCAGCGCCAGCGCCAGATCCCCCACCACCTTCGACGACGGGGTGACTTTGATCAGCCTGCCCAGCACCCGATCGGCGCCGGCGTACGCCTCTTCGACCTCCTCGAATCGATCCCCCAGCCCCAGCGCGATCGCCTGCTGGCGCAGATTCGACAATTGGCCGCCCGGGATCTCATGGTGGTAAACCCGTCCCGTCGGCCCTGGCAACCCAGACTCGAAGGGCGCATACACCTTTCGCAGCGCCTCCCAGTACGGCTCCAGCGCGCACACCGCCGACAGTGACAAACCGGTGTCGTATTCGGTATGCGCGGCGGCGGCCACGATCGAGCTCAGCGCGGGCTGGCTGGTGGTTCCCGCCAGCGGCGCGGCAGCACCGTCGACGGCGTCCGCCCCGGCATGCCACGCCGCCACATAGCTGGCCAGCTGCCCGCCGGGTGTGTCATGGGTGTGCACGTGGATGGGCAGATCGAAGCGACTGCGCAAGGCGCCGACCAATCGGTGCGCGGCCTGGGGCCGCAACAGGCCGGCCATGTCCTTGATGCCCAGCACATGCGCGCCGGTGTCCACGATCTGCTCGGCCAGCTTGAGGTAGTAGTCGAGTGTGTAGAGCCGCTCCCCGGGATCGGACAGATCACCGGTGTAGCACATCGCGACTTCTGCGATCGCAGAACATGTTTCGCGAACCGCGTCGATCGCCGGTCGCATCGACTCGAGGTTGTTGAGGGCATCGAAGATACGGAAGATGTCGATACCGATGGCAGTCGCCTCTTCGACGAACGCCGACGTGACCAGCTCCGGATACGGCGTGTAGCCAACGGTATTGCGGCCCCGCAACAGCATCTGCAGGCAGATGTTGGGCATCGCCGCGCGCAACGTCGCCAACCGCTCCCAAGGGTCCTCCTTGAGAAAACGTAGCGCCACATCGTAAGTCGCGCCGCCCCAACACTCCACCGACAGCAGCTGCGGCATGGTCCGGGCCAGATACGGAGCGACCATCTGCAGTCCGCTGGTGCGTACCCGGGTAGCGAGCAGCGATTGGTGGGCATCGCGGAACGTTGTATCGGTAACGCCGACCGCCGGTGACTCCCGCAGCCAGCGCGCGAAACCCTCCGGCCCCATCTCGACCAGCCGTTGTTTAGACCCGGCCGGCGGCACGATCTCGAGATCGACTTCGGGCAGCTTGTCATGTGGGTACACCGTTGATCGCCGGGTGCCGTGCGGCTTGTTGACGGTGACATCGGCGAGATAGTTGAGGATCTTGGTGCCGCGGTCGGCGGAGGCGCGCGCGGTCAGCAGCTGCGGCCGCTCGTCGATGAACGACGTGGTGATGCGACCGCCCTGGAAGTCCGGGTCGTCCAGGACCGCTTGCAGGAACGGAATATTCGTCGACACGCCGCGAATGCGGAACTCCGCGATCGCCCGGCGCGCGCGGGATACCGCGGTGTGGAAATCACGGCCCCGGCAGGTCAGCTTGACCAGCATCGAATCGAAATGCGCGCTGATCTCCGCACCCAGGTTGGTGCTGCCGTCCAGGCGGATGCCGGCGCCACCGGGGCTGCGCAACGCGCTGATCCGGCCGGTGTCCGGGCGGAAGCCGTTGGCCGGATCCTCGGTGGTGATCCGGCACTGCAGTGCGGCGCCGTGCGGGACGATGTCGTCCTGCCGCAAACCCAGATCAGCAAGCGTCTCCCCCGACGCGATGCGCAGTTGACCGGAAACCAGATCGACGTCGGTGATCTCCTCGGTCACCGTGTGCTCCACCTGAATCCGCGGATTCATCTCGATGAACACGTACTGACCGTTCTCGTCGAGCAGAAACTCCACGGTGCCGGCGCAGCTGTAACCGATGTGGCGGGCGAAAGCCGCCGCGTCTGCGCAGATTTTGTCACGCAACTCGGCGGCCAGGTTCGGCGCGGGCGCCAGTTCGATGACCTTCTGGTGCCGGCGCTGCACGCTGCAGTCGCGCTCGAAGAGATGAATGACGTCGCCGTGGGTGTCGGCCAGAATCTGCACCTCGATGTGGCGCGGCTTGATCACGGCCTGTTCGAGATAGACGGTCGAGTCACCGAATGCCGACTCGGCTTCACGGCTGGCGGCCTCGATCGCTTCGGGCAGCGCGGCGATATCGGTGACGCGACGCATGCCGCGGCCCCCGCCGCCGGAGACCGCCTTGACGAACAACGGAAACCGCATGCCTTCGGCGGCCGCTACCAGCTCGTCGACCGACGCCGATGGCGCCGAGGACATCAGCACGGGCAGGCCGGCTCCGCGGGCCGCGGCGATGGCCCGGGACTTGTTGCCGGTCAGCTTGAGCACTTCGGCGGTGGGGCCGACGAACGTGATACCCGCGGCCGTGCAAGCCGCGGCCAATTCCGGATTCTCCGACAAGAATCCATAACCGGGGTAGACCGCGTCGGCGCCGGCACGGCGGGCGGTTTCGACGATTTCGTCGACGGACAGGTACGCGCGCACCGGATGGCCGATGTCGCCGATCTGGTACGACTCGTCGGCCTTGAGCCGGTGCTGCGAGTTACGGTCCTCGTGGGCGTAGACGGCGACCGTGCCGATACCCAGTTCGTAGGCGGCACGAAACGCGCGTATCGCGATCTCTCCGCGATTGGCCACCAGCACTTTGGAGATCACCTTCGACCCCTTACCTTTTCGCCCTGCTGCGCCACCTACGGAAGAAGTGTTGACCAATAGTTCCAGAACCGCACCATGATCAGCAGAAACACCACGGTGAACCACAGCGCGGCGATCGACCATCGCCAGTCAAACAACAACCGCGCTACGGCGCTCTCCCGGCTCGCCAGCACCGGGCGAAGGACGATCGAAAAGACCACCACCAGCAGCGAGATGGTAACCACCCAGACCACCATGCAGTACGGGCACAACGCCCCGATTCGGTACAGGCTCTGGAAGATCAGCCAGTGCACAAACACCGCACCAATCAGTGTTCCGGCTGCCAGTCCGACCCAATACCATTGGGGCAAAGACACTTTCGCCACAGCGAGGACGCCGGTGACCACCACTACGGTGAAGCCCACGATACCCAGCAGCGGGTTGGGAAATCCCAGCAGCGATGCCTGCGGTGTGACCATCACCGAGCCGCACGAGACGACCGGATTGATATTGCACGACGGCACGTATGACGGGTTGAGCAGAATCTTGATCTTCTCCACCGTCAACGTCATGGAGGCGAACAACCCGATCACGCCGGCGATCAGCACCCACCACGCACTGAGCGCGGGTACCAGCGCTCCGGGAGGCGAATGCGGTTTCAGGTCGCCGGGAGGCGCGGCAGGTTGTGCTGACACCGCGACCGTCACTAAGCCGCGGGGGCGACAGCCGTGTCTATGCCCGGCACATCGCCCACGATGCTTTTGATCTTGGCGACGAGCGCATCCGGTGTCGACGGGTCATAGTTGTCGCCATTGATCTTGATCGTCGGGGTTGCGGTGATGTTGGCAGCCGCTGCTTCCCCGGTGACCTTGGAGAGGTACTTCCCGCTGTTGATGCAATCCGGGACCTTGCCCACGACGCCGGCTTCGCGGGCAAGTTCGATCAATTTCGCGTTGTCGGGAAAGCTGGTGCCGCGTTCATTGGGTTGGATGTCAGTGCTGAACAGCGCCGTACGGAAACGCCGAAACGCATCCATGGACTCATCGGCGACGCATAAGGCCGCTGCACCCGCCCGCGACGAATAGTTCTGGTTCTTCTGGCTATCGAGAATGGCAACCATGGAGTAATCGGCCGCAATGGCGCCGGCGTCGATGAGCTTGGACACCGTCGGCCCAAAAGTGCGCTCGAAATTACCGCAGGCCGGGCACAGGAAATCCTCGTAGAAGGCGATCACGGCCTTGGGGTTGGAGGTCTGAGGCTGGGTCACCAGCTTGCTCGACGTCACCCGCACCGTGTCGCCCTGGCCGCTGGCGCCACCTTTCTTGTCGTGGTGCGTCATCACGATGTAGGACACGATCGCGACCAGCAAGATCACGATGAAGGCGGTACCGCCGATCTGGAAGAGTCGGCCGGATTTGCCGTTGCCGGACTTCAGGTCGAATCGAGGGGGACGTTTGGGTTTGTCTGCCACTGGTTCGCTGATCCTTCGGTGCGGGCTTGTCCGTCAGTCGGGCGACGGCGTCTCCACATTACCGGTGATGAGCCCGGCGACGATGGAGGCCGGAGAACGACCGGTCGAGGCGCCAGCCTATCCGGTGCGAACTCGGCGAATCAGGCCCGGCTCAGGTGAGCACGCAGGGCCGAAATCAGTTCGCTGGTCGCGGCGGCGCTGCCGCCGCCAAGCGGGAACAGACTGGCGAAGCCGTGGGTCAGCGAACCCATGGACCTCAGATCCACCGCGGTCCCAGCGGCCCGCAGCGCCGTCGCATAGCTCTCACCTTCGTCGCGCAACGGGTCGAAACCCGCGACCGCGATCAGCGCCGGCGCCAGCCCGGACAGCGACTCGGCCAACAGCGGCGATATCCGCGGATCTGCCGCGTCAAGAGCCGAGCGCCGCAGATATTGCGACTCGAACCAGTCCATGTCCCGTTTGGTCAGCACAAAGCCGCGGGCGAACAAGCTCAGCGATCGGGTCTGCGCGGTGAAATCGGTCCGCGGGTAGATCAGCCACTGCAGCACGGGAGCGGGGCCACCGTCGTCGCGCGCCAGCTGGCACACGACGGCGGCGAGGTTGCCGCCCGCGCTGTCCCCGCCGACCGCGACCCGCCCGGGAATCGCACCGAGTTCGCCGGCGTGCTCGTACGCCCAGACGAAGGCCGCGTAGGCATCCTCGATCGCGGCCGGCGCCGCATGCTCGGGCGCCAGCCGGTAGTCGACCGACAAAACGTGGACGCCGGCGTCACGGCAGGTCAACCGGCACAGCGCGTCGGCGGTGTCCAGATCACCGATCGTCCAGCCACCACCGTGATAGAAGACCAGCAACGGCGCGGCCGCACCGTTGGGCGGACGGTAGTGCCGGGCCCCGATCTCACCGCCCGGCCCGGGCAGCATGATCTCGTCCACCTCGACATGAATCTGCGGACCGGGGAAGCTCAGAGTCATCTCACGCAGCTGGGCGCGGGAAGCCGCCGCATCATCGTCGACGACCAGGCCATCGATGCCGACGGCGTGCAGTCCCGTCAGCATCAGCTGCAGCGCGGGATCCAGCGTGTTCCCGTCGATCATGACCGCGCGACCACGGACCAGCGCCCTCTGGGCGGCCGTCGGGATCCACGGAATGACCTTGACACCGGCGGTGGTGACCACGCCCTGCATGCGGCTAACCCACCCCATCGGTGCACGTCTCGGTCCGGGGTCCAGGTCCCGCGCGCCTGGCAGACTTTGTGTCATGGCAGCTCCCTTGGTGACGCTGAATGACGGTAATTCGATCCCCGCCGTCGGGCTCGGAGTCTTCCAGATCCCGCCGGCAGACACCGAGCGGGCGGTGGGTGCCGCCCTGCGTGCCGGTTACCGACATATCGACACGGCCGCCGCCTACCGCAATGAGCGGGAGACCGGGCGCGCGGTTGCCGGCTCCGACGTGCCGCGAGACCAACTGTACGTGGTGACCAAATTGGCGAATCCAGACCAGGGCTACGACAGCACGCTGAGGGCATTCGACGCCAGCATGGACCGGCTCGGTCTCGACTATCTCGACCTCTACCTGATCCACTGGCCGCTGCCCGCGCTGAACAAGTTCGTCGACACCTTCAAGGCATTCGCCCACCTGCGCGACCAGAGCCGTATCCGGTCCATCGGCGTCAGCAATTTCGAGCCCGAGCACCTCACGGTTCTCATCGATGCCATCGGCATCGTTCCGGCGGTCAACCAAATCGAACTGCATCCACGTTTCACCCAAAAAGAACTACGCGAGGTGCACGCGCAACGCGGCATCGCAACCGAGGCGTGGGCACCGCTGGGCCAGGGAGCGCTGCTGACGCATCCGATGATCACCGCCATCGCCGCCGAATGTGGGCGGACACCCGCCCAGGTGCTGATTCGATGGCATATCCAGCTCGGTAATATCGTGATCCCCAAGTCGGTCAACCCCTCACGGATTGCGAGCAACCTCGATGTGTTCGATTTCGAACTCAACGCCAATGAAATGGCGACGATCTCCTCGCTCGATGACGCGACCCGGCTTGGTCCGAATCCACGAACCTTCAATTTCGCAGGTAGGTGAATGACGTTGACTGGCAAGTCGGGCACCGCCGTACCATCCATAGCTCTCAATGACGAAAACACCATGCCGGTGCTTGGCCTGGGCGTCGCCGATTTGTCGGACGACGAGGCCGAACGCGCGGTGTCGGCGGCGCTGGAAATCGGCTGCCGGCTCGTTGACACCGCCGCGGTCTACGGCAACGAAGCCGGCGTCGGCCGCGCGATCACGGCCTCCGGGATTCCCCGCGCGGAGCTGTTCGTCACCACCAAGCTGGCCACCGAAGACCACGGTTTCATCAAGGCGCAGGAAGCCTGCAGCGCCAGCTTGGAGCGACTGGGCCTGGATTACGTCGATCTTTACCTGGTTCACTGGCCGGCCCCGTCGGTAGGTAAGTATGTGGACTCCTTCGGCGGCATGATCCAGTCCCGCGGAGAAGGCCATGCCCGCTCGATCGGGGTCGCCAACTTCACCGAGGATCATCTGACGACGGTCATCGACCTCTCCTTCGTCACCCCGGTGGTCAACCAGGTCGAGCTGCATCCGCTGCTCAACCAAGATGAGCTGCGCAAAGCGAATGCGCAGCACAATGTCGTCACCCAGTCCTACACACCGCTCGTTCTCGGCAAGTTGATGGACAACCCGACGGTGACCTCGGTCGCCGGCGAGTACGGCAAGACCCCCGCACAGGTGCTGCTGCGGTGGAACCTGCAGCTGGGCAATGCGGTGATCTTCCGGTCGGCCAAACCCGAGCACATCGCCGGCAACCTGGACGTCTTCGATTTCGAGTTGGCCGCAGAGCACATGGATGTGATCAACGGCCTCAATGACGGCACCCGGCTGCGCCCGGACCCGGAGACCTACGACGGTTCGTAGCGGTTCGCGCTACCCCGGCGGGCAGCTGGCTGCAGCCCGGCGCAGTACGTCCGACGAAGCCTGATCCACCGGCAACTGGTAGCCGCGCAGCACCGCGATGAACTGTATGGCGTACTGACACCCGAACGCGGTGTTCGGCGGCATCCAAAGAGCCGGGGGCGAATCGCCCTTGTCCTGGTTGGCCTGACCTTCGACGGCCAGCAGGTTGGCCGGATCATTGGCAAAACGCAGCCGCTCGGGAAACGGCCAGCCGTAGGCCCCCATGTCCCAGGCGTAGGCAAGCGGGACGATGTGGTCGATCTGCACCGATTCGCCGACCTTGGCGCCGCGCTGGAAGGCGACCGTGGTGTTGGTGTACGGGTCGTGCAGAGTTCCGGTGGCCACCGCATCCGGGCAGCGTTTGATCGACACATACGTCTTGTCGACGAGATCGCGGTTGAGGATGTCGTCGCGAGTGTCACACCCGTTGTGCCCGAGCGGGGCATCGTTGTCGTCGTCCCAGGCGTCGCCGTAAGCCGCCCTGCGGTAGTCGTAGCGGTGAACCCGCTGCGGCAGCACGGCAATTCCCGACAGCACGTCGGTACCGGGCTGCACCGTCGGAACGTCCGCGCGGGCGGCGACTTCAGCGCGCCTGGCCGCCGATGATCCCAGCGTTTGGTAGGCGACCAGCACCGCGAGCACCGCGGCGAGCGACAACCACAGCAGCACCTTCCGGTTCATGACTTGTCCAGGTAGTCGATGCGGTCGGTGTTGGTGAATCGTGCTGCCATCACAGCCAATCCGGGGTGCGGCGACCGATCTTCGTATGCGGCCGTGCAGAAGTCCCGCGCGGCCTCGATGAACACCTGGTGGTCGGCCAACGACAAGAGCCGCAGGGTGATCGCCTTACCGGACTGGTTGCGGCCCAGCACATCTCCTTCGCGGCGTTCCTTGAGATCCAGGTCCGCGAGGACGAACCCGTCCATGGTTTCGGCGACTGCGGACAACCGGCGACCGGCCGGCGATCCCGGAGAAGTCCAGCTGGCGAACAGACACAGGCTCGGATGCTCGCCGCGGCCGATGCGGCCGCGCAGCTGATGTAACTGACTGATTCCGAACCGGTCGGCGTCCATCACCAACATGACCGTGGCATTGGGAACGTCGACGCCCACCTCAATGACGGTGGTGCACACCAACACATCGATCTCGCCGGAGCGAAAAGCGGCCATCGCGGCGTCCTTCTCGTCGGCGGACAACCGCCCGTGCATGAGCCCCAGCCGCAGGTTCGCCAGCTCATCGGAACGCAGTCGGGCGTAAAGACCCTCGGCGGTCTCCGACGGTCTGGCGTTCGGCTCTTCTTTCTGCGGCTCGTCGGTCTCGTCGATCCGGGGCGCCACCACATAAGCCTGGCGACCGGCGGCGACCTCTTCGATGATGCGCTGCCACGCGCGGCCGAGCCACGCTGGCTTGTCCTTGATGAAGATGACATTGCTGGTGATCGGCTGACGTCCACGCGGAAGTTCGCGCAGCGTCGAGGTTTCCAAGTCACCATAGACCGTCAGCGCGACGGTACGCGGAATCGGTGTTGCCGTCATCACCAACAGGTGCGGCGTGATGCCGGCACGAGCCTTGGCGCGCAATTGATCTCGCTGCTCGACACCGAACCGGTGTTGCTCGTCGACCACCACCATGCCCAGGTTGTGGAAGTCCACCGTATCCTGCAGCAACGCATGAGTACCGATGACGATGCCGACCTGACCGCTGACGATCTCGGCACGGACCTGCTTCTTCTGCGCCGCCGTCATCGAGCCAGTGAGCAGCGCCACCATGGTCGCATTGTCAACCCCACCCAGCTGGCCTCCCATCGCCAACGGGCCGAGGACGTCGCAGGTCGACCGCAGATGTTGTGCGGCAAGGACTTCCGTTGGCGCCAGTAGCGCACACTGGTAACCCGCGTCGACCATCTGCAGCATCGCCAACACCGCGACGATTGTCTTGCCCGACCCCACCTCACCCTGCAGCAGGCGGTTTATCGGGCGGGTCGCCGCCAGCCCGTCGGACAATACTGCGAGCACCTCGCGCTGTCCGGCCGTCAACTCGAAAGGCAACCGGCGCAGCAATTCAGCCGCCAGCCCGTCCGACCGCGGGGCAGCCGGAGGCCCTGACTCCGACAGCTCGCCGTGCCGGCGGGAGACCAGCGCCCACTGCAGGCCGACGGCTTCGTCGAACGTCAACCGCTCACGTGCGCGCCGGCGCTCGGCCTCGCTCTCGGCGAGATGAATTGCGCGCAGCGCCTGGTCTTCTGAGATCAGGCTGAGCTTGGCGCGCAGTTCTGGGGGCAACGGGTCGTCGAGGGGGTCGAGAACCTCGAGCACCTGACGCACGCAAGCGAAGATGTCCCAGCTCTGCAGTTTGGTGCTGGCCGGATAGATCGGAAAGAAGCGGCGCTCGAACTCCGACATTGCTAATTCGCCGCTGACGGCCTGCGATGCGTCGGCAATGCTTTTCAGCGACCTCGTGCCACGGTTGCGTCCGTCCGGCGAGTCGAGAATGAGGAACGCGGGATGCGTGAGCTGCATGACCCCCTTGAAGAACCCGACTTCCCCGGAGAGCATCACCTTCGTGTCTTTGGTGAGGTCCTTTTTGATGTAGTTCGCGTTGAAGAACGTGGCGGTCACCTTGCTCCGTCCGGATCCGACGGTGATCCGGTGACACATCCTTTTCCGGTCCTTCTTCATCGGAAACGACTCCGTCGCGGTGATCGTGTCGACGATGGTGATGTGCTCACCGGCTTCCGGCCGCTCGTCCTCCCCTTCTTCGGCGCTACGCACCGAAGAGCCTTCGGTGTAGCTGCGCGGGTAATGGCGCAGCAGGTCATCGACGGTCCGGATGCCGAACACATCATCCAGGGAGTCGGCCGCCTTGGCGCCCACGATGTAGTCCAGCCGGTCACTCAGTGACACCACGGCTACTCGACCCCGATCAGCAGCGCGTCGCCGCGATGGCCGGTGCGGTAGATCACCAGCTCGGTCCCCGGATGGTGGTCGTGCACGTGCGCTTCCAGGATCTCGCCGACGGCACTCGCATCGGCTTCCGTCTCGATCCCGGCCCCGACCAGCACCGTCACCAGGTCGCCGCCCGATGCCAGCAGCAGATCGAGGAGACCGATCGCCGCCCCGGCCGGATCAGCCGCCACGAAGAGCACCTCGTCGCCCGTGATGCCCAGGCCGTCGCCGGGCTGACAGCGACCGGCCCAAGTCAGCGCGCTTTCGGCCGCGATGCGCACCGATCCGTGCCGGGCAGCTCCGGCGGCGCGGGCCATGGTGTAGCCGTCGTCGACTGCCTGCCGGCCCGTTTCGTGCACGGCCAGCGCGGCCAGCCCCTGCACCATCGACCCCGTCGGTATCGGCACCACGTCGATGCCCCACCCGATGGCTGTGGTGCAGCCGGCCACCAGCTCCTCGGGAGCCATATAGCCGTTGGGCAGCACCATCACCTGTGCGGCGCCGGTGTCGACCAGGGCACGCACCAGCCGGTGGGCGCTGATATCCGTGGCAGGATCGCCCGCCTCGGCATCCGGTTGCAGCACACAGGCGCCCTCACCGGCGAACAACTCGGCGGCACCGGCGCCGTCGACGACGGCCAATACCGCCCGCTCCCGCGTCCAGCTACCCGCCGGCAGCCCGGTGACGCCGGAACTGAGGGCCGAGACCACGATCCGGCTCGGCCGGCCGGCCATCAGTCCCGCTTCCACGGCGGCGCCGGCGTCGTCGGTGTGCACGTGCACCGAATAGGTACCCTGAGTCGTCGCAGGCGCCGCCGCGATGGCGACCGAATCACCCAATTCTGAAAGCCGGCCCCGCAGCGCGTCCGCCGCCGCGGCATCGCACCCATCCAGCCGGTACATCACTTCGAACTCCGCGGAGCGTTCGGCGGGGGCCTCCGCCTGCGGCGCGCGCGGCGCCAGCTCGTACACCGTGCGGGCGGGTGTCTGCCCGGTGATGGTCGAGCGCAGCGCGTCCAGCAGGACCAGCAGGCCCCGTCCGCCGGCATCGACCGCACCGGCGTCCGCGAGCACGTCGAGCTGCTCGGTGGTTTTCTCCAGCGCGACCACCGCCGCGTCGCCTGCAGCGGTGATCGCCGGGGCGAGCCCGTCGTTGGCGCACTCCTCGACGGCCTCGGCGGCGGCGCGCAATACCGAGACGATGGTTCCCGGGACCTCCTGGCCGCCCATCGAGGTGATCACCAGATCGACGCCACGTTGCAGCGCAGCCGCCAGGGTCACGGCGTCCATCTCGGGCAATTCACCACCGGAGTCGGCGGCCGCACTGGCGGTGACGTCGGCGATACCGTGCAGGATCTGGGACAGGATCACACCGGAATTGCCGCGGGCGCCGTTCAGCGCACCGGCCGACAGGGCGCCCGCGACCCGGGCTACGCACCCGGGGCCGAGGTCGGCGCCGGCTCGCGCATTCGCCTCCGCCAGGGCAGAACGCATGGTGAACAGCATGTTGGCGCCGGTATCGGAATCGGCGACCGGGAACACGTTGAGCCGGTTGATCTCGTCGATGTGAGTGATCAGGTCGCTGACGGCGGTGTGCGCCCAGTCCCGCAGGGTCACCGCGTTCAACAAACGGTCCGGTGAAGTACGAGCAGTGCCCAGTGTGACCCACCTCCTCCGCGCCAGCCCCGGTCGGCGTCAGCGTAGCTCGGTCACGACACGTTCGGCGGCTGTCGGTCAGCCGGCCCCGCCGGCGGGGGCCAAACCGGCTCATTGAGCCTAGCCAGCGGGGGTGACAGCGCCGGTCGCAGCCATCGCGGGACTGTTGAGCGTTTTGGTGGTTGCCCACAACAGTCGGTATCCTGGGCTGGCCCGGGTCAGCCCGGGCCGTCCCGGCTCGTCTAGATCTATCTTGAGTGCCGGACCCCCGAAACTTTGAGGAGCTTGAAGAATGGCCGCTGTGTGCGATATCTGCGGGAAAGGCCCCGGCTTCGGCAAGTCGGTGTCGCACTCCCACCGCCGCACCAGCCGCCGGTGGGACCCCAACGTCCAGACTGTGCACGTCGTGACTCGTCCCGGCGGCAACAAGCAGCGGATCAACGCCTGCACGTCCTGCATCAAGGCCGGCAAGGTCGTCCGCGGGTAGCTGTCGCGCCGCGACATCGGGTCGCGCCGGGAAGTCCGCGTCAGTCCCGAACAACAAGGACCGTCTTGCCCGCACGCCGGCCGGGGCTTGAGCCAGTTCCACGGCCGCTTTCGAATGCTTCCCGCCCCTTGTCGAGCGGATACGTCTGCGCGATTTCCACGCGCAGTCGGCCTTTCGCGGACAAGCCGTCGACCAGCGCAGCGAGCTCGATCAGCTGGTCTCGATTGGGCTCGACGATGAAGAACGTTGCCGTCACCCCGTATTCGTCGGCTCTGCCCGCGGGCGGGGGTTCTGACAGGCAGACCAACCGCCCGCCCCGGCGGAGCACGCGAAAAGATCGGTCCAACGTCTGTCCGCCGACGGTGTCGATGACGACGTCGTAGGCGCCGCCGGTTTCGTCGAACGCTTCAGTCCGAACGTCGATTACCCGCTGCGCGCCGAAGCCGCGCAGCAGCTCGCCCGCATCGCTGCGAACGGTCGCGGTGACCTGCGCTCCCAGGATTGCGGCCAGTTGGACCGCCAAGGCACCGACTCCGCCAGCCCCGCCGTGCACCAGCACGGCCTCCCCGGGTTGAACCGCGGCGTGATCGACCAAGGCCTGCAAGGCGGTCAGCCCGGCCAGTAGCAACGCGGCGGCGGCAACGTGGGAGACCGTCGACGGCTTGGTGGCCAGATCGGCCGCGGGGACGGCGACGAAATCGGCCGCCGCGCCGTCGCGGTCGAATCTGATCAGCCCGTATACCTCATCACCGGGCGCGAAATCCTGCACACCCGACGCGATATCAGAAACGACGCCGGATACTTCGTGCGACGGGATCACCGGAGTCCGGCTGACACCGCCGCGGGTCCACGTTTCGGTCCACGTCAACTCGTCGAACGTGATGGCCGCGGCGTGCACCGCCACCAAGACTTCACCGGCGGCCGCGACCGGCACGGGCGCGCGCTCGACGACCAGCACCTCGGGGCCGCCCCGGCGGTGTGCCCGCAGCGCCGTCATCTCGGTCACGGCAGCCGCCAATCGACGGGGTCGGCGCCCATGCCGGCGAGCAGCTCGTTGGCGCGGCTGAAGGGACGCGACCCGAAAAACCCGCGAGACGCCGAGAGCGGCGAGGGATGCGGCGACTCGATCGCGACGCAATTTCCTTCGGCCAGGATGGGTTTGAGCGTTGACGCGTCGCGGCCCCACAGGATCGCCACCAGCGGCTGCGACCGTGCTGCCAGCGCGTGGATCGCACATTCGGTGACCGCTTCCCACCCCTTGCCGCGATGCGACGCCGGGTTGCTGGGGCGAACCGTCAGCACCCTGTTCAACAGCAGCACACCGCGCTGCGCCCAGGGCGTGAGATCGCCACACGAGGGCTGGGGATGGCCCAGGTCGGCGGTGTACTCGTCGAAGATGTTGGCCAGGCTTCGGGGCAGCGGCCGCACCTCGGGGGCCACCGAGAAACTCAGGCCCACAGCATGTCCCGGTGTCGGGTAGGGGTCCTGTCCGACGATCAGGATCCGGACGTCGTCGAAGGGAAACGTGAAGGCGCGCAACACGTTCGGACCGGCAGGCAGATACCTGCGCCCTGCGGCGATCTCGGCCCGCAGGAACTGCCCCATCTGAGCGACCTGATCGGCCACCGGCTCCAGCGCGGCGGCCCACCCGTGCTCGACGAGTTCCTTCAACGGGCGAGCGGTCATCCGAGCCCCTTCACCAGCAACACCACCGTATCGGCGCCCGCGGTGCGGTCCTTCGAGATGTCCTGGTATTCAGGCGTTTCTAGCTGGAGAAGCGCCCAACCGTTGAACGCCGCCTCGTCCGGAAATGACATCAGCACCACCTTCTCGCGGTCCCACTGCCCCCCAACGACCCCGGGCGACTCGTCGGCTGCCAGCAGCGTTCCCGGGTGACGACGAAAGACCTCGATGAACCTCGCCTGGTACCGGTCGTAGGCTGCCCGGTCGGTGAACCTGAGCTGGGCGATCGCATAGACAGTCACCGCGCCACCCTAACGCGCGAATGATTGCCCGCCTCTCCCCCGCAAGCGGGAGGTACCTCCTCCTCGGGCCGCACGCGGCCCGCATCGTCACCGGGCAAAAGATTGCCAGCCCGCGTAACCACTCCACCCCGCGCCGTCAACAAGCACGCGGGCCGGCCCGTCGAGCACCCGACCGATGACGCGCCACCCGGCCGGCGCCGCACCGGCGAAACACGCCGCCAGCGCATGGTCTTCGCCGCCGGCCAGCACCCACGCCCAGGGGTCGGCATCGACAACGGCGGCGGCCGCGGTCAGC
>DASXMA010000418.1:0-3923 GCA_036495965.1 Mycobacterium sp.
CCGCCATCACCCGGTAGGTGGTGTACTTGCCCCCGGCGATCGCGACCAGGCCGGCCGCCGGCACCGCTACGGCGTGTTCCCGGGACAGCTTGGAGGTGTCGTCGCTTTCCCCGGCGAGCAGCGGGCGCAGCCCGGCGTACACCCCGTCGATGTCGGCATGGGTCAACGGGGTGGCCAGCACGGTGTTGACGGTCCCGAGGATGTAGTCGATATCGGCCTTGGTGGCCGCAGGGTGGGCCAGGTCGAGGTTCCAGTCGGTATCGGTGGTTCCGATGATCCAGTGCGTCCCCCAGGGAATGACGAACATCACCGACTTCTCGGTGCGCAGGATGATCGCGACGTCACTGACGATCCGGTCCCGCGGCACCACCACGTGCACGCCCTTGGACGCGCGCACCTGGAACCGCCCGCGCTGCTTGGACAACGCCTGAATTTCGTCGGTCCACACCCCGGTCGCGTTGATCACGACGTGGCCACGGACCTCGGTGATCGCGCCGTCCTCGGAGTCGCGGACGCGCACGCCGGTCACCCGATCGCCTTCGCGCAGCAACGCGACCACCTGGGTGGAGCAGCGGACGACCGCGCCGTAATGCGCCGCGGTGCGCGCGACCGTCATGGTGTGCCGGGCGTCGTCGACAACGGTGTCGTAGTAGCGAATACCACCGACCAGCGAACTACGTTTGAGGCCGGGGCTTAACCGCAATGCACCGGCACGAGTCAAATGCTTTTGCGCCGGAACCGATTTCGCGCCGCCGAGACTGTCGTATAGAAAGATGCCCGCGGCGATGTATGGGCGTTCCCACACGCGCTTGGTCAGTGGAAACAAGAACGGCAACGGCTTGACCAGATGTGGTGCCAACGTGGTCAGCGACAGCTCACGCTCGTAGAGCGCCTCGCGCACCAGCCCGAATTCCAGTTGCTCGAGGTAGCGCAACCCGCCGTGGAACATCTTCGACGAGCGACTCGAGGTGCCGGAGGCGAAGTCGCGTGCCTCGACCAGGGCCACCTTGAGCCCGCGGGTGGCGGCATCCAGCGCGCACCCGGAGCCCACCACGCCACCACCGATGACCACCACGTCGAACTGCTCGGCACCGAGTCGTTCCCAGGCCAACGCACGTTGCCGAGGTCCCAGCGAGGAAGCCGGCCAGGTCTGTGCGCTCTCTGGTGCTTGAATCGGGTTGCTCACGACAAAGGACTCCTCATTGGGAAACTCCTCAGTTACTCGTCGGTAGGGCGGTGCTCAACCAAGGCTAGTTCTTCCGCCGTCCCCGAGTTGCCCATCAGTCCAGATCGTCGTGCGCCATCAACCGCCGGGCGGCCTCGGTGATCGACCCGGACAACGACGGGTAAACAGCGAGCGTCTGCGCCAACTCGTTGACGGTGATGCGGTTTTGCACGGCCACGGCGATCGGCAGGATCAGCTCGGATGCGATCGGCGCCACCACCACACCGCCGATCACCACGCCGGTGGACCGCCGGCAGAAGACCTTGACGAAACCTTGCCGCAGCTCCGACATCTTCGCTCTCGCGTTGGTCCGCAACGGCAGCATGATGGTCCTGGCGGGCACCGAACCGTCGTCGATCATCGATTGCGGCACGCCGACCGCGGCGATCTCCGGCCTGGTGAACACCGTCGCAGCGACGGTGCGCAGCCGGATCGGGCTGACACCCTCGCCCAGCGCGTGATACATCGCGATGCGGCCCTGCATGGCGGCCACCGATGCCAGCAGCAGCAAACCCGTGCAATCGCCGGCGGCATAGATACCGGGTACCGACGTCCGCGAAACCCGGTCCACTCTCAGGTAGTCGCCGCGCCCCAGCTCGATGCCAACCCGCTCCAATCCCACGCCGCTGGTGTTGGGCACCGACCCAATGGTCATCAGGGCGTGGCTGCCCTCGACGGTGCGGCCGTCAGTCATCCTCACCAGGACCCCGGCATCGGTACGGGTAACCGACTCTGCCCGGGCGTTTTTGAACAGTTGGACGCCGCGTTCGGCAAAGGACTCTTCTAGAACCAGCGCGGCGTCGGCGTCCTCGTACGGCAGCACGCGGTCCCGGCTGGCCGCTACCGTCACCGGAACCCCGAGTTCGGTGTAGGCGTTGACGAACTCGGCGCCGGTCACCCCTGAGCCCACCACGATGAGGTGGTCGGGCAATGCCTCCAAGTCGTAGAGCTGCCGCCAGGTCAGAATGCGTTCGCCGTCCGGCTGGGCCGAGGGCAAGATCCGCGGTCTTGCGCCGGTGGCGATGAGCACAACGTCGGCGTCGTGCTCACTGGTGGTGCCGTCGGAAGCGGTCACCTTGATTCGGTGACGGGCCAAACCGGGTGTGGAGTCGCACAGCTCGCCGCGGCCGGCGACCACATGGACACCCATGCTTTGCAGCGAAGCGGTGATGTCGGCCGATTGCGCCGCGGCCAGCGACTTGACCCGGGCATGAATTTGCGACAACGAGATCTTGGCGTCGTCGATGTGGATGTCGAAGCCCAACAGCGGTGCTCGGCGCAGCTCCGTGCGCAGCCCAGTGGACGCGATGAACGTCTTGGACGGCACGCAGTCGTCCAGAACGGCCGCTCCGCCGATGCCTTCGGAGTCGATCACGGTGATGTGGGTTGTGTCCGGGTGCGAGGTGGCGGCCACCAGTGCGGCTTCATAACCGGCTGGGCCGCCGCCGATGATCACGATGCGGGTCACCACAGCCCTTAACCTATCCGGACGACCCCTAAAGTTTCGAGCGCGCTGCAGCGGGGCGTGCGACGAAGCTGGGGTACCCCCAGCCGCGCAGCAACGAGGGGACAATCAAACTCCACGAAACGCTCGGATGAATACCGCCCGCGCGTGTGCCGTTTAAGCTTTTCCCGTGCCGCTCTATGCCGCCTACGGGTCGAACATGCATCCCGAGCAGATGCAGCAGCGTGCACCCCACTCGCCGATGGCCGGAACCGGCTGGCTGCCGGGCTGGCGGTTGACGTTCGGCGGCGAGGACATCGGTTGGGAAGGCGCCCTGGCGACCCTCGTCGAGGATCCCCTTTCGAAGGTGTTCGTCGTCCTCTACGACATGACTCCGGCGGACGAGAAGAACCTCGACCGCTGGGAGGGCTCCGAGTTGGGCGTGCACAAGAAAATCCGCTGCCGGGTGGAGCGCCTGTCCTCAGACACCACGACCGATCCCGTGCTGGCGTGGCTGTACGTGCTGGACGCCTGGGAGGGCGGCCTGCCGTCGGCGCGCTACCTGGGCGTGATGGCCGATGCCGCCGAAATCGCAGGCGCGCCAAGCGATTACGTACACGACCTGCGGACCCGGCCGGCCCGCAACATCGGCCCGGGGACTTCTGCCTGAGAAAGGCCTAGCCCAACTCGACTACGGCCGACTGCTCGATGATGTTGACCATCACGCGCAGCCCGATCGCCAGGGCCCGTTCGTCGAGATCGAACGTCGGCTGGTGCAGGTCCAACTGTGGTCCCTCGCCCGACCACACACCCAATCGCGCCATCCCACCGGGAACCTCCTCCAAATACCAGGAGAAATCCTCACCGCCGCCGGATTGCCGGGTGTCGGCCAGCACATCGGGGCCGACGGCTTCGATCGCGTGCATCAGGATGCGTGTCGAGACGTCCTCGTTGACCACCGGCGGCACCCCGCGTCGGTATTGCAGTGTGTGTTCGATCGCCAGCGGCGACAACAGGCCCGTAACGGCCTGGCGTATGAGCTCCTCGAGGTCGACCCAGGTATGCCGGCTCGCGGTGCGAACGGTGCCGGCCAGTACGCCGGTTTGCGGAATGGCGTTGGGGGCCACACCCGCATTGACCGCGCCCCACACCAACACGGTGCTGTTGCGCGGGTCGATGCGGCGCGACAGCACCCCGGGCAGCCCGGTGATCAGCGTGCCCAGCCCGTAGACCAGGTCGGCGGTCAGGTGCGGA
>DASXMA010000419.1:0-10885 GCA_036495965.1 Mycobacterium sp.
GCGTTGATCCTGGCTATGCCGGTGGCCCTGGGTGTCGCGATCTTCCTCACGCAATACGCGCCGCGGCGGGTTGGCGGACTACTGGCCTACACGGTCGATCTGCTGGCCGCGGTCCCGTCGATCATCTACGGCGTCTGGGGCGTACACGTACTGGCAGCCCAGCTGCGACCCATCACGACCTGGCTCAACCACACCCTGGGCTGGTGCTTCCTGTTCGCCATCGGAAACGCGTCGGTGGCCGGCGGCGGCACCATCTTCACCGGCGGGATCGTGTTGGCGGTGATGATCCTGCCGATCATCACCGCGGTCACCCGCGAAGTATTCGCCCAGACCCCGCACGATCAGATCGAGGCTGCGCTGGCGCTCGGCGCCACCCGCTGGGAAGTGGTCAAGACCACGGTGCTGCCGTTCGGGCGATCCGGATACATCAGCGGCGCAATGTTGGGTCTGGGGCGTGCCCTGGGTGAGACGGTCGCGCTCCTGATCATCTTGCGCGGCACCCAAACAGCGTTCGGTTGGTCGTTATTCGATGGCGGTTCGACCTTCGCGACCAAGATCGCGGCTACCGCGTCGGAATTCAACGACCACTACAAGGCCGGCGCTTATATCGCTGCGGGACTGGTGCTTTTTCTGCTCACCTTTGTGGTCGACGCCCTGGCGCGCAGTACGGTCACCGGGACCAGAACCAGAAGATTGCGCCGATGACCTCGATCTTGGACCGCCCACTCAAGGCGAGGACGATCTCGGCGCTCGGCCGGCGCCGTCGCGTCGCGAACAATGTTGCGACCGTGCTGGTGTCGGTGTCGGTGGTGATTGCGCTGATGCCATTGTTCTGGGTGCTGTCCTCGGTAATCGTCAAGGGGTTCAAGGCGATCACGTCGACCGTGTGGTGGACGCATTCACAGGCGGGCATGACGGCATTTGTGGCCGGCGGCGGCGCCTACCACGCGATCGTCGGCACCGTTCTGCAGGGGTTGGTATGCGCCGTGATCTCCATCCCGGTCGGCGTGATGGTCGCGATCTACCTGGTCGAATACGGTGGCGGCACGCCACTGGGCAGGCTGGCCTCGTTCATGGTGGACATCCTGGCCGGTGTGCCCTCGATCGTGGCCGCATTGTTCATCTACGCGCTGTGGGTGGCGACGCTGGGTTTTCCGCGTTCGGAGTTCGCTGTGTCGTTGGCACTGGTTCTGTTGATGCTCCCGGTGATTGTGCGGGCAACCGAGGAGATGCTGCGCATCGTTCCGGTTGATCTCCGCGAGGCCAGTTATGCGCTGGGCATTCCGAAGTGGAAAACCATTGCCCGGGTGGTGATTCCGACCGGGATGTCGGGCATTGTCACCGGGATCATGCTGGCGGTGGCCAGGGTGATGGGTGAAACGGCCCCGCTGCTGATCCTGGTCGGCTATGCGCAGGCCATGAACTTCGACATCTTCAGCGGGTTCATGGGGTCGCTGCCCGGCATGATATACAACCAGACATCGGCCGGCGCCGGAGTCAACCCGGTCCCAACGGATCGGTTGTGGGGTGCCGCCCTAACCCTCATTCTGATGATCGCGGTTATCAATATCGGCGCCAGAGCGGTCGCGAAAATCTTCGCCCCCAAGAAGTCGTAGGCAGGAGTAGTTAGTGGCCAAGCGATTGGACATGAAAGACGTCAACATCTACTACGGGACGTTTCACGCGGTCTCGGATGTGTCGTTGTCGATTCTGCCCCGGAGCGTGACGGCCTTCATCGGTCCGTCCGGGTGCGGCAAGACGACTGTGCTGCGCACGCTCAACCGGATGCATGAGGTGATCCCCGGCGCCCGAGTCGAGGGCAGCGTGCTGCTCGACGACGAAAACATCTATGCCTCCAATATCGACCCGGTGGGGGTGCGCCGCGCAATCGGGATGGTGTTCCAGCGGCCAAACCCATTCCCCGCCATGTCGATTCGGGACAACGTGGTGGCCGGCCTGAAGCTACAAGGTGTGCGTAATCGCAAGCTGCTCGATGACACTGCCGAATACTCACTGCGCGGCGCGAACCTGTGGGATGAAGTAAAGGATCGGATGGACAAGCCGGGCGGCGGATTGTCTGGAGGGCAGCAGCAGCGTTTATGCATCGCGCGAGCGATCGCCGTCCAACCCGATGTGTTGCTGATGGACGAGCCGTGCTCCTCGCTGGACCCGATCTCGACAATGGCCATCGAAGACCTGATCAGTGAGTTGAAACAGGAATACACGATCGTGATCGTCACTCACAATATGCAGCAGGCTGCCCGGGTGAGTGATCAGACGGCGTTTTTCAACCTGGAAGCCGTAGGAAAGCCCGGCCTGCTGATCGAGATCGACGACACCGAGAAAATCTTTTCCAACCCGACTCAGAAGGCCACCGAGGACTACATCTCCGGCCGCTTTGGCTAATGCGAGGGAGGCGCCTCGTCCTCGGGGAATCTGCCGGTCGCCTGGAAGATGACGCGCCTGGCCACTTCGACAGCGTGGTCAGCGAAACGCTCGTAAAATCGGCCCAGCAACGTCACGTCGACGGCGGCTGCTACGCCGTACTTCCATTCACGGTCCATCAGCACCGAGAACAAGTGCCGGTGCAGGTCGTCCATGGCGTCGTCTTCTTCGCGGATCCGGGCGGCCTTCTCCGGGTCGCGGGACAACACCACCTCTTGCGCACTATTACCCAATTCGACTGCCACTCTGCCCATCTCGGCAAAATAGCCATTGACTTCTTCGGGCAGGGCGTGCTGGGGATGGCGCCGACGGGTGATCTTGGCGACGTGCAAGGCCAGCGCACCCATCCGGTCGATGTCGGCCACCATCTGGATAGCGCTGACGATAGACCTGAGATCACCGGCGACCGGCGCCTGCAACGCCAGCAGTACGAAGGCGCTCTCCTCGGCGTGCCCGCTCAGCCTGGCGATCTTTTCGTGGTCGGAAATTACCTGTTCGGCCAGGACCAGGTCAGCCTGCAGCAGGGCTTGGGTTGCCCGCTCCATCGCGATTCCGGCCAGCCCACACATTTCGCCGAGCCGCTCTGACAATTCCGAGAGCTGCTCATGATAGGCGGTCCGCATGCCGCCCAGCCTACGTTCTCAACGCCGGAAACGGGCGACGAAGTGACGCCAAAAATGGTTACTCGCAGGTGGTGTCGGCGGCGTTGGTTACGGTCAGGTCCTCCGGCAGCTTGGTTGGTGCGTTGCCGGAGCCGCGTTCTATTTGCATGCTGATCGACGAGCCATTGGGTGACGGAGTGCTCACCGAGTTGAAGTCCGGGCCGAGTACCACCTGAACGACCTGCCCGTACCCAGAAACCCGCTGGACCCTCGCAATCGCGAACGACGACGCCACCGTGGCCGCGGCTTGCTCGTTGCCAGCCGAGAACAGCACCGTCGTGGCGTTCACCGAACTCGGGTAATCATCCGGCGTCATCACATTGAAGCCGTCTCGCTTGAGCTGGCTGGTCGCGGTCGCGGCAAGACCGGTTTGCGCGGTCGCGTTGGATACCCGCACCGTGACGTCTTGCGGCGAGGTCGTCGTGACCTGCTCAAGTTGCGCCTCCGGAGCCGCGCTGGGTGGTGGTGTCTTCTTGGTTGTGGGCGCGGTTGTCGGACCCGAGGTTGGGGAGGTCCCCAAATTCTGTGCGTTCTGGTCGTTTTCCTCCGGCAGCGGATCGTCGTTGATGATCGCATCGAAAAGCGCTCGCGTATCGGCCATGCGCGGCGGCTCATCGCCATTCTGGTCGGTCACGCCGGTTGGCACAGTGACAAACGTCATGTGCCCGGCGGCCATGCCCTGCAATGACTGACCAAGCTGGACCAGGTCTTTGGTCTTGACGTTGTCGACGTAGGTGTCGGCGATGAGCATGTTGACGACGCTGTTGAGTTTGTGGAGGTCGAGCAACGTTTCCTCGGAGATCAACGAACGTAGCAGTGATGACAAGAACAGTTGCTGGCGTTTGATCCGGCCGTAGTCACCGTTGGTTTCGGTGGTGACCTGGCGGGCTCGCACATAATTCAATGCTGTTGGGCCGTCGAGGACTTGGCGCCCGCCATGTTCCAAGACCGTGCCCAGTTCGTAGTCATGCAGCGGCGTTCGGGAGCACACCTCGACACCGCCGAGGGCATCGACCATTTTCGCGAACCCGGAGAAGTCGACGGCGATGAAACGGTTGATGTTCAAGCCGGACAGCTTCTGGATTTCCTTGACCAGACATTTCGGGCCGCCGAAGGCGAATGCTGAGTTCAGTTTGGTCTCGGTGTAGACCATCCTGGAACCCCAGGTCTTGGTCTTCGGGTCGTAGAGGGGTCCGTACTTACCGGTGCTCGGATTCCAGGCCTCGCATTGCATCGGGGTGATCGCCAGGTCGCGGGGGAATGACACCGCGACCACGCGTTTGCGGTTCGCCGGGATGTTGACCAGCATCACCGTGTCCGACCGCGCGCCGTCGGCATCGTCGGTGTCGCCGGCGCCCATATTGGCGTTGTCCCCGGCGCGCGAGTCAACCCCGACGATCAAGAAGTCTTCGTCGCCGTACTGTCCACCGGGGTCGCGGATATCGCTCGAGTTCGGGTCGAGCGCGCTGATGATGTTGAGGCGGCTGTTCTTCGAGGTGCTCCACTGCCATGCCCCGCCGGTTAGCACAAGCGAAAGCACGGCAAACACTGCCGTCAGCGAGCGCCCGACGAGCAAAAGTGGCCTCCGGCGCAATTTGCGTTTCGGCGCCTCGTCGGATTCGGACTCATCGACCTTCGGGTCGCCGGCGTCGTCGAGGTCGGGAAGCTCCGAGACGAGGTCAAGCAAGTATGCAGGAGTGTCGATGATCTGGGTGTCGTGCAGGGCGATGGGTATGTCCGGCTCGACCGCGGTGTCCGGGGCTTTGTGGTGGCGGCTGGGTCGGTCAGCGGCCGGGGCGCCGATTTTGGCGATTAGGTCGGCAACGCTGACCCCACCGTCGGCGTGACATCCGACCGCCTCGTTGTCACCTGCTTGGGCCTCGACGGGGGGCACGACGCGCTCTGCGGCCTCGATGACGGACGGCTCAACCTGCCATCGGTGGATGGCGTCATTGCGCTCCGGCTCGCAGAACCGCTCCCACGGTGCGGAACGACGCACCGGCTGCAAGCTCGGGCTGACCCCGTTCCTGTCGCTGCCGGCCGTACGCCGATAGCCAAGAGCGGCGTCATAGTCGCCGTCACTCATGTCCTACCGGCCTCCGAATCTCTGATGCGGACGTCAGTGGTGTCCGTGTGCGTGTGCGTGTGCCAACGCAGGCTGGCGGTGTCAGCGCCGGGTCGTGCGGTGCCGCCGCACAATTAACGCTCGTACAGCGGGGTGAATCGGTCCGCCGCAGAACGCAAATGCAGCAAGGTCCACATCGTACTGAGTTATCCCACGGGACGCGATTTCGAGAGTGCGTCGGCTCAGCCGCCGGAGTGCATGACGTCCGCCTCGGCCGGCACGGTGCAGTCGTACGGGTCGGTCAGCCAACCATCGGGCAAGGCCACGCGGGCGGGCGAGCCCTGCCGACCCCGGGGTCCAGCCGCTGCGTCGGGAAACGGAACTGTGCCGTCCAACCGGTCCAGCAGGGAGTCAAGTTCGTCGAGCGTCCTGACCACTGCCAGTGCTCGCCGCAACTCCGAGCCGGCCGGAAATCCATGCAGATACCAGGCGATGTGTTTGCGGATATCGCGCATGCCCTTGTCTTCGCCGAAATGGGCGGTCAGCAACTGGCCGTGCCGGCGGACGATGTCGGCGACCTCAGCAAGGTTGGGCGGGGTGGGCGGTGGGCTGCCGGTGAACGCGGCCGACAGCTCGGCGAACAGCCAGGGCCGGCCCAGGCAGCCGCGGCCGATGACAACGCCGTCACATCCGGTGGCGGCCATCATCGTCAACGCGTCGCTGGCATCGTAGATGTCGCCGTTGCCGAGCACTGGAATCGTCCGGACGTGCTGCTTGAGCAGTGCGATCTGTTCCCAATCGGCGCTGCCGGAGTAGCGCTGAGCAGCCGTCCGCGCGTGCAGCGCGACCGCGGCGGCACCCTCGGCTTCGGCGATGCGCCCGGCGTCGAGGTGGGTGTGATGGTCGTCGTCGATCCCGATGCGGAACTTGACTGTTATCGGTATCGGGGTGCCCTCGGTGGCGCGTACGGCCGCGGCGACGATCTGGCCGAATAGCCGCCGCTTGTAGGGCAGCGCCGCGCCGCCGCCGCGTTTGGTCACCTTGGGCACGGGGCAGCCGAAGTTCATGTCGATGTGATCGGCCAGACCTTCGTCGGCGACCATCCTGGCGGCCGCGAAGGTGGTCGCGGGGTCGACGGTGTAGAGCTGCAACGAGCGCGGCGACTCATCCGGAGAGAACGTCGTCATGTGCATCGTGACCGGGTGCCGCTCGACGAGCGCGCGGGCGGTCACCATCTCGCAGACATAGAGCCCGCTGACGGTGCCGACCTTGGACTGTTCCAGTTCACGACACAGCATCCGGAAAGCAACGTTGGTCACGCCGGCCATTGGGGCCAGCACAACCGGGCTGGCGAGCGTGATCGGACCGATACGCAACGCCGGGCTACCGCCGGCTCATCGTCAGCGTGCCTTCGGTTTTATGCAGCTCGCATGCGGCGACCCTCTTGCCCGTACGGGCTTCCCGCTCGAGTTGGCGCCGCTTGGACACCTCGAACTTGTCGCAGGTTGTCTCAAGCTCTTTGATCAGCACGGCCAGGTCGTCACGCATCGCGGCGGCGTCACCCGTGAAGTCCTCCCGCTCGAAGATGCGCCATTTCTTCAGCACCGGCATGACGACCTCGTCGAGGTGGATGCGAGGGTCATACACACCACCGACGGCGATCATCACCGCCTTGCGCCGGAACTCTGGCACCTGGTAGCCCGGCATTTGGAAGTTGCGCAGCACCTTGTGCAGCGACCTCATCGCCTGGTTGGGCGAGGCGTCGAAACCGGCGTCGCTGACATCGCGGTAGAAGATCATGTGCAGGTTTTCGTCGGCCGAGATCTTGGCCAGCAACTGATCGGCGATCGTCTCGTTGCAGGCTTTCCCGGTGTTGCGATGCGAAATCCGTGTGGCCAACTCCTGGAACGTGACGTAGATGACCGAGTCGAACAGGCTCTCGGCAAACAGATCTTCTCGAATCTGCTGGTTCTGGCCCGGGCTGAAGCCCCGGTTCACCACCTCCATGCGCAGCTTATCCAGCTCGTATGGGTCGACCGCGCGGGTCACCACCAGATAATCGCGCAGCGCGATCCCGTGCCGGTTCTCCTCGGCGGTCCAGCGGTTGACCCACTGGCCCCAGGGACCGTCCAAGCCGAAGTTCATTGCGATCTCGCGGTGATACGACGGCAGATTGTCTTCGGTCATCAGGTTCTGCACCATCGCCACCTGGGCGAGGTCGGACAGCTGGCTCTGCTCGGGGTCCCAATCCTGGCCGCCAAGAGCGTAGAAGTTCTTGCCGTCCGACCACGGAATGTAGTCGTGCGGGTTCCAGTTCTTGTGCATGCGCTGGTGCCGGTTCAGGTACGTCTCCACGAATGGTTCAAGTTCGTGCAGCAGCTGTAGGTTTGTCAGCTCGGCTGACATAGGGCCTCCAGTTATCTGTGTCTGATGGTTGCACCAATATATCTGTGTACCTCAGTAGCATCAAGTTCCCTCACACGCGCGTCGCACTCCCTGCCGGGGACCCCAGTCCTGCGACTTGCCAGTCCGGCTCGGATGAAACCCATTACTCGGATTTCCCCAGCTCAGGCGAGGGGACATACGGGGCCGCGGTGTTGAACAGCATGTTGACGCAGTAGTCGATGAATTCTTTGCGGGTGGCCCCGAGCTGTCCGTTCAGATACGCGGTGAACAGACTCGACAGGCCGCCGACCAGGCTGGTGGCGATCATTTTCTGCAGCACAGGATCGCCGATCCGGGACAGCTTGCGCTGCAGCAGATCGATGAAGTTGGGCATCCACTCCGCGCCCGACCGGGTCAGTATCGGCTCCACCGCCGGTGCCAGTAGCAACACCCGCCCGCGCACCGGGTCGTCGACCATCAGCTCGACGAATTGTTCGACGGCTTCTCGAGGGGTCTTCGCCGAAGTCAGGGTGTTCATTGCCCGGGTGCAGACGTCGTCATAGACCGCGCGCACGAATTCGTCACGGTCAGAAAAGCTCTCGTAGAAATAGCGTTCGGTCAGCGCGGCCTTGCGGCACACCGCACGGACGGTCAGCGCGGGTCCCCGGTCACTGCCCAGCAACTGAACACCGGCGTTGATGAGGTTGTCGCGGCGGAGGGCCAGGCGACTCTCCAGGGGGACGCTGGTCCAACGGCCCCGTCGTTGACCGGACTGCACATCGCTCCTAAGCTGAAACTGACAACGCATGTAGTCAGAATTTCGTACATTTACCAGGGAATCCAACAGTGACTCAACATACGTCCGCAGCCTGCCCGCTGACCAGCGTCGCAAGCATGAGCGACTCGACCACATCCGGCGGCGAGGCAACTCCAGATGGGTCGCCCAACGGCGCCGACGGGGTGGCCGGCGGCTGTCCGGTGTCGCCGCTGGGCTATGACGCGCCGCCGATCCCGCTCGGCCCTGAATCCCTGACCTGGCGGTACTTCGGGGATTGGCGCGGCATGCTGCAGGGTCCGTGGGCGGGTTCGATGCAGAATATGCACCCGCAACTGGGCGCGGCAGTCGTCGATCACTCGACGTTCTTCCGGGAACGCTGGCCCCGACTGCTGCGGTCGTTGTACCCGATCGGTGGCGTCGTTTTCGACGGCGAACGCGCCCCGGTCACCGGCGGCGAGGTACGCGACTACCACATCAACATCAAGGGTGTTGACGATCAGGGTCGCCGCTACCACGCATTGAACCCCGACGTCTTCTACTGGGCGCACGCCACCTTCTTTGTCGGCACCATTCATGTGGCCGAACGGTTTTGCGGCGGCTTGACTGAGGCGCAAAAGCGCCAGCTGTTCGACGAACACGTCGACTGGTATCGGATGTACGGCATGAGCATGCGGCCGGTGCCGGCGTCCTGGGAGGAATTCCAGATTTACTGGGACCACATGTGCCGCAACGTGTTGGAGAATAACGAGGCGGCACGCGCCGTGCTCGATCTGACTGAGCTGCCCAAACCGACGTTCGCCCAACGGGTTCCAAGTTGGTTGTGGGCCGCGCAACGCAAACTGCTGGCACCGTTTTTCGTCTGGCTCACCGTCGGCCTCTACGATCCGCCAGTGCGTGCGCTGATGGGCTACCGGTGGTCACGCCGTGACGAATGGCTGCACCGCCGCTTCGGTGACCTGGTTCGTCTCGTCTTCGCCTTCGTCCCAAGCCGCTTCCGAAAGCACCCGCGGGCTCGCGCCGGCTGGGACCGCGCCGCGGGGAGGATCCGGTCCGACACGCCGTTGGTGCAGACGCCCGCGCGCAACCTGCCGCCTCTGGACGAGCGCGACGACCCGAAGCACTACTGCCCGAAGATCTCCTGAACCCGCTGGGCGCAGCCGGTACGCCAGCATTTACTCGTGCGCGTGGCCGTGAACGTCTTCGAGGCCTGACTGGTGCACGTGCTGGTGGGTGTGCTCAGTTCCGTCTTCGTGTGCATGTGAGTGCTCGTGTGTCACATGGTCGTGCTCATGTGTGGTGTGCACATGTGTGTGGGCCACTTCGCCATGCTGGTGTTCGTGCGCATGCGGTGCGTCATGGGTGTGCTGCTCGATCATGATTGTCGTCTCCTCGTGGGGAATATGTTGTGGTTACTGGTCTTTCACCCGACTCCGCGGTGCTCGAGCGCTCAGTGGTGACGGTGATTCCGCGACTGCCTTGAGCCCACTGTCGCCGCGGTGATGACGTGGAACCCCGGGACCGGCGTGCTCGGCGTTGAAGACAGCATCGATGACGAGCTGGCGGATGTGGTCGTTCTCCAGGCTGTAGAAGATGGTGGTTCCGTCCCGGCGGGTGCGCACCAGACGTGCCATCCGCAGCTTTGCGAGGTGCTGGGAAACCGACGGCGCCGGCTTGCCCACGTGCTCGGCAAGCTCGTTGACCGACATCTCGCGATGCCTCAGCGACCAGAGCACCTGCACGCGGGTGGCGTCGGCCAGCATCCGGAAAACCTCGACCACCAGACTGGCCTGGTCGTCTGGCAACCGACTTTCGCTGTTACCTGCATGCATACGCAGACAATAGCGGAAGGATCGGCAGCGCTGTCAAGGTCGCGTCGGTTCAGCTTGGCGGGACGACAGTGGATTTGGGCTGGCCGCCGTTGCGCTCGTTCCACAACCGGTAGACACCCACCGCGTCGTCTCGGGGTTCGTAGCGCATCGGCAAGCGCCGCTGGTCCCAGCTTTTGGCGAATTCGTCGTAGAACGACGAGACCTCGAAGTATTTGCGGTCATCGAGGTAGTACTGCTCGTACGACTCGCGTGTGATCAAGAAGATGACTTCCTTAGGGGAGCAGTAGTACAGCGAGCCCAGGCACATCGGGCACGGATGGGCCATCACGTAGATGCTGGCGTCGACTAGGTGCTCGGTGCCCAGCTTCATGCACGCCTTCCGGATGGCCAGGATTTCCGCGTGGGCGGTCGGATCGTTCGTCTGGGCCACCTTGTTGGCGCTCTCGGCGAGAACCTGGCCGTCTTTGACGATCACCGTCGCGAAGGGACGCCCGCCCTCGACGACGTTCTGGCGGGCCAGGTCAATCGTTCGCTGGGCAAAGTCGGTCACAGTTCGGAGGGTAGTCCCGAGCGGTCCGGGAATCGGTCCTGTGGTACTAACTAGACTGTCTATATTTGTTGGTATTTCGGGATAAGGGAACACCATGGCGCGCACCGATCGTGATCGCTGGGATCTCGCGACGAGCGTCGGGGCGACGGCGACCATGGTCGCCGCACAGCG
>DASXMA010000420.1:0-2209 GCA_036495965.1 Mycobacterium sp.
TGATCTCCGCGCGCGCCGACTGCGGCAGCGAACAGTAGGGATGGCGCAACCACTCGCCGAGGCTCTCCAGCCCGAGGATCGAATGTGAGTACCAGACGAACCCGAAAATCGTGGTGATCAGGATCGCGCCCAAGGCGATCAACAACCGGGTGCGCAGCTCGGTCAGGTGATCGACCAGCGACATGGTCGCATCGGGGTTGCTACGGCTGCGCCGGTAGCGAGGGTTGAGCCGCTTCAGCAAGGCAGCGGTGCGCGCTGAAGTCTTGAAAACTTTCACGACGCTCGGTCAGTGGCGCTCAGGCACCGCGACGGCTAACCAGGACTCAGCCGGGCTACGCAGGGCGTGCTTCGGTGTGCCCCTGCTCAGTTGCCGCCGGCGGGTCGACCCGCTGCGACTGCACGGGCTGGGGATTCGCCGCGGGGGTGGCGGGGGATGCCGAGGGTGTTTCCAGGGAAGGCGCTTGCTCTTTGTTCTCCGTCTGCATTTCCCGGAGCTCAGACTTGAAGATGCGCATCGACTTACCCAGCGAGCGCGCCGCATCGGGGAGCTTCTTGGCACCGAAGAGCAGGATCACTACCACAGCGAGGATCGCCCAATGCCACGGACTAAGACTGCCCACTTTGATTACCTCCAGACGTCCACCCGATGCTACCGCAGCAGAGCCAACTGCCGGTGCGCCCGCGCCGCCGTGCGGTGGCCGCTGCGCAGCATCTCGACTGGACTTTTATGAGCTCAGGGCCTGATAGGACTCCAACGCCGCCTTCGCGGAATCCCGTACCCGCTGCGCAAGCGACGCCGGCGCGACCACCTGCACGGCCGACCCGAACCCCAGCACCAGGCGCGTCATCCAATCCTCAGAGGCATAGGTCATGACCGCCTCACACGATCCGTCCGGCAACTCGCGCACATCCCGCATCGGGTAGTACTCGAACATCCACGACGCCGAGGGCGCCACCCGCAGCTTGGCCGACGGCAGCGACGGATCGCCGTCGAACAGCGACGTGTCCGGCGGCATATGCCGGGCCGACTCGGGCGCAGCGGCCGGCTCGCCCAGCTCGGTGGCCTCGACGATCCGGTCGAAGCGGAACAGCCGAACCCCTTCGCCTTCGCGCGACCAGGCCTCCAAGTAGCTGTGGCCGCCGATCAGCAGCACCCGGATGGGGTCGACGATCCGGCTGGTCAGCGTGTCGTGTGACGCGGCGTAGTAATCGATGGCCAGCGCATGTTTGTCCTGCACCGCAGTGCGTACCGCGGTCGCGGCCCGGCTCTCGGCGGGGGCCTGCTCATCGACCGCTGTCGCCAAACCGGCGGCGTCGTAGCCGACGGCGCCGGCGGCGGCCTCGATCTTCGCGATCGCGCTGCGCGCGGCTTCCGGATCGACGACGCCAGGAATATCGGCCAGCGCCCGCAGCGCCACCAGCAGACCGGTGGCCTCGGGCGAGGTGAGCTTCAGCGGTCGGTCGATCCCCGCCGAGAACGTCACCTCGATCTTGTCTCCGGAGAACTCGAAATCGATGAGATCACCGGGGTAGTAGCCGGGAAGACCGCACATCCACAGCTGGTTGAGGTCCTCTTCCAGCTGCTTGGCCGACACCCCCAGGTCGGCGGCGGCTTTTGCGCGGGTGATCCGTGGGTTGGCCTGGAAATACGGCACCATGTTGAGCAGCCGGACCAGTCGGGTGGATACGGGTGTCATGCGCGCCGCTCCTCCTCATCGCTTCGCTCTGCATCGTCGCCGGCGGAAGTCATGCCCCCAAACCTCCCAGGCCGGCCTGGGCGCGCAATCGGGCCAGTACATCGTCGCGCAGCGACTCCGGCTCGAGCACAACGGCGTCAGCTCCGTAGCCGGCGATGTCACGCGCCAGCCGGTCGCTCGATCCGATGTCGAATTCGATCACCTCGCCGTCGCGGCCGCCCAGTTGCCGCGCACCGGTGGACCTTCCAGCGCGGCGCAGTGCGGTGGCCCGCCCGTCGGCGACCCAGACCTGCGCCTGCCCGCCCGTCGGCGTTTCAGCGACAGTCTCGGCCACGATCTTGCGCAGGTCGACGTCGTCGGGCACGGTTACCGCGCCGGCCGGACCGACCGGAATGACCTCAGCACCGATCCGCGAGAGCCGGAAGGTGCGGGTGGCATCGCGGTCGCGGTCGTGGCCCACGAGATACCAGCGGCCCTTTTCGGTGACCACGCCCCACGGCTCGACGCTGCGC
>DASXMA010000421.1:0-3872 GCA_036495965.1 Mycobacterium sp.
CTCCACGGATCCCATGCTCCGCCACCACGCCCCAGGGCAACCACGCGCCCCAACCGCCAACCTGACAATGCCCATCGCCCACCCCCTGACGGACCTTCAGATCGCCGAACAACTACCCGCCCTCGGAATCCGCAATGGGGCCACCCGTCCCCACGTGCGCGGCAAACTCCGCGAGTACATCGTCCTGTAGCCCAGCATCCGAACTCAGCCGCCTTGCCACGTCGGGAAGTGAACCGCCGACTTGTATGAATGCACGGAACGCGCGGGTAGGTGATCTAGCGTTCCGCCGGGGCATCGACCGGCTTGGCTCGTGAACCGCCTGCCGCCTTCGGGCTGGCTCTCCCGGGGTTTGCCGCGTCGGTCGATGCCCCGGGCCGCGGCCTGACTCAACAGAGGTGTGCCCCGCCGGGTGCTGGAAGTCGGCATGTCGCCCGCGGTCCCCGCTCCCCGTGGTAGTCGGATCGGAGGTCATGCGTGGTCATCATCGGAATCGATCCGCACAAGCGGACCCACACCGCCAGCGCGCTCGAGCCGGGCACCCACCGGGTGCTGGCCAGCCTGCGGATCGAGGCCACGCTGGCCGGCTATCGGCAGCTGCTGCGCTGGGCAGTCCGGTTCGGTGCGGTCGGAGCCCGGCGGTGGGCGGTGGAGAACGCCCGCGGCCTGGGAGCGCATCTGGCGCAGTGGCTGGCCGCCCGCGGCGAGCGCGTCGACGATGTGCCGTGCACCGCCACGGCCCGGGTGCGGGAGCTGTCCCGCGGCGGCCGGCGCAAGAACGACGTGATCGACGCGGCCGCGGCGGCCAGCGTGGCCGCGCTGGCTGGGGACGCCACCCCGGTCCTGGTCGAGGACTCCTCGACGGTGTTTGCGCTGTTGGACGAGCGGCGCGCGAACCTGGCTGCGCACCGGACCCGGCTGGTCAACCAGCTGCACGCGCTGCTGCGCGAGCTGATCCCGGGCGGCGCCGACACCGACCTGACCGCCGCCCGCGCCGCCCGCGCGCTGGCCACGGTGCGTCCGGTCGGGCCGGCCGAAACGGCCCGCAAGCAGATCGGGCGCGACCTGATCGCCGAGATCGGTCAGCTCGATGCAAGGCTGGCCACGCTGTCGGCCCAGATGACGAAGGCGCTCGCCCAGCACGGCAGCCGGCTGACCGATGTCGATGGGATCGGCCCGGTCGTGGCCACCCGACTGCTGGGCAGGGCCGGCCGGGCCGGCCGGTTCCCGACCTCGTCGGCGTTCGCCAGCTACGCCGGCGTCGCCCCGGTAGAGGTGGCCAGCGCCGACCGGGCTCGGCACCGGCTACCCCGCGGCGGAGATCGCCAGCTCAACCTGGCCCTGCACATCGCCGCGCTCACCCAGGTCCGCATGCGCGCCAGCACCGGCCGCGCCTACTACGACCGCAAGATCGCCGAGGGCAAGACACACAACGAGGCCATGCGCTGCCTCAAGCGGCGCCTCGCCGATCACGTCTGGCGGATCATGATCGCCGACGAGCGTCAGAAGGCGACGGGCCCGGGAGGACACCTGGGGGCGACTCTGACATCCAGCGCGGCTGGCTCAACCCCAACCGCCAGCTCTTCGGACAAGTCACAGCCCGGGCCCGCCAGCAACGACTCTACGACCTCGGATCCGGCCGCTTGACAAACACAGAGGAACCCCGGGTCTGATGGAGGCTCCTTGCGTGAGTGAGGATGTGGATCATGACCCGGAGGATGAAGTACTCGCGTGAGGTGCGGGAACGTGCCGTTGCGTTGGTGTTTGAGCAGGTAGGGCAGCATGCGTCGCGGTGGGCGGCGATCTGCTCGGTGGCGGCGAAGGTGAACGTGTCGGGTGAGACGCTGCGCAAGTGGGTGCGTCAGGCCGAGGTGGACGCCGGGGCGCGGGCGGGCGCCTCGAGTGAGGACACCGAAGAGCTGAAACGCCTGCGTCGGGAGAACACGGAATTGCGCCGCGCTAACGAAATCCTGAAGGCTGCCTCGGCTTTTTTCGCGAGGGAGCTCGACCCTCGACTGCCACGCTTGTAGCGTTCATCACCAACTATAAGGACCGGTTCGGGGTCGAGCCGATCTGCACCGTGTTGACCGAGTTCGGTGTGAAGATCGCCCCGTCCACCTATTATGCCGCCGTGGCCCGCCCGGTGTCGGCGCGTGAAGTCCGGGACGAGGAACTGAGAAAGGAGATTCACCGCGTGTATGGAGAGAACTATCGCGTGTACGGTGCCCGGAAAATCTGGGCTCAGCTGTCGCGCGACGGTGTCGCCGTGGGGCGGGGCCGGGTGGAACGGCTGATGGGTCAGCTCGGCCTGGCCGGCGCCGTGCGTGGTAAGACCGTGCGCACCACCGTCGCCGGCAAGGACGGTGTCCGCGCCGCGGACCTGGTGAAACGCCAGTTCACAGCGGGTGCGCCGAACCGCTTGTGGGTGGCCGACTTCACCTACGTCGCCACCTGGGCGGGCACGGTCTACGTCGCCTTCGCTCTCGACGTGTTCTCCCGGAAGATCGTCGGCTGCCACGCGAGCATGTCCAAAGAAACCGACCTTGTTCTTGACGCCATCGACCAAGGCCTGCAGCACCGCGACTACCGCCACACCACCGGCGAAGACCGGCTGATCCACCATTCTGACGCCTGTAGCCAGTACACTTCTTTCCGGTTCACCCAGCATCTTATCGACTCCGGTATCGACGCGTCAATCGGCACCGTCGGTGACGCGCTCGACAACGCGATGGCCGAATCCACGATCGGGCTCTACAAGACGGAGTTGATTAAACCGCATGGGCCGTGGCACAATAAGAAAGAAGTCGAGATCGCTACCACCGCATGGGTGGAATGGTACAACGACCGGCGACTTCACCAGGCCTGTGGCTACCGGCCACCGACCGAGTTCGAGACCCTGTACGAGCTAGGCGACCTGACTAGCCTGGTCGCCTGACCCCAGTAGCGAGTCCCTACCGAACCCGGGGCGGTTCACCACCAACTGCCCGGCGGACTGCCCATCCAGCTCATCGAGGGTTGCCACCCCCGCGACCAGTGCCTTGTCCAACGTCGTTTCACTCACGGTGTCCTGCTTCCCGCGGGCCATCAACCCACGTTGGCAAGATCAGCGCTTACACCAACTTGTTCAATACCGGCAGGAGATCGGGTCTGCAGCCATGATCTCCCAGGCGTCGATCGGGTTCGCTCGAGTTACACCTGTCGCCCTTCGGGGCTGACTCACCAACGGCCTGCGACCCGGTCGGCGCCGCGGGCGGGAGTGGCTCAAGAGAGGTCTGCGCTGCCCCAAGTTGGTCTGCCCTCCCGCCGACTAACGCCGAACTACCCCGAATGTTCGGCGTGATCGGGGAGGAGCTTCACCGATGCCGAGTACGCAGGTGCCGTCCGAGCGGGTGGTGATCGCGATCGACCCGCACAAGGCATCGTGGACCGCCGCCGCGGTGAACACCGCGCTGCAACCGTTGGCCACGATCAGGGTGCCGGTCAGCCGGCAGGGCTACCGCCAGCCGCGCCGCTTCCCCCGCCCGCTGGCCCGACGCGATGTGGGCGATCGAGGGCGCCTCAGGTCTCGGTGCTCCGCTCACCGCATGGCTATCAGGTGACCGGGTTGAGGCGGTGGACGTGCCCGCCAAGCTGGCCACCCGGGTTCGGATGCTGTCCACTGGGCACGGCCGCAAGAACGACGACGCCGACGCGGTCTCGGTCGGCATCGCCGCGCTGAGCGCCACCGGATTGCGCAGCGCGGCGGTCGAGGAAGCCATCATCGCGCCGCGTGCCATGCTCGAGCACCGTGACGACGTCGTAGGCACGCGCGGAAGGCGTTCGAGATTCCGACGAGACCTACGGCTATCGGCGTGTGCATGCCCAGCTGGCCCGCT
>DASXMA010000422.1:0-2800 GCA_036495965.1 Mycobacterium sp.
GCAACTTGGCCCGCGATGCGATTACCGGGTCGAGGTTGCCGTCGGCGATCGACATCGCGGCGTAGAAGCTCATGCTGCGGGCCAACTCCAGCGACACGTACATGACTGCAGCGCGCTGAGTGAGCGCCTGGAATTTGCTGAGCGTGACGCCGAACTGCTTGCGGGTCTTGAGGTAATCGGTGGTCAGGCGCAGCGCTTCCTCCATTGCGCCGACGGCTTCGGCGCACAATGCCGACTGAATACGGATGATGGCGTCGCGGATGGCGGGTGAGGCGTCCACCGCGTCGCCAAGGGGCTCGGCGGATGCGGAGTTCAGGTCGATCTGAGCGCCACGCTGACTGTCGAACGTCGGATAGGGATGTCGGTCCACGGCTTCGCTGTCCACCAGGAACAAGCCCGTGCCGCCGTCCGGCAACGCGGCGCTGACCACCAGCGTGTCTGCGCAGTCACCGGCCGGGACAGGGTTCTTCGTTCCGGTCACGGTCGACGAATCACCTTGTCGCGCAGCCTGAGTGGTGACAGCCGCGGTCGGTCTCCGGTGGCCGGTTTCCAAGTGGGCGAATGCGAGCAACTTCTGACCTGCTGCGACCTCGTCCAGCAGTGGCGTTTGCGCGTCACTCCCGCGTTCGGCGATCAGCGCACCGGGCGCCAGGGCGGCGTGCACGACCGGCTCTGGCGCCAATCGCCGCCCAATCTCGGTGAGCACCACCATGATCTCGATCTGGCCCGCCTCTTCTGGCTCGAACCCGAGGCCCAGAATCCCGGTGTCGGCGAGCCGGCTCCACACATCGCGGCTCCAGCCGAGATCGGTCTCGATGATTTTGTTGCGGCTCTCCGGGTCATAGGTGCGTGACAGGAGGTCGCGGGTGGTGTCGCGGAGCAAGGCCTGCTCGTCGCTCAGCTGAAAGTCCATGGCTGCCTCACAATCCCAGAATGGTGGACGCGATGATGTTGCGCTGCACTTCGCTGGTGCCGCCATAGATCGACGTCTTCCGGTAGTTGAGATAGCGCGGCGCGCTGGCCTTCGCCCATTCCGGTGACGCTATGTCTGCCCCGTCGGCCGGCAGCGCGTCGGGACCGGCCACCTCGACGAACAATTCGGTTGCCAGCTGCTGTAATTGGCTTCCCACCATCTTGAGCACCGACGACGCCGGGTTGGGCTTGCCGTCCGCGGAGTCTGAGACCACCCGCGCCTGCGTGAGCTCCAGTGCCAGCAGCTCGTTTTCGGCCTCGGCCAGTCGCGCCGCGAACAATGGATCTCCCAACAATCCGGTTTGTGCCGCGTGCTTTTTCACCTCGGCTAAGCGCACCTTGGTGTTGCCGACCCTCGCGATACCGGTGCGCTCGTTGCCCAGCAGGAACTTCGCGTACGTCCAGCCCTGATTCTCTTCTCCGACAAGCTGGTCGGCGGGCACCCGAACGTCGGAGAAGAACACCTCGTTGACTTCCTGGCCGCCGTCGATCGTCTTGATCGGCCGCACCGTGATACCGGGGGTCGCCATGTCGATGAGCAGGAACGAGATACCGGCCTGGCGCTTGGGGGCCAGCGGGTCGGTGCGCACCAGGCAGAAGATCCAGTCCGCGTACTGGCCCAGCGTCGTCCAGGTCTTCTGCCCGTTGACGACGTAGCTGTCGCCGTCCCGCACCGCGGTGGTGCGCAGCGAGGCGAGGTCGGAGCCGGCCTCGGGCTCGGAGAAACCCTGGCACCACCAGATGTCGATGCTGGCCGTCGGCGGCAGGAAGCGCTGCTTGATCTCCTGGGACCCGAACTCGGCGATCACCGGGCCGACCATCCTCGTGTTGAAGGTCAGCGGCTCCGGGACGCACGCCAATTGCATCTCGTCGGCCCAGATCTGGTGCTGGGTGGGGGTCCAGTCCTTGCCGCCCCATTCGACCGGCCAATTCGGCACCGCGAGCCCGTGATCGTTGAGGGTCTTGTGACTGGTGACGATCTGGTCCTTGGTCACCGGCGCGCCCTGGCGCATCGCCTCGCGGAGCTCCTCGGGGATCTGGGTCGTGTAGAAGGTGCGAAGCTCGTCGCGGAACGCGGCTTCCTCGGGTGTCAGCGCCAACTTCATGGCAGCCTCCTGTCGTGTGGGGCTGAACGTGGCGACCCGGGTGAAGACAACGGGCATCCGGTCCTGGTCGTTCGCTCTGCATTCCATCTTGACCCATCCCATGTAGTGCTTGTGCACAGCCTCGGGTTAGTCCACAAGCGAGCGCCGCAACGCCTCTGGACGCGCCGTCGGGACGGTCGGCGCACTTACCGTCGCCGCATGCGAACAGAACTGCCCGCCGAGCGACTGCATCGGCGGCTTGGTGCTGACCCGGATACCGATTCGCACGCCGATCCCGAGGACTCCGAGCAAGACCAGGACACGCCAGATGACGATCAGAATTCGTTGCTGCCCCGGTGGCTTCCCGACGGTTCGCAGCGCGGCGGCTGGGTGGCCAGGTTGCGTACCGATCCGGGTCGCGCCGGCGCCATCGCGTTGGCGCTGGTGGCCGCGCTGGCCGTGCTGGTCACGATATTCACCTTGGTGCGCGACAAGCCGGCACCGGTGATGTCGGCCAAGCTCCCTCCGGTCGAAAACGCGTCCGCCGCAAGCCCCAGATCGTCGGCGAGCCCGGCTGCCGGCCAGCCCCCAGGTCCCGACCGGCCGGTGGTGGTCAGCGTGGTCGGCCTGGTGCACACTCCCGGATTGGTCACCCTGGCGCCTGGTGCGCGGATCGCCGATGCGCTGCAGGCCGCCGGCGGTGCGGTGGACGGTGCGGACACCATCGGATTGAACATGGCCCG
>DASXMA010000423.1:0-5859 GCA_036495965.1 Mycobacterium sp.
CTGTGCTCGACCGCTGAGATCGACGACGCGTTCCGCTGGTCGGAGGAGAACCCCAACCTGCAGCGCAAGGCCGAGATCGTCATGCAGTACTACAAGGGCGACGACCCGCTCAAGCGCAAGGTGGCCTCCACGCTGCTGGAAAGCTTCCTCTTTTACTCCGGGTTCTATCTGCCGATGTACTGGTCGAGCCGGGCCAAGCTGACCAACACCGCAGACATGATCCGGCTGATCATCCGCGACGAAGCCGTACACGGCTACTACATCGGCTACAAGTTCCAGCGTGGCCTGGCGCTCGTCGACGACGTCAAGCGCGCCGAACTCAAGGACTACACCTACGAACTGCTCTTCGAGCTCTACGACAACGAGGTGGAATACACCCAGGATCTCTACGACGAAGTCGGGCTGACCGAAGATGTCAAGAAGTTCTTGCGCTACAACGCTAATAAGGCGCTGATGAACCTCGGCTATGAGGCGCTGTTCCCCCGCGATGAGACGGACGTGAACCCGGCGATCCTTTCCGCGTTGTCACCCAATGCCGACGAGAACCACGACTTCTTCTCCGGCTCCGGCTCGTCGTACGTGATCGGCAAGGCCGTCGTCACCGAAGACGAAGACTGGGACTTCTAAATCCGCAGGTCATATGACTTTTTGTCGGAGACCATAAGGTTTGACGCCGCGGATAAGTGGCTCATTGGTCGGCCTCGCTGCCGCTCCGGGGTTTTGAACGCCGCGGCTGCTCTGGTAGGCGCGGCTGGCGGTGCCCGTGTTGCCGTTCAGATAACGGCGCTCTAGCCGGTCAATGAGAAATTGTGCCTCGTTAATGCCTCGGCGCAGCGCAGTCGCTGTTCTTCGTCAGCGGCCACATAGAGGGTCGAACATCGACAGTCAGCCGTTGCCGCTGGGTGGTGACCGTGCTGGGTTCGGTGGGGGCTTCTCTGTCGGCGCGTACTCGGATTCGCTTGTCGTCTCATACGCCGGATTCAGTTCCTCAAGCTTTCTTTCTAACTGCCGGCCCGGATCTGGTTCATCGAACCTACCAGCGGTGCCGAAAGAATATGTAATTATGGGATATTCAGTGCCGAAAAGATTCGGATTATTGAGCCAGGTGCTCACCTGCACAGCTGGACGATTAGCTATTAACTTCTCGATAAAGTTCCCTGGCGCGATGTCATACTCCCGACAGAAATAGTGGGCGCGTTCCGGTTGCAACTGTTGCACCTGTTGCACCTCCCGACTGAATTGCGATATATCCCCGTATTCCGATACATGTTTACCTGCGCACGACCGAATATCTTCGATCCTTCGGTCGGTGAGGACTATAGCGGCGACTGACAGGCGAGCCAACAGAACCTTTCCGGGGTCTATATCCACGTCTCTTTGAAAGGTATCCGTCTCGCCAGGCATCAAAAAATCACTCTGAAGAGTGGCGACGTAAAGCAGTTGGCTATCTGCAGGTGGAGTCGGAGTGATAAGACCGGGTAGAGTCGGATTGACGCGGAAATCAATGTCCGGTTCAACCCCCGAAGGATCTAAACCCTGCGCTAGGTGGCACCAGCCTTCGTTCCAATCCGGTGTCTCTGCGCATGGATTACTATGGACTCGCGTGTGTTCCGGGTCTTTCGGGTTTTTCGGGTAGGCGGTCACCCGCATCAGCGAATTCGCTATGTTAACCCGCGTCGTACCGCGATTATGAATAGTTACCTTTGCGGACAAATGGATTATCGACTCAGACCAGCCCTGTGGCGTGAGCTCAGTCGACATATCGACGAGAGGCATTGATGTTGAAGGGATATAGTAGTTTTGCAGCCAGAATTGTAGGAGTCCGGCGAGCGGAAAGAGTGCCGTTACAACTAGCGCGGTCTTTGTCCATTCTAACCTGGACCTCGGCCCAAGAAGGATAAACCATAGGAAGGCAGCGACAAAAACCGATCCTGCCGTTGCCATCACATACCAATTTCTTATCGGGCTTCGCAGGTCAGTCACGATTATGTATCCTGCGAGGAAAAGCACGACCACTTGGGCGATGAAAGCGTCTCTTGCCCACGTGGATGCCGCCCGTCGAACGGAATTGAAAGCCCAACCATTCGCGACACCTATTGCGAGCAAAGTAGTGGCTGCCAGCGTTCCAAAGAAGGTCGCGCCCATCAAGAACTCACCGCCTGCAAGCACGAGTGCCCCTAAACAATCCATGCCGAGCGTGACAAGCAGGCAGATCCAAAGAGTCTTAGAGAAGTCATCGGGTTGTTTGAACGATTCGGCTTTAACGACGACAGGTCGCTTAAGCCCAAGCCTGCTCGAACCCTTGACGTGACCTGCTATGCGCGGTGTGTACCCGCGACGAGTGGGCTGCGACGGCACTGCGCCATTCATAAGGCGACCTTAGGCTCGTCGGTGAAATTCCGAGGGCCTTTTCGGTTGTGCAAACAATTCGTCACGGGCCGGTGGCCATACAAGCTGGGCGTGTCTCCAAGGCGGCGCGATGGTCTACGCGCCGCCTATACGTGTCGACTGCCGCGTCCTCGCCGGGCCGGCCGCGGTGCGGTAGGCGCGCATCGAGCAACCGAAATCAAGCGGGCAGTCAGCTCGCGGGGTTCATCCAGCAGCAGTTCGATCTCTGCTGCTTCGCTACCGCGGTTTAATTCTTCGCGGAATCAAGGAGGAGTTGCTTCTGCTGGTTGAATTCCTCGTCGGTCAAAATGCCTGACTCGCGGAGAACGCCGAGTTTGCCTAAGACTTCAGCGCGTTCGCTTATCTCGGCGGCGATTCCCGTCATGGGGCCGCCCGGCGACCTGGGCGACGGCGCCGGGCATGCACGAGCAGTCGCCCCGATGCGCTCCCAGCGGCCGGGGCTAACAGTGCCGCCGATCGCCCGCCCGGCCATACTCGCCAGGGCCAGCTCACCGAACAGGCTTCCCGAGCTACCTGCGAACACTTCGGGGACGGCGCCCAGGCTGGTGGCCGGCAACGCCACCGTGGCCAGCCTGATCGCCGGGGCCGCCGCGGTCCAGCCCGGCGGCACCGACAACGCCCCGACCGACGCCGCCCGGCCCAGACCCGCTGAGCCCGCCGATCCTACAGCCCCCAACTGGTCGAACCGGTTCATAATTCGACCCTCCGCGCCGCTAATTTGGGTGGTAAGTAGATCCTGCTCGTCGGCAATTTCACCGCCGGCGGCCAGAATCTCTGCGTCGCCCTCCGATGCGGACGCCCATGCCCCTGACGCCGTGCTCAATTCAGCCGATTCGAGACCCAAATTCGCGGGCTCCAATGCGCTCGAAGTGGATATGGTGAGCCCCTGTAGCGCCGCGGGCAGTGCCGAGGTCAGCTGCGACAGCACCGTCTGTGTGTTGGTCACAGCCGAGGTGCCGGTGGCCTGGGCGAGCGCGGCGGCTTGGCCGCCTAGCCCGCCGGGGTTGACGCTCTGCGGTGGTGGAGTGAACGGAGTCAGGGTTGCCGCCGACGCCGATACGCCCGCGTAGCCATACATCGTGGCGGCATCTTGGGCCCACATCTCGGCGTAGTGGGTCTCGGTGGCCGCAATCGCCGGGGTGTTCTGTCCAAAGATGTTCGTCGCGACCAGCGCCATCAGCAGGCTGCGGTTGGCCGCGATCACCGGCGGGGGCACCGTCGCCGCGAACGCCACCTCATAGGCGGCCGCGGCCGTTTTGGCCTGGGTGGCAGTCTGCTCGGCCTGCGCGGCGGTGGTGCTCATCCAAGCCACATAGGGGCCGGCCGCGGCCGCCATCGCCGCTGATGCGGGGCCCAGCCAGGGCCCAGCGGTCAGCCCCGAGATCACCGATCGATAAGAGGCCGCCGCCGAGTGCAACTCGATGGCCAACCCGTCCCATGCCGCCGCGGCGGCCAGCATCGGCCCCGACCCGGGACCGGCATACATCCGCCCGGAGTTGATTTCCGGTGGTAATATCGCGAAATCCATTGCTGCACAACCTCCTAGCTGATCGCGATCGCTCTGGTGGCCTCGATGGGCGGATACGACCCGCGAGACGGAACCATCGAAGTTAATGCTGCACGGATAAGTGATTACTGGGAAGTTAACGATCGGGCTAGATCGAGACAATTGATGCCGGTCTGCCCGCGTTCGCTCGCTGATCTGCCACGCCGCCAAAGTGAACGCCGCCCCCGAGGAGTGCAGGGGCGGCCCGATCAACTACTCAGACGCGGGTTTGTGAACCCGCTGCCGGTGTCGCCGTCGGCCTTCGCTTGAAGCACGGTGTGCGGGGTCCTTGATCTGCCGATACAACGTGTCCGGTGCCAATAGACGATCCCATTGACCTTGCCCGCCTTGACGTCCTCGAGAAGCGCACACCCAATGGGTAACGTCAATGCGGTACCAGCCGACTTAATGTCCATGCACGTCATTCGCGACCTCGAGACCATCGACGCCGAGCTGCAGTTGGTGGTGGCTTTTCGCCGTCAGGCGCGGGAGCGCGGTTGGCCGCTGCCGTCGATAGACGCTGCGGATGCGCTCCTAGATGAACGCATTGGGGCTATTTTTGCAATTCCCCAGTGAGACGTCGCGATAAAAGCCGGACCGCACCTGCGATAACACTGGTGTGCCAACGGCATGACCGTGAAATAATCGACTCTGGAGCCGGTTTCACCGGGTCTACCGGGCGTTTCCAGAAGGGGGATCGGCCGTGATAACCGAACCCGCAAAGACGTTCGCTCGCATGTTCAGGGGCTACGATCCGGCTGCAGTTGATGCCTACATCGAGAAGTTCATCACGAAGCAGCAGTTGCTGCTCGACGAAGTCGAGAGCCTACGGGCCCGGTTGAAGGAATCCGGCGACGAAGCAGCCGCGCTGCGGATCGAGGTCACCGTCCTCACGGATGAGGTCGCCGTCCTCACGGACACCTCACCGTCGCCCCGCGCGATGCAACATCGGATGGCGAAGATGCTGCGGCGTGCGGTCGATGAGGTTTCCGAGATGCAGGCCGAGGCTGAAGTTGAGGCAGAGGCGCTGATCGCGGCGGCCGAAGCCAAGAACGAGGCCGCTCAGCGAAAGTACGACGAGCTTTTGGCCGACATAGCCGCGCAGCGAAAAGCCCTAGAAACCGAATACGAGGAAACCAAGAAAAAGCAAGACGCCGAACTGGCCGCGATGCGCGCTGAAACCCAATCGGCAATCGATAAGGCGTGGCACAGCGCCCAACAGGAGCGTGAGCAGGTCCTCGCCGACGCACAGCAGGGGGCTGAACAGTATCGTGATCAGACCCGGCGGGCGGTGGACGAGGCGAGTCAGCAACGAATCAAGATCCTGGAGCAACTAGTGGGCGTATGCCGCGTCCTAGAAGGGTTTCCGGCCGCTCTCGAGTCGGCATACCAAGAACGAAAGAATCCGCCGGAGGCGAGCGTCGTGGTGCCGTTGAGACCAGAAAATAAGCACGAGGTGAGCCCGCGGTAGCCTCGCCGCCGAGGGCGGGATAAAACTGGCTTAGCCGTATCTTTGCGATGGCGCTGGTCGTAACCGTCCTCAGCGAATCATCACTCGCGCGAATCGGGCCGCCCTCACGGAGAGCAGGCGGGCCCGGAGATGCTCAGCGGCATTCGCTGCGGCGATCAATGCTCTGCCCAGCTTCCGCGCTTCGGCCGGCGTGACGATCGGGGTATCGGGACAGTCAACGATGACCTCGCACTCATCCCTCGGCTGAGTCGGCGGCTGCGATCAATGCTCTGCCCAGCTTCCGCGCGTCGGCCGGGGTGATGATCGGGGTATCGGGGCAGTCGATGATGATCTCGAGCTCAGCGTGCCCTTCCGCGTATTGCAGCCCGACGACGGTTACCACGATGTCGGCGCGTCGCCCGGGGTCGGTGGTGTGCTTGATTCTCCACTCCGG
>DASXMA010000424.1:0-4057 GCA_036495965.1 Mycobacterium sp.
GTCGTGATAGTTGCGGATTGTGCAGTACAGCTCCGGGCTGTAGGTGTCCAGCAGCTCGGCGGTGGGCACTAGATCGGCTGCTCCACGCGCCAGATACGGCCCACCGCGCTGGAAGATGTCCGCGCCGGTGTTGCCGAATCCCGCGGCCGACAGCAGCGCTTGGTCCAGGTCCTTCTGCTGCCGGTTGATCGTGCGCGACGTGATCACCGCATTGTTGAGGAAGTCAAACAGATCCGGGGCGGCGTTGGCGTAGGTGTCGCCGAGGCCCGCCAACGCCTGGATGTCGTGCCGGGCCCGCGGCATCTGCGGGTTGACATCGTCGAGGATGGCGTTGGCGTTGACAATCGACTGTCCGAGCCGATCGCCCAGCCCGCCCAGCGCTTGTGCGGCGGCGCTCAGCGTGAGGTTCAGCTTGACCGGATCCACCTGCGCCGAGATCGAGGTGATGGTCTGGAACAAGGTATTGATCTCCGTCGTCACCGACCTGGCGTCAATCACGGCGTGCGGTGTGATCCTCTGCGGCGACGGGTTTCGCGGCGAGGTGAAGGACACATACTTTTGGCCGAAGATCGTGGTGGCCACGATTTTCGCGTTCACGTTGGCCGGAATCAGCTTCATGTACCTCGGATAAATGTCCAGGGCCAACTTGGCCGCCGGCTTGCCGTCCTGCTGCACCTCGGAAATGCTTGCCACCCGACCGATCTGCACCCCGTTATAGGTGATTTTCGCCCCGGGATCCATCACCAGACCCGCTCGCGAAGACATCATCGTCAACGGCGTCTTCGACGTGAAATCCCCCCGAAACTGCAGGTACACCAACCACAGCACCAGCGCGGCGATCAAGAAAACCCCCACACCGATCAACTTGTAAGGCCGGGCTGGCGGCTTGTTTACCTTTCCTGGCGGAGTCGTCATGGCATAGTCCTGCCTTACACCGTGAAGGCGAAGTTCGGGTTGACGCCGTAGAGCGCCATTTCGGCCAATAGGACGACGACATTCACCGAGACCAGCGAGAAACGCATGGAGCGGCCGACGGCCTCACCGACACCGACCGGGCCGCCGCTGGCGTTGTACCCGTAGTAGCAGTGAGTGAGCATCACAACCCCGGCCATGATGATGACCTCCGCGAACGACCAGAACACGTCATTGGGGCGCAGGAATGTCCGGAAGTAGTGCTCATAGGTGCCGCTGGCCTGTCCGTACAGCACCGTGGTGACGACCGCCGGGGACAGGAACGACATGATCAGCCCCAGCGCGTAGAGCGGGATGATCACCACCAGCCCGGCCAGCGCCCGGGTGGACACCAGGTACGCCATCGAGTTGATGCCCATTACCTCCAGCGCGTCGATCTCCTCGCTGATCCGCATGGCGCCCAGTTCGGCGGTGGCGCCGGCGCCGACCGTGGCCGCTAGCACGACGCCGGAGACGACGGGGGCAACGAGACGCACGTTGATCAGCGCGGCGACGAACCCGAGGAGCGCCTGGATACCGATCTGGCTCAGCGACGCGAAACCCTGAAGGGCGACCAGCGAGCCGGCGGACAGCGTCACGAAAGAGATGATCACCGCGGTGCCGCCGACGACGGCCATGGCGCCGGTGCCCATGCCGATCTGGGCGATCAGCCGCAAGATTTCCGTGCGGTAACGGGTCACCGCCCACGCCATGTCGCGACCACCGGTCACTGTGAACCAACCCAGCTTCCCGGCTTCGTCAAGTGATCGGGTCGCGGCGCCACCGAAGCGACGAATGTTGGCGGCTGCCCGCGGGAAGCGGGCACGCACTACTTCGGTCGACGTCATGACACTGCGCTCGTTCCGAATTTCACACCGATGGTGGTCAACACCACGTTGATCGCGTACAGCGCGACCACGGCCATCACCACGGTCTCGTTGACCGCGGTGCCCAGACCCTTGGCACCGCCGCGCACGGTCAGGCCCCGGTAGCAACCGATCAGGCCCGCGATGAGTCCGAACGTCGCCGCTTTGACGGTCGAAATGATCACTTCGGGCAGTCCGGTGACTAGGGTCAGCGTGGCGAGGTAAGCGCCGCCGGACACATTCTGCAGGTAGACACCGAAGATGTAGCCGCCCACCAGTCCCACCATGCTCACCAGGCCGTTGAGCATCATCGCGACCAAGCCACAGGCCAGAACCCGGGGCACCACCAATCGGTGGATGGGGTCGATGCCGAGCACCTCCATCGCGTCGATCTCCTCACGGATGGTGCGGGCGCCCAGGTCGGCGCAGATGGCCGTGGCCGCCGCGCCGGCGACCACCAGCACAGTCACGATCGGGCCGATCTGGGTGACCACAGCGACCCCCGCGCCCGCCCCCGAGATGTCGGAGGCGCCGACCTGGAGCAGCAGGATGTTGAACGTGAAGATGAAAAGCACCGTCACCGGCACCGAGACAGCCATGGTCGGCAGAAACGCGACCTTCATGATGAACCAGCACTGCAGGATGAACTCGTGCCACTGGAACGGCCAACGGAATATTTCCTTGCCGGTCAGCACGCACATCCGGAAGAAGCCGCCGATGAGCCTCAGTGGGGGCGTCGCTCGGTCGCGGGCGTAATCGATCAGCCGTGGCCTGGTCGCCGTCGTCACCGCCGCCCCCTCCCACAGGCACCGCGCGCCTCGCAGCGCCGCGGCGAATCGTGTCGCACGCCTGCTCCTTGCCCGTGCCCGCTGTATGTGACCATCGGCTCCCTACTCGCAAGTAGTAACGGAGACCACAGGAATGTACCCGATGGTCGACCACGTGTGAACTGACATCTGCACAATTAATCCTTCGTCAATTACGGGCGAACGTTACAGTTTCCGTCAGCCCTCCTCTCTGGCTGTTGAATCCCTTGAAGCGGAACGGCTTTCAGCCACAATTGCGGCCCCGTAGCGCTGCCGTAGCTCAGTCTTGAGCACCTTCCCAGCAGGGTTACGAGGCAGCGCATCAACGACTTCGAGCGCCTTGGGGTGCTTGTAGCGCGCGAGCCGCTCGGTGAGGAACCCGTTTAGGTCATCAAGCCGAAGGTGGTCGTCGGTGACGGCAGCGACCGCGATCGGCACCTCGCCCCACTTCTCGTGTGCGCGGCCGATGACGGCGACTTCCACGATGCCGGGATGGCCGGCGAGGACGTTTTCCACCTCTGCGCAGTAGATGTTCTCGCCGCCAGAGATGATCATGTCCTTCTTGCGGTCCACCACCCAGACGTAGCCCTCGTCGTCCATCCGAACGAGGTCCCCGGAATGGAACCAGCCGCCGGCGAACGCCTCCGCGGTAGCTGCCCGGTTGTTCCAGTAGCCGCTCATCAATGTTGGTGCGCGATAGACGATTTCGCCTACTTCGCCGATGGGTACGTCGTTCATGTTCTCGTCGACGACGCGGGCGGCGACGGTGGGGATCACCTTTCCGACCGATCCACGCTTACGGATCGCGTCGTCACCGAGCAGCATGCAGGTGACCGGCGACATCTCGGTCTGGCCGAAAGCGGCCAGTATTTGGGTACCGGGGAACGTTGCCGACATCTCACGCAGCAACGCATCCGGGGCAGGAGCGGCCCCCCACGACATCATCCGCAGCCGCAGATCACGGGGCCGCGCTTGCTGCTCGGCGCAGACCGCTTGCCACTGCGCGGGCACCAGGAAGATGCCGGTGACCTTCTCCGCCGCCAGCACGTCGAGCAGCTGGCCCGGGTCGAACGCACCGAGCGGGTAGATCACCGTGGGGATACCGAGCAACATCGAAGTGAGCATGTTGCCGATTCCGGCGATGTGGAAAAACGGGACACCGACGAAACCGACATCGCTGTTGATGTCGGCGCCGTTGGTGTAGAGCCCGGTCATCGTCTGGCCGGTCAGGTTGGTGTGGGTCAGCACGGCGCCTTTGGGACGGCCGGTGGTGCCCGAGGTGTACATGATCAGAGCCGGAGAGTCGTTCGGGATGTCCACGGGTTCGTGCGGATCACCGGTTTCGTTGATCAGGTCCTCGTAGCCGAACACACCGTCGTCGGTTGAGCCGGCGGCCACGATGATCGTGTTCAGCAGCGGCTGGATGTCGCGGAC
>DASXMA010000425.1:0-7473 GCA_036495965.1 Mycobacterium sp.
GCCGACCCCGACTCCCTCGGCCGACTGCTCAGGGCATTGGCCAGCCGAGGAATCTTCCGTCAACGCCGCGACGGCCGCTACGAGCTGACCGCGCTCGCGGACACCCTGCGTTCCGACGCCGACGTGTCGATGGCCGCCATGGCCCGATGGGTGGGTGCTGCCCAGCACCGCGAGCACTGGAGCCACCTCGCGGAGGCCGTGCGGACGGGCAGCGCTGTGATCCCCGAGTTGCGCGGCAAGCCCATCTTCGAGTATCTGGCCGACGAGCCGGATCTCGCCGAGATCTTCAATCACGCCATGACAAGCGCCTCGGAACTGTCGATCGCGCCGGTGACCGCGGCCTACGACTTCAGCCCCTACGCGACGATCGTGGATGTGGGCGGCGGCCGCGGTCGGCTTCTTGCTGCCATCCTGGCCGCAACACCGGATGCTTGCGGCGTCTTGTTCGACCTACCCCAGGTGGTGGCGGGCGCCCCGACTCTGCTGCGTGAACATCATGCCCACGACCGGGTGCGCATCGTCGAAGGGTCGTTCTTCGAACGCGTACCCGACGACGGCGATGCATATGTGCTCAAGCATGTGATTCACGACTGGCCCGACGACGACGCCGTGCACATCCTGCGCAACGTGCGCGCCGCCGCGGGCATGGGTAAGCGGGTGCTGCTTGTCGAATGGGTCATTCCGAACCACGACCGCGAGTTTCCTGGCAAGTGGACGGACCTAGAGATGCTGATCGCAGCATCGGCGCGTGAGCGCACCGCAGACGAGTACGGACAACTGTTGAACCGTTCCGGTTTTAACATGTCCCGGGTGGTCGAAACGGCGTCACCCGTCAGCATCGTCGAAGGGACCGCGGTCTAGAGCTGCCCGACAAAGCGCGCGCTAGTAGAGGATTGAGCAATATGTTCGATCGCGTTGCGTTACAGAGCAATTGGCGCCTCGGTCAACGTCAGTCGACGCCCGCACACCCGAAAACGTGAGAGATGCTCAAGCCCATCTGGGGCATGCTCGCCTGCGGCGTCCCGGTGGACAGCAACCCCCGCGGGATCGTCCGATGACGCCCAGTATCGATGCGTCGGCGCGGCCACGCATCCTGTCGTAGCTGGACACGTCGCCCTGGTGGTCGGACTGTCGCTGCTCGTCAGCAACGGGATCTTCGCGGTCTTGAGCCATGGGGGCGTACCAGTCCTCCCAGTCAAGGGTCTCAAGGAAGCACAGCAGTTGTCTTCGCAGGCAACCGGTTTCGTGTCGGCAGCCGCCTTGTTTTCGCCAGTTGCAGCGAGCACTGCCCGATGATGCGATCTGCGTGGGCGAGATCTGCGCCCAGGTTCCTCAGATGATTCAATTCCCTTGTGAGAGCACGCCCCTGTCGCAATATCGCGGCTGCGATTTCTGGTCAGGATGCCGCGACCCCAGCAATGACTCAACTGCCGGGGGGCTGTCGAGCCATGGCCGAGGTGGCGGCCGCCCAGTCGGTCGACACCTTGCGATGCTTGATCAGCCACGTGCCACTGTCGGGCACCAAGGTGTCGCGATAGCGGCCGAAGTGGTCGAGCCCGATGTGGGTGACCACGGTGAAGTAAGACGTGACCTGCGCTTCGTCAGGCGTGAGGCTGGTGAACAGCACGTTGGCGACGTTGTGTCGGACGACGGGCTTGACGTCGACATTGATGGCGATGTTGCCCGTGACACCGCCGAGGAACGCCATGATCTCGGATCGGCCGTGCAGCGGCTGAAAACCGCGTATCTCGAGGACACCGTCTGCGCAGAACGTCTCGGCCAGGCCGTCGATCCGCCCAGCGTCACCCGACCAGTTGTAGCGCGCCAGAGTGTCCCGGATCCGTTCACGGGCGATCAGTTCCCACATCTCCACCGTCGTGACTCCTCACCCGACCGCAGCACACGCCGCGCATCGGCGGTGCCTTGCCGGATTACTTAGGGTATGCAGCAGGGACCGGGATTCAACTAGGTACGACGACAAGGCGGTAATCCTATCCCTGCATGGGGTCGTCACAACGGGGCGCGCGACAGCGTCAGGACAAGCGATGTCAAGCGTGAAGTCGGTGCAGAGATCGAAGTCGAGGTCATCGAGTCAACCACCCTGGAATTCCAGATTGCGGTCGCCCGTCAGCCAGGCATCGATGTCAGCGAGTCGTTGGCAATCAAGCTGAACAGCAAAACAATTGAGCCCCGGGAAATCATCGGAGAGCACCACACGCGGATTCACAAGATGAAGGCGGACAAGGGGATTTTGACCCTGTCCGACTCGACAACGGTCGTCGGCCACACCGACCCCGCGCCGGCCAGCGACATCGACATGATCACTTATCTGCGCCCGAGCCGATATGCCGAAGCCGACAAATTCTTCGGCTTCGCAGCCACCGAGTTTCAGCAATACGGCGCCTCGATGACATTGCTCGAGAACGTGTCGTCGTGGGTCGGCACGCGCCTGAACTATGTTCCCGGATCTAGTGATCCGATCGACGGGGCCGCCGACACATTGCTGACGGGTGCCGGTGTATGTCGTGACTATGCCCATCTGGTGATCGCGTTGCTGCGGACGCTCAGCGTCCCGGCGCGTCTGGTGGCGGTTTACGCGCCGGGATGTCAATCGATGGATTTTCACGCGGTGGCCGAGGCGTTCGTCGACGGCGCGTGGCGTGTTGTCGATGCGACCTGCCTGGCGCCGCGGCAGTCTATGGTGCGCATCGCCACCGGCCGCGACGCCGCAGATACGGCCTTCCTGGACAACCACAACGGCGCCGTCGCGTTGACAAACGCAACCACCACCGCGGTGGTGGACGGCGAGCTACCCAACGATTCGATTGAGCAATTCGTGAGCTTGCGGTAGTCGGATCTCAGCCCATCGAGATCGCGGAGCTTTACCTGACGAGGTAAGGCCGGAAGCCGTGTCTGGCCGCCGGCGTGACTCCGTTCAGGTCGAAGACGGCGATCAGGGCCCGCAACAGAGCGGGGGACCAGTCATCGAATGGATGCGCATCGACCCGATCGAGCAGTTCACAGCGCAGGAACTCAATGTCCATCGGTTGCCGCTGGTCGGTCATGGCCGCGCGCAGAGCTCGCGGCCCCACGGCGGATAGTTTCGAAACGGTCCCCACGACGGGCCGGACCCGATATGGTCCTCATCGAGCCAGTTCCTTCCAAACGAACGATTGGTTCGGGCGGCCTCCGCTCGGCGTTGCAGCGCCGGGAATCAACGGAGGCCGCCTTCTTGGTTGCGATTTGTACTTGATATGTACCTGACGCTAGGACCGGCGCCTCGCGCTTGTACAGCGGACTGGTCAGATTCAAATGTGTCTCAGGTCTGAACATCAGCGGTTTGCCAGGGAGTGGCGGGAATGAATCGCGACGCGCAACCGTATAACAACGCATGAAACTCAACGACGCCGCACGTGGCCTCATTGGCAAGGGTGCCGACGCCACCCTCGTCACGCTCAATCCCGACGGCAGCCCCCAGGTGAGCGTGGTCTGGGTCGCATTGCAGTCGACGCCAGACGGGGACGAACTGGTCAGCGCGCACCTTGCCGAACACAAGAAGGTGCGCAACATCCGCAACGATCCCCGGGTCGCCGTTACGATCGTGTCGCTCGACGGGTCGGGGCAAGGGATGCGGCCCTACCTGTCGATCACCGGAACCGCGCGGGTCGTGGAGGGCGGTGCGCCCGAGCTTCTCAAGGCGCTCAACCCGGTTCTGGGCGACCCGAACATGAACTTCCCGCCGGACGGCGCACCCCCTGGATTCCTCACCCGCATCCGGATCGACAAGGTCGGCGGCATCGGGCCCTGGGCATCCTGATCTCCACTTTTATCGCTTCCGCTACGGGCGGTAGCGGAATACAGTGAGTGGGTGACGACCGGCAACGACGGCAGGCATCTGCGTACCTGTCCACTGTGTGAAGCCATGTGCGGCTTGGAGATTCACGTCGAAGGCGGCAGGGTCGCCAATATCCGCGGCAACCGCGACGACGTCTGGAGCCGCGGACACATCTGCCCGAAGGGCGTGTCACTGGGCGCCTTGCACGACGACCCGGACCGCATTCGCCGCCCGCTGATCAAGGTCGAGGGGCGCTGGCAGGAGGTCAGTTGGGACGCGGCGTTTCGGCGCTGCACCGAGTTGCTGACGCCGGTGATCCGCAAGCACGGAATTGGCGCGGTGACCGCCTACACCGGCAACCCGCTGGCGCACTCGTTCTCCCTGGCCCGGTATGCGGGTGTGCTGATGGGCATGTCCGGGATGCCGGTCACGTATTCGCCTGGGACGGTCGACCAATGGCCGAAGAACTTGTCGTCGCACCTGATGTACGGCCTCTGGTGGAACTTCCCGGTGCCCGACATCGAACGCACCGACCTGATGGTCATCATGGGCGCCAACCCCGCCGCGTCGCAGGGCTCGCTGCTGGCCGCACCCAACGTGATGGGTCTGATCAACGAGATTCGCAAACGCGGCAAGGTGATCGTGATCGACCCGGTGCGCACCCTCACGGCCGCCCGCGCCGACGAGTGGCTTCCGATCGTGCCAGGCACCGATGCAGCGCTGTTGCTGGCCGTCACGCATACCCTCTTTGAGGAGAACCTGGTGAATCCGGGACCACACGTCGACGGTGTCGACACGATGCGCCGGGTCGCCGCGGAGTGGCCGCCGGAGCGGGTGAGTGCCGTCACCGGCATCGACGCGGACCGCATCCGGCGGCTGGCCCGCGAACTCGCCGGCACCGAGAAATCGGTGATGTACGGCCGAATTGGCTTGTGTAACCAGGAGTTTGGCAGCCTGGCCAGCTGGCTGGTCGACGTGATTAACATTCTGACCGGCCATTTCGACACCCCCGGCGGCGCGATGTTCCCCAAGCCGGCGGCCTGGTCGATCACTACCCAGCCGCTGCCCGGCCTGGAGGGCGGTGCCCCCGAATTCGGCCGCTGGCACACGCGGGTCCGCGGCGCCAAGGAGGTTCTCGGTCAGGCCCCGGTGTCGTGCATGGCCGAGGAAATCGCCACACCGGGCGACGGGCAGCTCAAGGCGCTGATCACGGTCGCGGGCAACCCGGTGTTGTCCACGCCCGGGGGTGACAAGCTCGACGAAGTGCTGCCGATGCTGGAGGCGATGATCTCCATTGACCTTTGGCTCAACGAGACGACACGTCATGCCGACGTGATCCTGCCCGGGCTGTCACCGCTCGAGCAGCCACACCACGACGACCTGATCCTGCTATTCGCGATCCACAGCATCGCGAATTACTCGGCTCCGGTGTTTGACCCGGGCGATCGCCCGCACGAGTGGGAGATCCTGATCCGGTTGACCGGCCTGTGCACCGGCACACCAGCCGAGGATGTCGACGTCGCGGCAATCGACGACGGTTTTTTCGACTACCTGGCCTTCACCCGGGGAGTCGACGGTGGACAGATCCGCAAGCTCTACGACCACGGCGGCCCCGAACGGATGCTGGACCTCACGTTGCGGACCGGGCCCTTTGGCGACCAGTACGGCAAGAACCCCGGCGGGCTCACCTTGGACATGCTCAAGGCCAATCCGAACGGAATCGACTTCGGCCCGATGGTGCCGCAGCTGCCTGACATCCTCGGCACCGCCGACAAGAAAATCCGGCTCGCCCCGCAGTACCTGCTCGATGACCTGCCGCGGCTGGCCGCGCGGCTGGAACGGCCCCCCGAGCCATTAGTCCTGGTGAGCAGAAGACACCTGCGGTCGAACAACACCTGGCTGCACAACGTGCCCGCGCTGATGAAGGGCAAGGACCGGTGCACACTGCTGATCCACCCCGACGACGCCGCCCGGTTCGGCGTCGCCGACGACGACTTCGTCACGGTGAAATCGGAGGCCGGCGAGATCAAAGTCCCCGTCGAGATCACCGACGCGATCAAACCCGGGGTGGTGTCGATGCCACACGGCTGGGGACACGGAAAGCCGGGCACCCGCATGTCGGTGGCCAACAGCTCACCGGGCGCCAACACCAACGTGCTCTCCCCGCCGACGCTCGTTGACGAGCCATCCGGCAATGGTGTCCTCAACGGTATTCCGGTAACGGTCATCGAAGATCAAGCGCGATTTCGAGCCGCGCAAACCTTCTGATCGCATCTGTTCCGCCCGATGCTTCCCTGCGCGCAAGGGTCAAACACGCTTTAATTCAATAGATTTCGTCATCAGCGCTCATACCAACAGTTCTCGCAGGCGACGCCGGGTCGGCGCATCGAGCATTGACACGTAATCTCGCTCACGTCAGTCATTTTCGTTGAGCCTTTCCGGCCGCAGGCCGCAAGGCATCCTGCAAGTTCAAAAAGCGTGCGGAATGTGTTTTAGTTCACCTTCGCCGGGTTTGGCTGAACCTTCCGGGGGACAACAGTCGTCGGCATAGCATGACTGCAACAACGTATTCCACACCGAGCCAGGCTGTTCGTCATGCTCGCGGCGCCCCGTACATCGCCGGCACGGCCGTGGCGTTCACGCCGCATCGGTACAACCAGGATGAAGTGGCACGCGAACTCACCGAATTCGCCGAGCCGGGGTTCATGCGCTTCGCCCGAACCGCCGGCGTCGACCATCGCAACCTTGCGCTGCCGCTGCCGCGTTACCCGAAATTGACGGGCTTCACTGAAGCCAACAACGCCTACCTCGAGGTTGCCGTTGACTTGGGCGAGCAGGCAATACGGAAGGCGCTCGCCGCAGCGAACATCGAGCCATACGAGGTAGACGCGATCGTGATGGTCTCCAGCACTGGAATAGCGGTGCCGACCATCGACGCGCGGCTGATGTCGCGCATCGGATTCCGGCCCGACATCAAGCGTGTCCCTTTGTTTGGGCTCGGGTGTGTGGCGGGTGCTGCCGGTATGGCGCGCGTTTACGACTACCTGCATGGCTATTCGGAGCAAGTCGCCGTACTGCTGTCGGTCGAGCTGTGCTCGCTCACGCTGCAGCGCGATGACATGTCGATCCCCGCTCTGATCGGTGTATCTCTGTTCGGAGACGGCGCGGCCGCGGTGGTCGCTACCGGTGCCGATCGGATTACATTGAGCGCCAGCGGGAATCGAGCGCCCCGCGTCCTCGCCACCCGCAGCCGGGTGATTCCGGAGACTGTCGATGTCATGGGTTGGAATATCAGCTCCAGCGGATTTCAACTGGTGATGTCCCGTGACGTGCCCAAGATGGCAGATGACTACCTGCGTGGCGAGGTCGACAGCTTTCTCGCCGACCACGGGTTGTCCATCACGGATATCTCGACATGGATATGTCATCCCGGTGGTCCGAAAGTGCTCGATTCAATCGAGAATGCGATAGGCGTGGCACCGGAGGCGCTGGCACACAGCCGAAACTCTATGCGGGAGAATGGCAATATCTCCTCGGCGTCAGTGCTTGATGTTCTGCGCCGCACGGTCGCCGAGCCGCCGGTGCACGGAGCATTCGGGGTGATGCTTGCAATGGGCCCGGGGTTCAGCTTCGAGCTG
>DASXMA010000426.1:0-11832 GCA_036495965.1 Mycobacterium sp.
ATCGAGATCATCCGCAAGCAGCGAACATGCGAGTTCAACACCCCGCCCTAGCGATCGCCCCCATGGCCCGCCAACGAGCGATGCCACGCCGCTGCGCCGTGCCAGGATGTCGACCATGACGGTGGTTCTGGTGCACGGCAACCCGGAAACCGAGGCGATCTGGAACCCGCTGGTGGATGCCGTCGGGCGCGACGATGTGGTGCGGGTGTCGCCGCCGGGATTCGGCGCACCGCTGCCCGACGACTTCCTGGCCACCTACCTGGCCTACCGGGACTGGCTCGAGGACGAGCTGGCGGGTTTCGACGAACCAGTCGACGTGGTCGGGCACAACTGGGGCGGCGGCCACGTGCTGAACACGGTGATGCATCGCCCTGAGCTGGTGCGCAGCTGGGCCAGCGATGTCGTCGGGGTATTCGACCCCGACTACATCTGGCATGACCTGGCCCAGGTGTGGCAGACGCCGGGCGACGGCGAGCAGCTGGTGGACACCATGATGGGCGGCACGGTCCAGGGCCGGGCGGAACGGCTGGCCGCCTTCGGCATACCCCTGGACGTCGCGACCTCGATCGCCGCGGCCCAGGGTCCGGAGATGGGTAGGGCGATCCTGCTGCTGTACCGCTCGGCGCGCCAACCCTCAATGGCCGAGGCCGGCCGCGTCCTGGAGGCCGCCGCGGCTCGGCCGGGCCTGTCACTGCTGGCCACCGAGGACCACTACGTCGGCTCCGAGGAACTGCGACGGCGGGCGGCCGACCGAGCGGGCGCCCGCACAGAGGTGCTAGACGGGCTGGGACACTGGTGGATGTGCCAGGATCCGGTGCGCGGCGCAGCGGTCCTAACCCGCTTCTGGGAAACGCTCGACTAGCCGGTCTGTCCTTGCCGGACGCCCGTTCCGGGCTGAAAATGGCGCGGTGGTCGCCTTGCGACGCAATGTGCCAATGGCTCTTCGAGGCCGTCGACTAGCCGGCCGCTGGGGTCGTGTGCGGTGTTCGGGTAACTGCGCATTCCGATCGGCGCACCGCTGCTATGGAATGACGGTCGCGTTGTCCGGTTTCGTGGGCCAGCGCAGGCGTTGAAGCGCTTCGACGAAGGTGGTGGCCAGTGGTGACCATTCGGATCGTGTGTAGGCGAACAGTTTTCGGATCAAGGGAGGCTGGACGTGCCGAATAGCGGCGTGCAGGCCTGCAGGTGCCACGTTGTCGGGAATGAGTGTTATCCAAACACCCTTGAAGGCACAGGTCAATTCATCACTAGTAAGGCAGCCTGCGGCAACCTGTCGTGGTACACACAAACCATTAACATCCAACTCAGGGAGGCGCCCGGGAAATCAGCCACCTGACGTCACCTCATGCAGGTGCATCACCTGACCGCTGTACAATCCATCTGCTAGCCACGGTGGTATTATGGTGTGCCACAACGGTATTCACGATGGGCCCCATGGTAGTACTGTCCACGATCCAGTGCGGGGCTAGCCCATCTTAGAGCGGTGGGCGTATAGCCCTCACGAGCCATGACGGCAGCCTTACGCATGCAGGTGGCCACCTCATTGCCATCCTTGGCCATTTTGTCATTCATGGTCATGATGCCGTGGAAGCGGTGCTTATACCCGTTGGGCACCAACTGTTCCTTCATGACGTCGCGCAGCACGTTGATGACGTAACGGCGGGCGAACTCGACATCGTAGTCGTAGGTGTTGCTCTTGAACACCCGGTTGACCGCACCCATGGCGCAGACATTGCCGTTTTCGTCTTCCCAGTCGTGCCGACACCAGCCCCTGTCTACCTCGTCGGCAGCCCGCTCGAGCTGTTCGGCGGCGTACTCGTGGTGGTCGGTCATGACTCCTCCTCCAAGATCTTCTTGGCCACGGCGATGGCGGCCCATTTGGGGATCACCAAGTCGAATGAGTAGCCGACTTGTGAAACGTCTGAGCGAGGTGAGAACTGCCCCATCTGGGGTGATGGTGACCCATTTCACTGGGCAGAACCTCGCCCATATGGGCCGAAAAAACCGGTCCGAGAATCGCTTTCGATTCCCGGACCGGCGAGGAAAAACGAAATCGCAGGTCAGACTCCCTACTGTGCGGACTTCGTACGCCTCGTCCACGACGAGATGCTCTCGGCCGCGAGGGCCGGCTTCTCCGGTTGGTTGTGCACGTAGGTGCGCATAGTGAACGCGGTGTCGGCGTGCCCGAGCCAGGCCGAGATGATCGCCCACCGGCACGTTGTGCTCCAGGTGCATGAGCGTGCCGCAGGTGTGGCGGGCGTCGTGCAGGGCGGTTTGATCGCCGGAACATTCGATCCCTGATTCGCAACCGTTGACGGCGTCAACAACGCTCAGCGTTTCCGCAGGTCGTGCGACGTCGTTTCGCGTCGTTTCGCCGGTGATCGTTGGTGTTCTTTGCACAGCTCAGTGCCTATATTTGGGTGCAAGCCGGGTGGGTTCGAGTCCCCTTAGCTCCACAAGAGGGAATCCCCTTATTGGTGCTTCTTTCGGCATGACGTCTCTGACATGGGTCGGCCGTCCGATCTCCGAAACGGCTTAGCCTCGCGACGCTTTAGACCTGTGGAATCAGACGATGGTGCTCAAGGGCCGCTGTCTCGTGAAGATGCTCACATACCGTAGACACACGCTCGGTGTTCAACAGCCGGTTGGGCACGATCACCCACAAGCTGCGCTGCACCCGCATGTCACGATGCAGAACAGGTTTAAGACGGCGGTCGTGGTGGGCCAGGAAGCACGGCACCAGCGCCAAACCGACACCGGCAGCCGCCGCTTCGACGTGGCCGAACACGTTGGTTGTGCTGAAGACGATGCGCGCGCCGGTCGCCGCAATGTCTTCCGGGCCGGGCATTTCGGGTAGATCGATGAGCGACTCGACGAACCACACCATGTCGTGGGCAGCCAGATCATCGGGCCCGCTGATCGGCGGGTGGGTGGCCAGGTACCGCGCGCTGGCATACAGCCGGAAGTCGTAATCGCACAGGTGGGTCACCTTGAATCCCCGGCGTTCGGGTCGGTGGCCGGTGACCGCGATGTCGAACCCGCCCACGCTGTAGTTCGGCAGCTCCTGCGTCGTGACCATCTCGATGTCGATCGCAGTGTGTGTGTGACGCAATCGGGCCAGGCCCGGGGCGATGACGCTGCTGCCGAACCCGGGGGTGGCCACGATGCGCACTGTGCCCTGCGGGCTGTGTTTGCGATCGCTGACCACCGCGCGCGCGTTATCGGATTCGGATTCGATGCGTTGCGCGGAGGGCAGTAGTCGCTGCCCCTTCGAGGTCAACACCCAACCCTGCGCGGTCTTGTCGAACAGTCGCGCGCCCAGCGACGTTTCCAGTGCGCTCCCGGCCGGCACACACGCGGCGGCCTTCGACTGAACCGTCTCGGGTTTGTTGCCGGCTTCATACTTGAGGCGCCGCGAGCTGGGACGCCTGGATGTGAGTGTCATAGGCAGCTCCGGCAAGCAGTCGCTGGAGACAACCGCGCGGCGGGCAGTTCACCCGGGCCCAGTCCCGCGAAGTCGCGCTTCAATGGGGCTAGCCACGCCGCCCGCCGATGGGCCACCGAGTACCACTACTCGAGTCGGCCGAATCCGGTACAGGGAACGGACTTCGGTGCCGTCCGGGTCTCGGAGGGGATAGGTCGATTCGCCTAGGTACATCTGGCTGAGGTGATTGATGGAGTCTGTTGCCACGCTTCCGCGGACGGGGTCGTCCTCGTCGATGATGTCGTCGACGACACCTTGGATGGAGATCCAGTGATAGGAGCTCTCGGGGTCTATGAATAGCAGTGAGGCGTGGCGACGCAGTCGGAGGTTGCGGTCTTTTTGTCGTCCGCGAACCGAGTTTACGAGGATGTGCTCGTTGTCGCGGTTGACCCAGACGGGACTGATATGGATGGTGCCGTTCCTATTCAGGCAGGACATGCTGGCAGTCACGACGTCGTCGAGCAGTTTGAGGTGGGCTTCGGGGAGATCGTTGAGCGTGCGCTCTGTTTCTCGCGTTCCGATCGAGAACGATCCGCTTTGGCCTGCAGGCGTGAGGTGGCCGATTTCCATAGTGATTAGGCCTCTTCCGCGCTGGTGATCGGCAGTGCATTGTTGGCGCTGTCGAGATGCTCAACGGTTGCGAAGACGAGTTCGGTGTCGCCGATATTGTTCAGGTCGTGTAGGAGGTATTCGCCGCGATTGAACGTGAGGTATTTCGAATCGCCGGGGTTGTAGGTGACGTCCCGTGTGGTGCCGTCGGATGTGTGTTGTCGGCTTCGGCCGGCGGTACTGGCGATCCAGAAGTAGTCCAGGACGTGGCGGTGTGCGTGCCAGCGCTCGCCGGGCGCCAGCCGGATCTCCCACACGCGAACGCGATTGGTTTCGAAGAGCAGCCGTGATCCGACGTGTCCGTCGTAGCTGTGCCGGGCGAACTCCTCCTTCAGCTCGGGAGACCAGCCATCGTGGTTCTCGGCGACGAGGGATCCGGCTAGTGGGATCTTTGTCAATGATTGAAAAGTGCCATCTGGTGGGGTGGTGGACGTCATCGGTATTCCTTTCCTGGGGTGGTTGGTGACGGGTTCGTCAGGCCGACGAGGAGTGCTGGCGCTGTGGCGAGGACGGAAGTGTTGGTCCGTAGAGCCCGAAGCCCAGGTTCGGGTCACCGGGGATCCAGGTTTTGTCCGACTGGCTGCGGTCACCCATCTGGGCTGCCCGATCGACGAGGCTGCTGCCGAGCTCGAGCTGCGGGATCTCCCATTTCAGCAGTGCCTCGCGGATATCGGGATGGTGGACCTCGAGCGCCGATGCAAGTGTCCACGCGTCTTCGGCGGCCTTGGCAGTTCCCGCTGCTCCGTGGGGACGCGCGACGAACGCTGCATCTCCGATTAGCGCGATCCGCCCGAAGGTCATCCGCGGAACCTTGATGTCGAAGATCGGCTGGATGTAGGGGTGCGCAGTGGTGAGGACGACTTCGGCGGCTGCCGGCGCGAGCACATGTGATGCGGCTCGTTTGAGTTCGTCGATGAATCGGTCCTGGACGTGGCCGGGTGGCACACTGACGTCACTGCGAGCGCCGCTGCGGTCGGTCAGTAGTTCGTCGAGGTCGGCACCTTCAGAGACATTGCGGTACCACACGTAGTTCAGCCATCGTTGGCCAGAGCGAAGTGCAAGGTTTGGTCCGGGTATCGGATAGATGACCATATGGCTTCGATCGCTTGTTGAGTAGGTGAGTGCATCACCGAGGAGCTCGAACGCGGTTGTGCTGACCTCGGTTTCGAGCACCATGCCCCGCCAGCCGACATAGTTTGCGTACCGGCGCTCGATCTGCGGTAGCAGCAGCCTGCGTGAGGTCGAGGAGATGCCGTCGGCGCAGACAACCAGGTCCGCCTCGGCGGTCGCGCCGCCGTCGAACTGGATCTGTACCGTCTCCGCGTCGTGTCGCAGCCCTGACACGGTGTGCCCGAGATGGTAACGGCCGGTGTCGAAGTCAGACAGCAGAGCGCCATAGATTGCGCTCCACGACGTGAAGGTCCATTCTTTGGCCTCTTGGTAGAGGATTTCGTTGGCCGGTCCGAGGTAACGCAGGAACTGACTGGAGGTGCTGAGGGTGTGCAGCCGGTGTGACGCGCGCTCGCGGAACCAGCGCAGTGTTTCGGGCTGCAGGATGATTCCGCCGCCGCGCCCGTCCAGCCGTCGTGCTGCGCGTTCGTAGACATCGACGGCGAATCCAAGATCGCGTAGCAGCAATGCTGCGGTGACCCCGCCAATGGATCCGCCGATCACCGCCGCGCGTTGACCATCGTACTTCGCCATTCTGTCTCTCCTTGCTTTAACCGATCGCGATCCGAGCGGTCGTGATCGGCAACCGTAGATGTTGTTGCAGTTCAGGATTCGATAGCCGCTACGGCTGGGCGGTTGGGGTAGTTATACGGTTTCGTTCGGCGGCGTGTGGCGCGGATAGCGTGGTGTCCAACCAGTCGAAGATGACCTGATGGGCTCGGGTGAGGGACCCGACGTGGCAGTGTTCACCAGCACCTTCGGCGGTGGTGAATCTGGCGAGGGTGGTCGGCGCCGTCATCGCCTCGACAAGTACCGACGGCTGGCCTTTGAGGAACTGGTCCTCTTCGGCATCCGTGATCAGCGTCGGCGCGCTAATGCGGTCCGCGAGTCCAACCAGGCTGTAATCGGTGGTGCGTCGGATGAAATCGGCATACGTGGAGGCACCCAGGGTCCAGACTCCGTTGTTCAAACCCCACCGCACCTGGGTGCGCAACGCAGCCATCGCACCCATCAACCGATTGGCCAATCCGTCACGGCCACTGAGGATCCGGCGCATCACCCAGCCCGGCAACGCATTCGCATAGGCCTGGTGGAAGTCGAAAATACCGTCGTCGAGGATCAGCGCGGCCGGTCGGTGGTCGAACGCGGCGGCCCGCGCCACCAGATAGGCCCCCATGCTGTAGCCGAACAGTGCGATGGCGGGTGAGTCGATCTCGGTCTTGCCCTGGCAGTAGTCGAGGACCGGGGTGAGCACCGCTTCCCAGTCATGACGAAACACCAGACCGTGTTCTCGAATCACGGCGCCTTGCCCCGGGCCGTCATAGGCCAGCACGTTGTAACCACGCTCGAGCGCGGCCGCAGCGATCGCAAACCATGACTCTTCGGCGGTGGAGTCGTATCCGTTGGTGTACACCACGGTCGGGCGGGCAACGCCGGAGTCGTCGACGAGAAACAGATACCCGGGCAGCGTCGTCGTCTCGTAGGGGATATCGACGTGAAGGGCCGGACGGTCCATCAAACTGGTTGCGCTGGCGAAGGTCTGGCGGGACAGGCGCGCCAATGCATGCGCCTCCATGTCGCTGGCGGCGTCTTTGCGCCGAAAGAACTCGGCCGTTCGGTAGTAATTGGATGCCCGCAGGAACGCCTCCCGGGCACTCACCCGGCGACCCTCCTGTAAGGCGGTATCGGCGATCGCGTGGACACGCTGGGCGGTGGCGCGCCACGCCGTGAACCACCCGGTTTCGTCGCCGTTGTGGATCACGCGGGCGGTGGCCAGCACCTCACCCAGATCCGCTCCCCCGTAGGGGGCGCTGCCCGCGGCGCGCAGTGTCTCGAACGAGAAGGATTCGTCGCGAAATTGGAAAGTAGTCGACATCGATGTTTCTTTCGGTGGTTGATCGGCTTCCTCGGGCGGGCTAGCGGAGTTGGTCGAGCAGTTCATGTCGGTGGGCCAGCGCCCAGTCGGTCAGGTGGATCGGCTCGCGGCCCAGCAGGTCGCGCGCGGTAGTGGTGGTGACGGCTGAGTAGTTCATGCGACCGTCGTAGGTCTGTTGCAGCCAATTGAGCGCGCTGGCCGCATAGGCGGCGTCATAAAACGAGGGAGCCGCCACCTGCCCGGCTTCGACCAGGTTGCGCATGTCATCAGGTGTGAGCATCAGCGCGGGAATCTCGCGCTCAAGCACGCGCGACAAGGCAGCCGCGACCGCGTCTGCGTTGAGGAGGTCGGTGGACAGGAAGTAGTCCTTACCGGCGTGCACGTCGGGCCCCTCGATGAGCACCTTGGCGACGACGGCCGCGATATCGTCACCAGCCACCCAGCCCACCGGCCGGTCACCCGCAGGCCACACAAAAGCGCCCTGCTGCAACCGATTTACCGTCAGCAGGTTCTCCATAAACACATGCGGGTGAACGTTCGCCCACGCCAGCGTGCTGCCCTTGATGTAGCGCTCGACCATCTCGTGCCAGGCAAAGTGCGCATCGGTGGAGCGGCCATTGCCAAACACGCCCAAATGGACGATGAAGCTGACGCCGGCGTCTTCGGCGGCGTCGACCATCGTCTTGGCCTGTTCGGTCATCGCCGCGGTGTATCCCGCCATCAGGAACACCCGGTCGATGCCCTCGAGCGCCGCCGGGAAGGTGTCCGGGTCGTCGAGGTCGAGGTAGATGGCCTGTTTGCCTTGCTTGAGCCACAACGCGACGGTCTCTGGGTTGCGCGAGGCACGCACCGCGGTGACGCGCTCGGATGGGCCATCGAGTGCGGCGGCCGCCGCGGCGCCGATACGCCCGCGGGACCCGATCACCAGTACGCGGGGTGTGGACTGCTCGTTCGTTGTCGTCATGAACCCAATGTCGGACGCGACGAACTATATTGCAAAGACGAATGTCGACAAATATCCATAGCCGCTGCCTATATATAAAGAGGTGCAATGAACTTGCGGCAGATGCAGTACTTCGTCACCATCGCCGAGGACGGATCGATCAGCCGGTCCGCCCAACGCCTCCTCGTCGCCCAACCGTCGCTGTCACAACAGATCAAAAGTCTCGAGACGGAATTGGGCGGCGCACTGTTCGAGCGAATACCGAAGGGCGTTCGCCTGACGGCGGCCGGCAAAGCCTTCCTTCCCGAAGCCCGCGCGGCAATCACCCACGCCGCCAACGCGACCCGCAACGCGCGCAGTGTGCTCGGTCTCGACGGCGGTGAGCTCGAGGTGGCCACCATCACCTCAGTCGCGTTCGGAATCCTGCCGTCGGCGTTCCGGACCTGGCATGAGCACTACCCCGCGACCACCATCGCGCTGCGCGAATACACCGACCGCAATGCCCTGGCTGAGGCCGTCCGGATGGGCGTCGCCGATATCGCCGTAGGGCCTCAACCCGCACAATGGCGCGGACCCGTCATCGAGTTGGGATGGGAGGAGTTCGTCGTCATAGTCCCAAATACAGATCCCTTGGCCGGGACCGCCGGCGCCGTGCCGCTGAGCGCACTCGCGGACCGTGATTGGGTGCTTTTCGGACCCGGCCACGGGCTATCGGATCTCATTCTCGAAGCTTGTGCGCGTGCTGGATTCACCCCGCGTCGGACGGTGCAAACAACTCAAGTCGCGGCGGCGAGCCACCTTGCAGCCGCCGGACTCGGAGTAACGCTCATTCCCGACAACGTGGCGCCCGCGGGCCTGCACGCCGCGACCCGTCACGTAGAGCCTCCCTTGATCCGAAAACTGTTCGCCTACACACGATCCGAATGGTCACCACTGGCCACCACCTTCGTCGAAGCGCTTCAACGCCTGCGCTGGCCCACGAAACCGGACAACGCGACCATCATCCCCTAGCGGTCCGTCTGTGAATTGATCTTGTTAAAGTTTTCTCATCCTCGCCGAACTGTTCCTCGTACTCACCGGAAGCCCCATTCAGGCCGCGGCCGGCGGCGACCGTCTTCCCGACAAGCGACATCCATGTACTTGGTACGAAATGGCTAGCCGGAGAGGCCTTCAGCGAGAAAGAAGGCATGGACTTGACGCGCGCAAGCCGCCTCGGCGTGTCTCCATCATCCCGGCGTCCACCCCCGGGCAACCGGCGGCGATTTGTAGCGGTACGGGCGCCGTACTGGCGACGGCTGGAAGTCCTGTCTTACAGGCGCTTTGGCGTTTCTCAGCTAACCGTTTCGCCTGGTCGTCGAAACGCCGGGCAGGGACTCAAAAGCCGCGCTTGGCGGCCCGCACCGCGGCGACGATATCGTCATCCCCGCCGAATTCGGCGCGGACGGCGTTGCGGCCGAACGCGAACAGCAGCAGCTCCAGCGGTTCGCCCGTCACCGTGACCGGCGAACCGCTGCCGACCGCCACCACTGTCCGACCGTCGGGGGTGCGCAGCGTCAGCCGCGCGCGCACCGCGGTCATCGACTTCGACATCCCGGCCCGGCTGATCATCGCGACGCGCCGCTTCACCGCCGCGCCGGTGCCCGCATCGAGTTTCCTTGGTTCCCAGCCAGTCTGCGCACGGCGGACGTCCTCATGGTGGACGAACATCTCGTGGATGCTCGCCACCGGGTCGAGAACCTTGAACAGGGAGAGCACCGGAGGACCCGACGCGAACCGTTCGACCAGGTCCTCCCACGTCGTCGAGGTGGTCAGTCGGGTCTGCACGCGTGCGGTGTAGGACGCCAGTGGCCCGAACAAGAGGCCAGGCAACGCGTCGGGGCGGCGTTCGCGCACCACGAGGTGCGCGACCAGGTCGCGGGTTGTTCAGCCCTCGCACAGGGTGGGGGCATCCGGTCCCACCGCGCGGAGGGTTTCGACTAGGGCGGCACGTTCGTGTTGGGCTACCGACATGCCCACACGATAGGCCCAGGGTGTAAGCGTTTACCCAACTCAGACGTGCTGTTGTCGGTGCTCGCGCCAAAGCTCCCGCGTGTAGGCTCGACCAGCAAGTGGCCCGAGTTGAGCGGCGAACTTTGACCGTTCGCCCAATCGACACCCCGAGGGCCGGCTTGCGTAGCCGTTGGTCGCTCGTCCGGCACACGCAGTCGCGCGCTGCACGACAAGGAGACGGCCGAGTGCCCGCTCGCGCAACCGATCAGGGAAGATTTCTGACGGCGTTGTGAGTTCATATGTTCTGAGCATTCGTCGGAAACAGGAACGAGGCACCACCAATGGCCGGAGATTTGCCTGATATTGCCCTAGAGCTGCGTTCGTTGGTGACGTCTGGTGGCACGCTCGAACTCTCGCTGCACGAGGTTCCAGTTCCAGCCCCCGGCGCCAATGAGGTGCTGGTGCGTGTGGAAGCCTCGCCGATCAACCCGTCAGACTTAGGCCTTCTCATTGCGAGCGCGGACATGGCTACTGCGACGGTCGCGGGCACGCGTGAGCGTCCCGTCGTCACCGCCTCGGTCGGGGAGGCGACTCTGGGAGCGCTGTCGGCTCGACTCGACAAGTCGCTTCCGGTGGGCAATGAGGGCGCGGGCACCGTGGTGGCTGCGGGGTCATCCTCAGCAGCCCAGGCCCTCGTCGGAAAGATGGTGGCGATTGCGGGCGGCGCGATGTACTCGCAATACCGAGCGGTCGACGCTTCCGCATGTCTGGTCCTGCCCGAGGGGGCCACGGCAAGGGACGGGGCATCGTCCTTCGTCAATCCGATGACGGCACTCGGAATGACCGAAACGATGCGCCGCGAAGGACATTCGGGCCTCGTGCACACCGCCGCGGCGTCGAACCTCGGCCAGATGCTGGTCAAGCTCTGTCAGAAAGACGGGATACCGCTGGTCAATATCGTCCGCAAGCCCGAACAAGAGGAGCTGCTGAGTTCGCTCGGCGCTGACTATGTCTGCAACTCGGCATCGCCGTCGTTCTCGACAGACCTCGTCGAGGCTCTCAAAGCGACATCCGCGACGCTTGCTTTCGACGCCACGGGTGGTGGAACGCTGGCAAGCCAGATCCTCAACGGCATGGAGGAGGCGGCCAACTCGACCGCGGCGGAGTACTCACGCTACGGGTCGAACGTCCACAAGCAGGTGTACATCTACGGTGCCCTCGACACCAGTCCCACGGTGCTCACCAGGAACTTCGGGATGGCTTGGGGCATTGGAGGGTGGCTGCTGACCCCGTTTGTTCAGGGTGCAGGGGCCGAGACCTTTGGTCGGCTGCGCGCTCGGGTGGCCGCGGAGCTCTCCACGACGTTCGCGAGTAGCTACACCCGGGAGGTTTCGCTCGCCGGCATGCTCGATCCCGATGCGTTCAACGAGTACGTCAAGCGAGCGACCGGAGAGAAGTTCCTCGTGACTCCGCACGCCCTCTCCTAACTGCACAATCGGCATCATCGGTTTCGGGCTTGCCGTCTGGCTGATGCCAGTGGCGCCTACGAATCCCCACCGGTTCGATGTCATCGGCGTTGTGCGCGTTCGCTGCGTCGTCCACGCCGGGCCCTCCCTTCGACTAGCTTTCGCGCTGGTAGTCAAGTCTGACATCGGGCACGATCGTATAGCCGGGCGGTGGGCTCGGCTTGAGACGCGATGAGAAGCTGTCGTCGTGGATGGGCTGGGCCGCCGAGAATGGCAGGCTGATCAGGCGCCGTCG
>DASXMA010000427.1:0-6611 GCA_036495965.1 Mycobacterium sp.
GCCGAAGACGATCAGCGAGATCGCTGACTCGCCTGCTCCCCCAACGTGATGCGGTGTCGTCCCGGTGGCACCGCCACGGTCGGTCCCGCCGGCTGACCGTCGAGTCGCACCTGAAGCCCGGCGGGTAGTCCGCCGAGCGTAATCTGCGCGGCGGAATCGGTGGCCACCATCATCGCCGACGACGGCAACGAGGCCAACCCAGCACGCTGAAGATCCACCGTGAGGCTGGCGACCCCGGTGAGCCGCAGTGTCAGATACGGCAGCGGGTCGACGGGCAACCCCGCCCGCCAATCCAGCTCGCTGTACACCGCGGGCGACGGGTCCAAGTTGAGCACGACACCGCGACGATGCCGAACGGTGTGCGTCGGGTCCGGCCGGGCGTACGACCGCGCGTCGACTTCCGCGATGGCTCCGCGGCGCGCCTTCACCGATGGATCGGCGCTCAGTTCCGACAACCACCACGCCCGATCGGGCCCGATACCCAGCTCGGCCGACACCAGCTGCGGATACCAGGCGAACGTGACATGTCCCGGATCAGCCTGGCGCAGGCCGGTTCCCATGTGAGCGATAGGATCCTCGAACTTGTCCTGAAACACCCACGCGATGTGATCCTCGAGCGGATACACAGTAAAGCGGTAGCGGTAGCCGAGCCGGTCGAGTTCGAGCACCTGCTCGGCGGCCGAGGCGAAGGGCACCAGCTCGTCGAGCAGCCCGTGGGCGATGACGTACGGCAACCAGCGGGCATTCACCAGCAACTTCCACGTGTCGCCCTCGCGAGCACACGCCGAATCCAGGTCCAGGTCGGCCGGAATGTCGATATCAGGCAGCAAGCGCACGCCGCACGTCGGCGGACCGGCCAGCACCACCGCCTGGGCGAAGACTTCCGGATAGGTCAACCCGAACTTATAGGCCGCATAGCCGCCCATCGAATAACCCGAGACCACAGTGCGATTGGGGTCGGTGCCCAACTGTTCGGCCACCCGCGCCCACACTTCCCAGACGTCGAGTTCCCCGGTATCGAAGTACCAGGTCGACGGCCCCCGGGCCAGCGGCGTGACCACCGCCGAGTCGCGGCCCTCGCACACTTCGTGCAGCAGCCGCGGATCGATCGCGGCGAACTGGCTTTGTCCGAGCGCAAGCGAGTGCAGCAGCAGGGTCAACGGCAGCTTTCGACCGGGCTCGTACGTCGACGGCAGGCATATCGCATACGGCTGGACCCGCCCGAGGAACTGCGGCTTGGTGCTCAAAATATTTTCCGCGGCTAAACCCTGTTCCACGCCCTGCCCCAGCTCGACCGAGGACATGTACCACCGCGTCGACGGCCCGGTGATAACCGGTTCGGGTGTGCTTTCACCGGCCGCAAGCTGGTCCCAGCGCACCGTCACCGCAAACTCTGAGACGTCGCCGTTGCTCAGCGCCGCGGCCTGGGCCGCGTCCGACCAGAAGTTCAGATGCGGCGGCTCCTGCTCGTTGGTGCGAAACGCGACGTTGTAGACGTTGGGTTGTCCGGGCAGTGCGCCGAGTTCGGCGGGCACGTCGGCGAATCCATCGCCTGCGGCGTTGGCCAAACCCGCGGCCAGTCGCACCGTCCAGCTGCCGGCCGGGTCCACCAACGACCGCGGTACCTGCGCCACAAACGTTCGCGATCCCATGTCGACGCTGTGTCCCACCGGCGTCCTTGCCTGTGTGGTCAAGTCGATCAGTGCGGCGCTGCTGCCCGAGACCAGCAGGGCCAGGTCAATGCCCGGTGAGCGTACGCCCGCCCCGGCCGGCCACTGCTCCGACGCCGCCCGGCCCGGGTCCGTGTCGAAGGTGAACAGCGCAATGGGTACCGAGGCCTCCACCAGCGTGTTCCAGTCGATCCTCCACCACGTGTGGGTCTCGGTGAGCCCGATGGCCACGCGAAAGATGTCGGCACCGTTGCCCGCGGCGGGCCCGCCGGGATACACGTAGGTGCCGCGCGGTGGCGCCTGGATCTTCAGGTCCCCGACCGGTAGGCCCGTCGCGCCGTGGTCGTCGTAGAGGAAGTCGGTCCAGAACAGGGCACCGCCGGCTATCCGGCTGCTACCGCAGGTGCGGGGGAACTGCTCGCCGAACGGCCAGCCCGACGGCACCGGAAGCTGCGGCTCGGGCTGCCGCGCCGCCGGCGGCGCCCCCTCGGGCATGCCGTCGACCACGATGAGCTCGGCCGGCGGCGCCGGTGAGGGCGCTACGGGTTGCAACACGGCGTCGGCGACGTGTAGTGCAATGCGGATCGGAAGCAGGGCGAGGTCCAGGATTGACACGACGCCCAACGTACGCGGTAGGGGCGTCATGCGTGCTAAGTCGCGGGTACCACGACCAGCTCGTGCGGCTGGTTGTTGACGGCCAGCGCGCCATCCTCGGTCACCACGACGATGTCTTCGACTCGGGCACCCCAGCGGCCCGGGAAGTAGATACCCGGCTCGATGGAAAACGCCATGCCCGCGGCCAGCGGCAACTCATTGCCGGCGACGATGTAGGGCTCTTCATGAACCGACAGCCCGATGCCGTGCCCGGTGCGGTGCACGAAGAACTCCGCGAGTCCGGCCTCAGCCAGCACGGCGCGGGCGGCCGCGTCGACCTGCTCGGCCGTCACACCCGGACGCACCGCGTCAAACGCCGCGCGCTGGGCCCGTTGCAACACCGAATACTGCTGTGCCACATCGGGTCTGGGTTCACCGATGCTGTAGGTCCGGGTCGAGTCCGAGTGGTATCCGGGCTCGTACGCTCCCCCGATGTCGACGACGACGATGTCACCGATTTGCAGTTCACGATCCGAATGACCGTGGTGCGGGTCGGCGCCGTGCGGGCCGGAGCCGACGATGATGAACGCCACATCCGAATGCCCTTCGGCGACAATCGCTTCGGCGATGTCGGCGGCGACGTCGGCCTCGGTACGGCCCGGACGCAAAAACTCCGGCACCCGGGCATGCACCCGATCGATGGCCGACCCGGCCTTCCGCAGCGCCTCGATCTCGCACTCCTCTTTGACCATCCGCAGTGTGCGCAGCACATCGGTGGCCAGCACCGGCAGCACGCCGAGCACACCGGTCAGCGGCAACAAATGCAGCGCCGGCATGGAATCGGTGACGGCCGTCGCGACAGAAGCACCGCCCAGCGCCGCACCCACCAACTGGTACGGATCATCGCCGTCGACCCAATCACGCACCGCGAGGCCCAGTTCCGCGACGGCCGATCCCTTGAGCGACGCCAACTCCATCCGCGGCAGCACGACCGTGGGATCGCCCGAGGCCGGCAACACCAGCGCGGTCAGCCGCTCGAAGGTCTGGGCGCGCGAGCCGATCAGGTAGCGCAGGTCGTAGCCCGGGGTGATCACCAGGCCGGCCAGGCCGGCGTCGGCAGTCGCGGCGGCCGCTGCAGCCAGCCGGCGGGCATACACCGCGGCGTCGAATCGGTCAGAGTCCATGGCAGCCAGGCTAACCGCGCCGTGGCCGGCGCTGGCAGGATAGCCCGCATGGCCACGCCCCTGTTGCTGCTCGATGGCGCCAGCATGTGGTTCCGCTCGTACTTCGGGGTGCCGTCGTCGATCACCGCGCCCGACGGCCGGCCGGTCAACGCCGTGCGCGGATTCATCGACTCGATGGCCGTGGTGATCACCCAGCAGCGACCCGCCCGGCTGGCGGTCTGCCTCGACCTGGATTGGCGACCGCAATTCCGGGTGGACCTCATCCCGTCGTACAAGGCGCATCGGGTGGCCGAGCCGGAGCCAGCGGGCGAGCCCGACATCGAGGAAGTGCCCGACGACCTGACCCCACAGATCGACATGATCATGGAGCTGCTGGACGCGTTCGGGATCCCGACAGCGGGTGCAGAAGGTTTCGAGGCCGACGACGTGCTGGGCACACTGGCGGCGCAGGAACGCCGCGACCCGGTCGTGGTCGTGAGCGGAGACCGCGATCTGCTGCAGGTGGTCGCCGACGATCCCGTCCCGGTTCGGGTGCTCTACCTGGGCCGCGGGTTATCCAAAGCCACCCTGTTCGGGCCCGCCGAGGTGGCCGAACACTATGGGGTGCCGGTGGATCGCGCCGGAGCGGCCTACGCCGAGCTGGCGCTGATGCGCGGCGATCCATCCGACGGCTTGCCGGGTGTGCCCGGCGTGGGTGAGAAGACAGCAGCGACCCTGCTGGCCCAGCACGGCTCGCTGGAACAGATCCTGGCCGCCGCACACGATCCCAAATCCAAGATGGCCAAGGGTCTGCGGGCGAAACTGCTTGGCGCCACCGATTACATCGAGGCTGCGAGCCAAGTGGTCCTGGTAGCCACCGACGCGCCTGTCACACTTTCGACGCCCACCGACGAGCTACCGCTGGCCGCCGCCCACCCCAAACGCACCGCCAAGCTGGCCACCGAATTGGGTGTCGGGTCGTCGATCGGCCGCTTGCAGAAAGCGCTCGACGCGTTGCCCTCGTGACGAGCTTCGCCCGCCGACGATGCGCGCCGCTGCTGGCGCGAGGAGAAGGCGGGCAATCGGCTACTGCGGCCGGCCCACCTCGTAGGTGCCCTTGTTGTCCTGGAAGGTCACCGTCACGTGCTTCTGGGCGCCGTCGATGCTGACACTGCAGTCGAAGGTGCCGCCCTTCTTGACCGTGGGATCTTGGCCACGGTTGCACTTGACGTCTTTGACGTTCTTCGCGCCGTACCCGTTGGTCTCGTCGGTGAGAACCTGCTGCACGCCGGTCTGCGCCTTGTTGACGTCCAGTTTGGTGGTGACGAAGAACCCGGGCTCCCAGAAGCCGAGCACCAGCACGACCGCGATGAGCAGAAAGGCGATCACGCCGGCGACGCCGCCGATCAGCGCAACCGAACGCTTCTTACCCGGTTGCTCGTAGGGCGGGTACTGCTGCGGGTACTGGCCCGGCTGGCCGTACTGACCGGGCTGAGGTTGGCCGTACTGGCCCGGCTGGCCGTACTGAGGCTGGCCGTACTGGGGCTGACCGTACTGGCCCGGCTGACCGTACTGCCCGGGCTGGCCGTACTGAGGCTGGCCGTACTGGCCCGGTTGCCCGTACTGGCCGGGCTGCTGCGGATAATCCTGCTCGGTCGGCTGTTGGTACTGCGGGTACTCCGCGGGCGGCGTGTACGCCGGAGCCTGCCACGTCGGCTCCTGGACCGGCGATTGCTGTTGCCAGGGCGATCCCACCTGGGTCGGTTCCGAGGACCGGTCGCCACCCTCGCCGGGCGGTTGCCACTGCTGTTCCGATCCGTGCGGTCCGCTCATCGTTACTCCTCAGTCCCTATATGTCTGGCCCGAACGGGTCCGGTTCTGATCCCGGTTGCCACCGTAGCTCGGGCCCAGCCTACCCGGCGTCAACTGCGACGACGCCGCGCCGAACGTCATTGATAGCGCGCTTGGCGGTTGCCCGCAGCTCAGCATCCGGGGCGGCGTTGCGAACCTGGTCCAACAGGTCGAGCACCTGCCGGCACCACCGTACAAAATCCCCCGCCAACAACGGCGAACCGGTGCCCGCCGGGTCGGCAGCGGCCAGCGCCGCCGCCAGATCGCCGGTCCGCGCCCAACGATAAATGACGGTGACAAAGCCGTCGTCGGGTTCGCGACTCGGCGCGATCCGATGCGTCTGTTCATCAGCGCGGAGCGCCAACGACAGCTTCGACGTCTGATGCAGCGCCTGCCGCAATCGCGGTGTGGGCGCCTCGGCGGCAAACGGGCCGCTGGGCCCGTCGTTGCCCCGGCTCTCATACAGCACCGCCGAAACCACCGCCGCCAACTCGGCCGGTTTCAAGTCCGCCCAGGCGCCGCTGCGCAGGCATTCGGCGACCAACAGGTCGCTCTCGCTGTAGATGCGGGCCAACAAGCGGCCGTCGTCGGTGACATGCGGATCGGTGGCCGGGCCTTGGATGAACTCACGCTCGGTGAGCAGCCCGACGATCCGATCGAATGTCCGGGCGAGCGAATTGGTCGCTGCGGCAACCTTTTTCTCCAGCTGAGCGTTGTCGCGTTCGATGCGTAGGTAGCGCTCGGCCTGCCGTATCCGCTCCTCGAGGCCGGGGCTGTTGTGGGCTGGGTCGTGACGCAATTGCGCTCGCAACGACGCCAGCTCCGGATCGTGAAACGCGCCGTCCTCGGCACCGCGACGCCGCGCGGGCGGAATAGCCAGCCCGGCCGCGGCGGATCGCAGCGCCGAAGCCAGATCGCGCCGGACCCTCGGCTGACGGTGTTCGACCCGCTTGGGCAATGACATCGATCCGACCGGCGCCGACGCGCCCGAATAGTCGGCGGAAGAAATCCTTCCCGCCCAACGGTTTTCGGTCAGCACCAACGGCCGCGGGTCGGAGCTGTCGCGAGCCGATTCCAGCACCACCGCCAGACCGCCGCGCCGGCCATGGGTGATGTTGATGATGTCGCCCCGACGCAGCGCCGCCAGCGCATCGCTGGCCGCCTGCCGCCGTTGCAGCCTCGACGCGCGCGACTGCGCGCGCTCCATCTCGGAAATCCGTGCCCGCAGCCGGGCATAGTCGAGGATCGGCGCCTTGGCCCCACCCAGCTCGCCGGCAATCTCGCCGAGCATCGCGGTGCCCCGCTCGATGCCACGGACCAGCCCGACGACCGA
>DASXMA010000428.1:0-16016 GCA_036495965.1 Mycobacterium sp.
AGCCTTGATCAATTGTCAACGCGCCCTTGCGCTTCCACTGGTCACGGCACATTTACCATCACTATTGCAACTCTGTCAGTCAAAAGGAATTGGAGTCATGCGGACGGTTGTTCGGTGTCTTCTTGCTGTCATCGGGATCGCTGCGATTATGGTTGCGCGGCCCGCCGGCGTAAGCCTGGCGGCGGCGACCCAGTCGCATCAGTTCGCCATCGCATCGGTTCTGCCAACGCGAGGCGAGGTGGTGGGTGTGGCGCACCCCGTGGTGGTGACGTTTCGCGCACCCGTCGCCAATCGGCGCGCAGCCGAGCGTGCCATTGCAGTCACATCAGCACCCGCGATGACCGGCAAGTTCGACTGGCTCGACAACAACGTCGCGCAGTGGGTTCCCGACCGATTCTGGCCGGCGCACACCACGGTGGCGCTTTCGGTGGACGGCCAGTCCACGGAATTCAAAACGGGTCCTGCCGTCGTCGGTGTCGCCAGTATCTCGGAGCACACGTTCACCGTGAGCATCGACGGCGTCGAGGCGGGACCGCCGCCTTCACTACCAGCACCACACCACCGACCCCACTTTGGAGAAGAGGGGGTGATGCCCGCCTCGATGGGCAGGCCGGAGTACGAAACCCCTGTCGGCACCTACACCGTCCTGTCCAAAGAACGCTCGATAGTTATGGATTCGAGCAGCGTCGGCATCCCCGTCGACGATCCCGACGGTTACCGGCTTCCGGTGGATTATGCCGTCCGTATCACCAACCGTGGCCTCTTCGTGCATTCAGCTCCGTGGGCGGTCAAATCACTGGGGCTTGACAATGTCAGCCACGGCTGCATCAGCCTGAGCCCCGAGGACGCCGAGTGGTACTACAACACGGTCAACATCGGCGACCCGGTGATTGTGCAGGAATCAGGGATAGAGCGGCGGCAGCCGCCGGTTTCAAGAGGCTCCGCACCTAGCTGATGTGCGGGTGCACACGCTCGAAATGCTGTTGTCGCGCAGGCCTTTTCACTGTCGTTGAATCGCCAGAATACCGCGTGTACGGGCCAGGAGACCCGTCGTCACATACGACGGAACGGACCCGCTGGTGGCAACCCAGCGGGTCCGTACAGCCCGGAAGGGATCGGGCTCAGCGTCCGCCCGAAGGACCTGGCAGAACCGGCTGCCCGGGCACAGGTCCGCCAGTCGGCGCCGGACCAGTCGGCGCATCCTTAACCCCAGACATGTCGAGGATTGGAGCGACCGGCACACCATCTATAGGTGCACCAGCGGCCACCGGACCGCCAAGCGCAATCAGCGGAGCACCAGCCGGCACCACCGGCGCAACCGGCAGCGGAGCACCAGCCGGCACGGGCGCACCCAGGGGCCCAGGTACAGCCAGCGGAATACCCGCCGGCACCGGCGCAACCACCGGAGCACCAACCGGCCCAGGCGCAACCAGCGGAACACCAGACATGTCAGTAAGTGGAGCGCCGCACCCACCGGCGCCTACCGGTCCGCTGGCGGCTAGCGTTCCGCCGGCGGCCGCCGGTCCGCCGACGGCTGCCGGCACGTCGCCCGCCTGCTGCTTGGTGCACGCGTGGCCGCCCGTGATCAGCGGGGCGGCTGCCGCGTCCGGGCTGAACGCTATCGCGGCTCCGCACAACCCGGCGCTGGCAACTACTTTGATGTTGAACCGATCGACGATCGCCATCAGCGTCGACTCCTTTATCCGCGCTCAGACGTTTCCGCAATCAATTGGTGCAGCAGAACCGCATGCCGTACCGAAGTCGTTTCTCGACGGCCGAGCCAATTGTCAGTAGCCAATGTGAAACATGAGCCGCGCCGCACCGCGCCGTTTCCAAATGGTGACGTCACGACGGTGTCACAAGTCAGGTCAACTTCGGTGGACACCCACCGACCTGCGCCGATGCTGAATACGCGAGTTCGATCGACTTCATCGGGTCCACTTCGATGCTGAGCACGCCATCATTAGGTGTGGTCCAGACGACGTCGTCGCGGAAACCGTTAGGGATTCCCGCGACGATGCGGGCTGCGGTGCTTATCGCAACCGGTCGAATCGAGCTGCAGGAGCGTCCCGTCCCCGAGCCGGGACCCGGCGACGTCTTGATCCGCGTCGGCTCGGTCGGGGTGTGCGGATCAGACACGCATTACTATCGCGAGGGCAGGATCGGGGACTTCGTTGTCTCCTCGCCGCTGGTCCTCGGCCACGAGGCTGCGGGCACCATCGCGGCGGTCGGACCGGGTGTGCAGCCACAGCGCGTCGGCCAACGCGTGTCCATCGAACCGCAGCGCCCAGACCCGAACAGTGACGAGGCGCGCCGGGGCGACTACAACCTGTGTCCGCGCATGCGCTTCTTCGGCACCCCGCCGGTGGACGGCGCACTGTGCGACTACGTGACGATTGGGTCCGCATTCGCGCATCCTGTGCCCGACACGGTGTCCGATGACGCCGCCGCGCTATGTGAGCCGCTATCGGTCGGAATCGCTGCGGTCAGGAAGGCGGCGGTCACCGGCGGCTCGCGGGTGCTGATCGCCGGTGCCGGCCCGATCGGCATCGTGACCGCGCAAGTCGCGCGCGCGTTCGGCGCCACCGACGTCGTCGTCACCGAAGTCGACCCACAGCGGCGCGAGCTAGCGGCTCGCTTCGGGGCGACCGCCTCGTTGGATCCCCACGTCAACGACATGTCCGATCTGAGGGTGGACGTATTCATCGATGCATCAGGCGCCCCGACCGCCGTCGCGAGCGGACTGGCCGCGGTCCGCCCCGCCGGGCGCGCTGTGCTGCTCGGTATGGGTGCGGCCACGATGGAGCTTCCGGTGCAGCTGATCCAGAACCGCGAGCTGACGCTCACCGGCGTCTTCCGGTATGCGAGCACGTGGCCGACCGCAATTGCGTTGATCCGCTCCGGGCTGGTGGAGCTGGATGCCATGGTGACGGCGCGGTACCCGCTAGAGGAAACGGCCGAGGCGCTCGAGTCCGACCGAGTGCCCGGCAACATCAAATCGATCGTCGAGGTGGCACGGTAGTGACTCTGGTTGCCGGCATCGACTCGTCCACACAGTCGTGCAAGGTGCTCGTGTGTGATGCCGACACCGGTGAAGTGGTCCGCGAGGGCCGTGCCGGCCACCCCGACGGCACCGAAATCGATCCGGCCGCATGGGAATCCGCCGCAGCGGAGGCAATCGCGGCCGCCGGTGGTTTTGACGACGTCGAGGCAGTCGCGGTCGGCGCGCAGCAACACGGCATGGTGTGCCTCGACGGGGCCGGGCGGGTGGTGCGGCCCGCGCTGCTGTGGCACGACCTGCGTTCGGCCGATGCGGCACACGCGCTGGTCGACGAGCTCGGCGGAACGCGTGTGTGGGCACAAGCCGTCGGCGTTATGCCGCTCGCCGCCATCACGGTGGCAAAGCTGCGGTGGCTCGCCGACAATGAGCCGCACCACGCCGATCGCACGGCTGCCGTCTGCCTGCCGCATGACTGGCTGACGTGGCGGTTGCGGGGCGCCCCAGAAGTCCCAGACATTGCGACGCTGACCACCGATCGCAGCGACGCCAGTGGCACCGGCTACTTCGACGCCGCCAGTGACAGCTACCGTTTCGATCTCCTCGAGCTGGGCATGCGTGGTCGACGTCCCGAGTTGCCGACCGTGCTCGGCCCGTTGGACTCGACTACCGGCGGCGGGCGGACGTTCGGCGCGGGCCTCGGCGACAACGCCGCCGCGGCGCTCGGCCTCGGCGCCGAAGAAGGCGATGTGATCGTCTCGATCGGGACCTCAGGCGTCGTGACCGCGGTCGCCGCCCACCCCGTCGTCGACGAAGACGGGGTCGTGGCAGATTTCGCCGACGGCACCGGACGGTACCTTCCACTGGTCTGCACTCTCAATAGCGCGCGGGTGCTCGACGCGGCCGCCAGAATGCTGCGGGTCAACCACGACGAGCTGTCCCGGCTGGCGCTCTCGGCGCCACCGGGCAGCGAAGGCCTGGTCATGGTGCCCTACCTGGAAGGCGAGCGAACTCCCAACCGTCCCAACGCAACTGGCGCGGTTCACGGCCTCCGAGTATCGAATTCGACGCCGGCCAACCTGGCCCGGGCCGCGGTGGAAGGATTGCTGTGCATGCTGGCCGATTGCCTGGCGCATATGACGGCACACGGCTTCAGTACGCACCGGGTACTGCTGATCGGCGGCGGCGCCCGGTCGCAGGCGGTCCGAGAGATAGCACCCACGGTGTTCGGGTTGCCCTTCCTGGTACCCACGCCCGCGGAGTACGTCGCGTTGGGTGCGGCACGCCAGGCGGCGTGGGCACTCAGCGGGTCGCCCCAACCGCCCGCGTGGAAGCCGCCGGCGACCAGCGAGTACACCGCGGACGCGGTGCCCGGGGTGCTGGAACGTTATGCGCAAGTTCGTCACCTGACCGAAGGCGTGTGATCAAGTGCTAGTCGTGAACCTCTTCCTGGCGGGGATCGAGGACCTGCATCGAACTTCCGGCGACCGACACACATTTCGCACATCCAGCGCTCGCGGTGCTGGAACGTCAGGTGCCGGCGCGCGACCGGACCGCAGCATGATTTGAACCCGCTTGCCAAGCCGCAATCTCATCCGCCGATCAGCTCCGCTGCCCGTTCGGCGATCGCATAGACCGTTGCGGCCGTGTTGGCCGACGGAATCGACGGCATGATCGACCCGTCGGCGACCCGCAGGCCGCTGACGTCATGCACGCGCAATTCGCTGTCGACAACCGACATGTCGGTGTCGCCCATCGCGCACGTTCCCACCGGGTAGAAATACGACTGGTACGCGGCCTTCGCGAAGGCACGAAGCGCGTCGTCATCGTCGGCGACGGGCCCGGGCGCGGCTTCGGCGGCCCGCCACGGGTCGCAAGCGCTGGCGCCGCCGATCCGGCGGGCCACCCGCAGCGCGGCAACAAGAGTGCTCAGGTCCCGCTCGTCGCCGAAGTAATTCGGATCGACGATCGGTGCGGCGCCGGCATCCGGCCCCGAGAGCCGCACCGTGCCGCGGCTGAACGGCAGCATCACCGACGCTGCGATCGCGTACCCGACCACGCTGCCGTCATCGCCAGGCAGGCCGATGCCGGTGGAATCGACGAACAGGAGTTGGGCGTCGGGGCCGTCGCCGGCGTGCTCGGTATGGATCAAACCGATGGCCTCGCCGTGAGCGCTGCGGCTCCGCGGCATCGGCCGTGCGGCGCTGTACACCACCGGCGCCATCACGTGGTCGTGGAAATTCGAGCCGACGCCGGGCAGGTCGAGTGTGACGCCAACGCCGACGTCGCGAAGGTGTCGCTGCGGACCAACTCCGGACAACATGAGCAGCTGGGCTGACCCGATCGTGCCGGCAGCCACCACGACTTCATCCGAGCACGCAACTGAAACCGATGTCCCGCCCGCAGCGCTATATTCCACGCCCGTGCACCGGCCGTTCTCGATCCGAAGCCGGTGCACGGTGGCCTCGGCGATGAACTCGAGGTTCGGCCGGCTCAACGCCGGCAACAGGTAGGCATCGGCGGCGCTCAGCCGCTTCCCGCCGGCGACATTGAGGAAGATCGGGCCGAAGCCGGTCTCCAGTCCGCCGCTGATGTCTTTTGCCTTCCGGTATCCGCACTCAATTGCGGCGTCGAGGCCGGCGGCAATCACCGGATGCAGCGGATCAACCTCGGCTATCCGCATCGGGCCGCTGGCGCCGCGCAGGGCCGGATCGCCGCCGACGGCGGTCTCGCTGCGCTTGAAGTACGGCAGCAGGTCGTCGAATCCCCAGCTCTTGGCGCCGACGTTGTCCCACGCCGCGTAGCTGGTCCGGTGTCCGCGGACGAACATCATCCCGTTGGTCGTCGACGATCCGCCGATGCCCCGCCCTCGCGCCAACCGTACCGATGACCCAGTGGCCGACTGCACGGTTGTCGAGTCGCCCCAGTCGGCCGGGCCGCCGATCATGCTGGGCCACAACTGTGGGGTAGAGCTCGCGGTTGGCGGGCTCGCGCTGCCCGCCTCGAGGAGCAGCACGCGTGCGCTCGGGTCCTCCGAGAGCCGGCTGCCGATCACGCAGCCGGCGACTCCGGCGCCGACAACGATGAAGTCGTACGAACTCGATGGCTTCGACATGTGGGTTCCTCTGTAGGGGCCACCATTGTTAACAGTGATATTCGCATCACGATAGCATTGATTCGTATCAGCGCAACCCTAAATTTGTTATCGTTGGAAACATGGATGGTGATCGGCCCCGAACCGCAGGCGCTGAAGCGGCAGAGAAAGTGTTGGAAGCCGCCGCCGACCTACTCAGGTCCGGCGGCGTAGACGCGGTCACGACCAGGGCCGTTGCCGCGGCGGCAGGCGTGCAGCCGCCGACCATCTATCGACAATTCGGCGACAAGCAGGGACTGCTCGACGCCGTCACGGGATTCGTGTTGCAGAGTTACCTACAGAACAAGCGTCGAGCTGACGTAACCGACGACCCTGTGCAGGACTTCCGCGAATCGTGGGACCTTCATGTCGACTTCGGCCTCACACACCCCGATTGCTACATCCTGGCTTACGTCCAGCCCCGCCCCGGCAGGATGCCGACCTTGGCCCGCGAATCGATGGAGATCCTGCACCGGCTGATCGCGCGAATCGGCGATCACGGCTTGCTCCAGATGAGCGTCAAGCGTGCCGTCGAGTTTGCGCACGCCGCCGCGCTTGGCTACGTGCTGGCCCAGATCCGCGTGCCACCCGAGGATCGCGACCTGCAATTGTCGGTGATCATGCGCGAGAACGCCATCGCCGCCATCATGACCAACGGCTCGCGGCAGCCGGCCCCATCAGACCTTCCGAGACGCGCTGTCGCACTGCGCGAGGCGTTGCTGGGCGACGCCGATGGTGCGTTGACGGCGGGCGAAAAAGTAATGATGGCCGAGTGGCTGGATCGCTTAGCGGATCGGGTGGATGCAAGCGGCGAGGGGAGACCGCGTTAGCACCCGGGAAGCGGACCGACGACGTGGACGCGCAGAACTATCACAAGCTGTGGCTGGAAAATGCGGAACGCCAGAGTGTGCCTTCCGAAGTCATGGCAGAGATTGCCCGACAGCACGGCATTACCCCGGAGAGCTTCACGATTCTCGGACAATTCACCGAGATCAAAGACCCGGACGGCAAGTCCTTCTTCCTCATCGCGCGGGGCACCAGCGGGGACGACGCGCGCAAGGCCACGCTGATGACCTACATCATCAACGCGGGCACCGACTACGGCAAGGCTGGCAAGCAGCCCACAGACTTCCCCGAGACGCCGTACTCTGCCGCCGAAGTTCGGCGGATCATCAACCGGCAGAAGGCAAACAGCTGGAGTTACGACCAGGACGTCGGCTTCGTCGACCGCCACGGGGGGCGGCTCGTCACCACCCCGAACGGCATGCTCATGGGCCTAGGCGGCAACCGGATCCAGCAGCAGTTCAGCCGGGAGGGCGGCACCGCCTGGGGTGACATCTTCATGGTCAACGTCGACGACTCCATCGGCGCCGACCATCGGCTGCGCCAAATCATCCAGTCGGGGCATGCCTGGTTCCCCGGCGGTGACGGTACGCCCGTCGAGAGCAACCTCGCGCTGGACCGGGTGCTGCACCACGAGGAGCTGCACTGCCGGCAGTGGGCCGCCAAAGGCCACGCCGGCATGATCACGGCCTACCTTTGGGAAGTCATCCGCGACAAGGTCTTTGGCAAGATGAACAGACTCGAAGCAGACGCCGGCTTATCCGACGGCGGCTACCGGTGATCCAAAGCATGAATTCCGTTGTAGAGCACCATCAAACCGATCACGACGAGGATTGCCGCCAGCAGGGCGGCGTTCTTTTTTTCTGTCCAGTCCTTGAGCCGTCCCAGTGCATCGTCGAGGCGGTGACCGGCGGCCGCGTAGGCCAGTATCGGGATGGCAACCGTTGATGCGGCGATGGCGACGAAGAACGCGGCGGCTATCCAGTCATCGGCGACGTCGCGCCCGCTTGCGCCGACTGCTAATCCGGCCGGAACGCAAATGAGCAGCACGTCGGGGCGTATCACCGCCAGCGCCGCCCCCGTTATCCCCGCGCGCGCCGGGGTGATGGAGGCGAATGAACGCATCCAGGCCGGCGACTCGGTGTGCCGATGCCGGGTCAGCCACCGGTAGATGCCGAACAGAATGAGGGCCGACCCGAGGATCACGCGCAGCCACGACGCCCACGCCGGCGGCGACTTGTGAAGACCCCCGAGCACGCCGGAGGCCGCGACGGAGAGCGCCGTCAGCGCGGCCAGGCCCAGCACCCAACCGGCGAGGAAAGCGAGGCCGCTCGGCCGCGGCCGGGGCGCCTGTAACACCAGCACCGCCGGTATCACCGTGATGGGTGAGAGCGCGATGACCAGCCCGAGCGGTATGAGCGCGCCCAGCACAGAACCCCAACTTTCTGCCACGGGCAGCAATCTATCGTGCGCGTTACTACAGCGCGTGAATTCCGTTGTAGACCACGATCAAACCGATCACGACCAAAATGACCGCCATCATCGCGCCGTGGTTTTCTTCCATCCAGTCTTTGAGCCGTTCCAGCGGGGCGTCGAGGCGGTCACCGGCACCGACAAACGCCAAGATGGGAATGGCAACCGTCGATGCGGAGATGACGACGAAGACGACGCCGGATGTCCAGGCGCTCGCGGCGCCCAGCCCGCCGGTACCGATGGCCAAGCCGGCCGCCGCGGACAGGATCAGCACCTCGGGTCTTATCACCGCCAGCACCGCCCCGGTCACTCCCGCGCGCACGGGGGTCAGTTTGGCAAACGAACGCAGCCAGGCCGGGGTCTTAGTATGGCGACGCCGGGTCAGCCAGCCGCGGATGCCGAACACGATCAGCGCCGATCCCAGCACCACGCGCAGCCAGGACGCCCACCTCGGCGGCGCCTGCTGCAGACCGCCGAGCAGGTCGGAGGCCCCGACGAACACCGCGGTGAGCGCGACCAGACCCAGCACCCAGCCGGCGAGGAAGGCGAGGCCGGCCGGCCGCGGCCGGGGCGCGTGCAAGACCAGCACCGCCGGAATGACCGTGATCGGTGAGAGCGCGATGACCAGCCCGAGCGGAATGAGCTTGGTTAGCACAGAAACCGAGTCGCCTGCCACGGGCAGCAATCATCCCATTGACTTGACGCGCAAGCACATTTAACGGCAGGCAGCGTGCAATTAGCCCTTCCGCCGGAGCGTCCAGGCCGGTACCCAGTGCGTCACGGTTTTCTGCTTGGACCCGTATGCGACCGGGTAGGTCACCAGGCCCCACCAGTCGCCCTGCTCGCAGAGCCCCCAACAGGTCAGCCGGCCCTCCACGACCTTGTGCAGCTGCAGACCGTTGGGCTGATATCGGCCCGACCGGTGCGGCTCGCGCGGGAAAAGCACCGTCAGGTCTACCAGCACCATGATCGGCGGACGCACCACTCGAAACGGGCTGCGGACCGGCTGGCCGTTGTACCCGATCGATGCGAGCTGACCCATTGATCGATCATACGTTCGAATTCATGGTTCGTTGAGAACGGCAATTTCCGGCTCGGCGCCCAGCCGAATCGATAGAGTCCGCCGCACAGCTGACCGGTGAGTAACTGAGACATACAGTCCGGACAGGACGCCGATTCGGCCTGCCACGAGGCCCTGGCCTGATTCTGGCAACATAGCGGTGTGCTCAGCGAGTCACGGCATCCCCGTGGTGCGCTTCGCGGTGACTGGCTGGGACTGTCGCCGACGGCCGTCGACCCGCTGATCGTTGGAATATTCGCCGCCGCAGTGAGTCTGGCTGGTGCCGGCCGTCCGTCGTTCTGGTACGACGAGGCCGCAACCATTTCGGCCTCATACAATCGATCGCTGGCTCAGTTGTGGCAGATGTTGGGCAATGTCGACGCCGTGCACGGGCTGTACTACCTGCTCATGCATGGCTGGTTCCAGATTTTCCCGCCCACCGAGTTCTGGTCCCGCGTGCCAAGTGCTCTGGCCGTCGGCGGCGCGGCAGCCGGTGTCGTGGTGCTGGGCAAGCAGTTCTCGTCTCGCACGGTCGCGGTGGCCTCGGGGGTCGTCTGCGGGATCTTGCCCCGCTCGACGTGGGCCGGCATCGAAGCTCGCCCGTATGCGCTTTCGATGATGGCGGCGGTGTGGCTGACCGTACTGCTCGTTGTCGCCGCGCGCCGCGACAACGCTTGGGTCTGGCTGTGTTACGGGATCGCCTTGGTGACGTCGATTCTGCTCGAGATGTACCTCGTGCTGTTGTTGTTGGCGCACGTCGTTTTCATCTGCGCCTTCCGCCGCAGTCGAACCATACTCGTTCACTTCGCCATTACTTCGGTTCTGGCCGTTTGTGCGCTGGCGCCGTTCGTCTTTGAGGTCATCGGCCAGGTTCAACAGATCAAATGGGTCGCACCGATTGGGCACCGGACCATCGAAGATGTGACGGTCCAGCAATACTTCGAACGAAGCCCGCCGTTCGCGGTGTTGTCGGCGTTGGTAATAGCAGCGGCTATTGTCTTGTGGCTCAGCAGATCCGCGAAACTGATGGAGACGGATCGGCAACTGTTGACCTTGGCGATCGCCTGGCTGGTGATACCGACCGCCCTGATCGTGATCTGGTCGGCCGCCGTCCACCCGATCTACACGCCGCGCTATCTGTCCTTCACAGCACCGGCAATGGCACTGGTCCTGGGCGTCTGCATCGGCGCGTTGACGGTCAGACCATGGGCAGCGACGGGAGTCGTACTACTGTTTGCATTAGCTGCGGCGCCGAATTATGTTCGGGCGCAACGTAACCCGTATGCCAAATACGGAATGGACTACAGCCAGGTGGCCGATCTGATCACCGCGAAGGCAGCACCGGGTGATTGCTTGCTGGTCAACGACACGGTGACCTTCATGCCCGCCCCGATGCGCCCGTTGATGGCGGCGCGGCCCGATGCCTACCGGAAGCTGATCGACCTCACCCTTTGGCAACGAGCAACCGACCGCAACGACGTCTTCGACACCAACCTGATACCAGAAGTCGTCGCCACGCCGTTAAGCCGGTGCCGCGTCGTGTGGATCATCACCCAAGCCGATGAGTCAATGCCCGCTCATGAGCACGGCCCGGCGATTCCGCCCGGCCCGCGATACGGAGCAACCCCCGCCTTCGCGGTTCCGCACGACCTGGGCTTCCGGCTGGTCGAACGCTGGCAGTTCAACCTGGTTCAGGTGATCAAGGCCGAGCGATAACGGCCTACCAGATGCGGATGTAGTCGACGAGCATGCTTGCCGGGTAGGTACCCGCCGCAGGGTCTCCTGCGCCAACCCCACCGACCGCAAGCGTGAACATTGGAGTCATCCAGTAGCCGGGGTTGTTGAACGGCCACCGGAAGTCATCGGGAGCGCCGCCGTGGACGTGGATGGGCTTCGGCGGAACACTGAAGTACGGTGCCCCGTCTCGCGAGAATTGGAATCCGTCTTCAGCCCAACGCATTCGCCACGTGTGCCAAGCACCGTCCACCAAGCCGGGAATCGATTTCCCTTCCCAGGTTTTCCCGTTGGATGCCGCGTGAACCGTCGTTCCCGGGGGCCACGAGCCGTTGCCGTACCACTCGAATACGTCGACCTCGCCGTCTGGCAGAGGATTCTCGTTGACGCCCCAGAACGCGGACCAAAGGCCCGGGTACAGACAGTCCAGCTTGATCCGCGCTTCCCAAGTTTGGTTGATCATGCTTCGAAAGTTGCCGCGCAGTTTGCCGCTGTAGTACTGGCCCCCCTCTCGAGTGGCGCTGAGGACGAGATTGGAATTGCCGTCGACGAACACGTTGCGGCGATCGTCGCGGTATATCCCGTCGACCGGCGGGAACACGTCGTCCTGCCAGGTCTGCACCGTCCACTTGCCCGGATCGGGACCCGAGCCCGCCGGGCCGTCGAACTCGTCCTGGAAGATGTAGGGGCCGCCGCCACCGGCCGACGGCGCCTCCGGCGCCGACGGGGCAGCCCAGGCCTCCGGCATGCGCATCGCAGCCCCCAGCATGCCGATCCCTGTCGTCAACAACATGCTGCGACGATCCATCTACAAAACCACCTATCGTTAAAAGCCGGGACCTCTGGCTCGGTGCGATCCCCTCGGCAACTTTCGCAAACGGTGTTATGAAACCACGCACCGGGGTGGTGTGCATCCCACCTGACGTTGGCGACCTGTTGAAAGGCATGCACCCAGTCAACCAGCATTTCCGCCGAAGTCAGGGATTTCGGCAGACTCCCCGGTGCTCGACTTCGCGGGTTCCGGCGGCATAAAGCAGCTGTTTGAGGTGGTGTTGCTGCTCGGCGGTGAGGCGGGTCAAGATCCGCTGATCGGCCACCTGCACCGCAGCGTCGGCACGCTTCAGCAAAGCCTTACCGCGGCGGGTGAGCTGGGCTGGCATTGCCCGGCCCGCCGGTGTCGATGCCGGACGACTCAGGGCACCACGGTCCTCGAGCGCGTGCAGGACCTGGTTCATCGCCTGCGCGGAAACGTTGGTGCCGCGAGCTAATTCGGCACTGGTGAGCCCGGGATGCTGGGCCAGGATCCGCATGCACACGAATTCCGGCAGGCCGAGCCCCAACGGCTTGAGCTCCGCGGCAACCTGCGGCCGCAGCGCCGCCATGACGCGGTACAAGAGAAACCCCAACGGCTCATCGTCCGATCGATTCATGCCCACATGCTGGCATGCGCCACCCGGTTCCCCACAGTCAACCATCAATTTGGTTGACATCGCCGGAGTCAGTGGTATCAAGGAGCTTGATGGTCCGATGTGGAAAGGAAAAACTGAGATGTCTGGTGGATTTTTCGGCGGGTTCGGTGGGCCCGGGTTCGGTGGGCCCGGCTTCGGTGGCCCCGGCTTCGGTGGCCCGGGTTTCGGCGGCGGTTTTGGCGGCGGTTTTGGCGGCGGCTGGGGTAAACCCGGTTGGGGTCACGGTGGACCCGGCGGCCCAGGTTTCGGCGGCGGTTTCGGTCCCGGCGGTCGCCATTTTCTCAAGCGTGCGGCGTTCGTGACCGCGGCGTTGCTGCTCGACGGGCCGGCTGACGCCGCACAGGTCGTGCAGCGGGTGTTCGACGCAACCGACGGCGCATTCACCCCGCCGCAGGACGTGGCAGAGCTTGCCATTGGGTTGCTCGCCGGCCGGGGCGTGGTCACGGTCGACAACGGCGTGGCGACGCTGACCGAATTCGGCCAGAACCTGCTGGCCTGGCGGGGCGTCAGCAGCGAGACCGCGCACGCGTTCCTGGGGCGGGCGGCCAAGTTTGGCGACGTCTTCAAGATCCGCAGGACACTCTTCGAAGTCGCCGGGCTGGCGCGCACCATCGCCTGGACGGGTACCGACGAGCAGAAAGAGCAGCTCGCCGAGACCCGGACCAAGGTCCTGGAGGCCCTGACCGACGCGAAGAAGACGCTGCACCGCATCCTCGGCGAGGACTAAGAGCCTCGGGCGGCCTAAAGGGCAGTGGGGTCGCTGAGCTTGACCAGCATCTTGCCGATGTTGGCGCCGGTGAATAGCCCGTTGAGGGCGTCGACGCACGACTCGATGCCCTCAAAGATGGTCTGGCGGTGCACGATCCGACCCTCGTGCTCCCACTGGCGAAGCGCGGCGAAGGCCTCGTCGAAGCGACCCCACTCATCGAGTGCGTTGAATCCCTGCATCAACGCAGTCTTGGACAACAGGTTCACATAGTTGGCCGGGCCGGGGTGCTTTCCGCTCAGGTAGCTGGAGATGACCCCGCACAGCACGACCCGCGCCTTGGTGGCCAGCCGGCCCAACACGGCGTCGAGAATCGAACCGCCGACGTTATCGAAGTAGACGTTGACGCGGCGGGGGCAGTGCTCTTTGAGCGCCGTCGGCAGGTCGTTATTTTTGTAGTCGATGCACGCATCGAATCCGAAGTCCTCGACCACCGCCCGGCATTTTTCCGGACCGCCGGCGATGCCCACGACCCGGGCGCCGGCGATCTTGGCGATCTGGCCGGCCACCGACCCGGTGGCACCCGCGGCCGCGGAGACCACCACGGTCTCCCCGGGCTGGGGCCGGCCGATGTCCATCATCCCGATGTAGGCGGTGGCCCCGGTCGGGCCGTACACCGACATGACGGCCAGCTGGTCCACCGTGGCCATGCCCGGGATGGGCGTACTGAACACGTCGTCCCGGACGATCACGTACTCCTGGAAGCCCGTCAGCGTGGTGACGACATCGCCGACGGCGTAGGCGCCGCAGCGCGATTCCACGACTTCGCCGATTCCGGCCGCGCGAATGACCTCGCCCAGCTGCACTGGCGGAAGATAGCCCGGCTGGTCGTTCAGCCAGGTCCGGACCGCGGCGTCGAGCCCAACGTAGGTGGTTCGGACCAGGGCCTCACCCTCGGCCGGCCGGGGTGACGGCGTGGTGATCAGTTCGGTGTCACCACGCTCGACCAGCCCGGTCGGGCGACGACGCAACAAGATCTGGCGGTTCGGCAAGTCGGGCACGATGCAGAAACTACCGAACCGGCTGAAATTACCCGAATGAATGGCATATTCAGTGCATGAACCCGCAGGAAGACCCGGAAGACCGGATCCGGGAACTCGAGCGCCCACTGGCCGATGCGGCACGCATGTCCGAAGCGGGAAGCTCGCAATCTACCGGTCAGGCTTATCCGCCCGGCCCCGCGGTCCCGCCGCCACCAAGCCCGTGGACCTATGGCGGCCCGTTTTCCGGCCCACCTCCGAAACCCCCATCGGGCAACCGCATGTGGTGGATCCTGGGCACCATCATCGTCATTGGGGTGATAGCTCTCGTCGGTGGCATCGCCGCCTTCGCCGCACACCAGCTTTCCGGAGTCCGGTCGATCATCACGTCCCCCCCGACCATCTCCGGGCCGTTTACTTCGCCGGGGAATACCCCGACTAGCCCGGCGCCGTCGACGAGCAGGACTCGAGCGTCCGCACCATCGACATCACCTACCCCGCCGCCGGGTGGCCAGCTCAACATCTCCGGTATCAACGGGAATCGGACGATCGCGTGCAACGACAGCGTCGTCAGCGTCAGCGGGGTTTCCAACACCGTGGTGATCACCGGCCATTGCGCGAGCCTGACCGTGTCCGGTGTCCAAAACTCAATCACCGTCGATACCGTCGACACCATCGACGCCTCCGGCTTCAACAACAAGATCACCTATCACACGGGCTCGCCGAATATCAGCAAGTCCGGCGCAGGGAACGTCGTACAGCAGGGCTGAGACGGCGCTAGTACATCGTTTCGGCCTGCGCCAGGTATCCCTCGAAGTCTGCCTCAGAGGCCCTGTCCCGGAAGCGCTCCAGGAACCGGCGATAGCCCGGCTCATCGCCACGCGCCCGGGCCAGCATGGCCCGCAGTCGCAACAACGGAAGCTCGTGCAGCACGAATTCCGGTTCGGTCGGTACCGCCGCCAGTCTGTCGACCGCAAGCGCGGCATCTTTAATGTCGGCAGCAGAGCCGCGTGACAACAGGGCCTCGACCAGCGCCGTGGTGGCCGGCCCACGGAAGATCATCTCGCCGGTGTCGAACTGCTCGGCGAGAACTGTTGTGGCCAAATCGATCGCGCCGTCCAGATCCCCGGATCGCGCGCGCTCCCGGGCCATTTCGATGTCGGACATTCTCCGCAGCGTCACGATGAGCTGTTCGTTCACGATCATCTCCCGCGCGTCCGCCAGATATTGCAGGCCGGCCGCCGTGTCCGCGGCGTCGTGGTGAATCAACGTGGTCGCCCGATTGAGCAGGGCGTACGCAACAGCGGTGTTATTCGCGGAACCCTTTGCAAATTCCAGAGTTTCGGCCGCCTGTGCCACGTCGTGCGCATCGGGCAACACCGCGCCATTCTGCATCGCGGCCGCGTACCTGTAGAGCTCCACGAAGGGCCGGGTGGTCTTGCCGCCAACCGACCGGGCCACGGCAACGGCTTCGTCGAGGTCGGCTCGCCATCCGGGCCGTGCCAAAACCATTCCGGCCGCTCCCTTGACCGCGGTCGCCCAGGCAAGCGGGGACCCGAT
>DASXMA010000429.1:0-4292 GCA_036495965.1 Mycobacterium sp.
CCTGTTCGGCTTGCCGCCTGGAGTGACAGCATACGACCAGGTCATCGGCGTATCTAGTCAGAATCGGGGCTCCTGCGACCACTTCGGCGATTTTGGCGCCCCCCCGGTAGCGGACCCCTGCGGCTACCTCGATGCCATGAAGTGCCACGTTCATTAACACTGGACTGATCACCCCACCTTGTGGAGTGCCCTCCTCGGTCGGCGAGAGCATCTCGTCCTCGACCACACCGGCCTTTAGCCAGCCCTCGATCATTTCCCTCGCGGGGAACGAGCCGAGCGCTTCGAGAAGTCGCGAGTGGTCAATTTTGTCGAACGCGGCAGACAAATCGGCGTCCAGAACCCACACCCGTTTAGCTCGTGGCCCGTTGAGTGTGACATAGAGCGAACCGATTGCGTCGGCGCAACTTCGGCCCGGACGAAACCCATAAGATCGAGGTTCGAACCGGGCTTCCCATTCGGGCTCCAGCGCGTTGCGGACCCGCCCTTGGTGACAGCGATCCATCAACACCGGGACGGTGGCGTCATAGTGTTGTCCTTTCCAGGCGTTGTGCGGCTTGGGTTTTGAGATCGTCTGAGAGCTTGTAGGAGCTGGTGATTCGTTGTAGGCAGGTTTGCTCGACCGTCGGGGTGTAGTTGATCCAGAGTCGCCCGGCGGGGCCTCGGCGGCTGGGGATGTGGCCCCATTGCGCCCATTGGTAGATGACGTCGGGTTTGACGCCGACGCGTGTGGCGACGTCGGTGACGGTGAGCTCGGTGTCGCGGCGGGGTTGGGGGTCGATGTCGCGGTGTTGGTGGGCCGAGCTGGTCGCGCGGTCGCGGCAGGCTGATTCGACCTCGGTTGGGAAGGGGATGCACCAGCGGTTCGCGGGTCCGCGGCGGGCGGGCAGGAAGCCGGCGTTGATCCAGTAGTGGATCGTTCCGACCGACACGCTGATCCGCTCGGCGACCCCGCGGGGTGTGAGTTCTCCCTCGGCGAGCAGGCCCGGGTAGGGAATGCGGTGGTAGTGGCGCAGGTTGGCGGCGGCGACAGGATCGAAGGGTTGCCCGGTCCCGGTGCGGTGCCCAGCCTGGTTGAGCGCGGCGGCCAGAGCGGCGTTGTCCAGGTTTGGACCGATGGTCGTGGCCAGGGCGATCGCGGCGGAATCGGTGGTGCGTAGCTGGATGGCGCTGCGGCGGCGGGTGACCGCGAGCTGGTGGCTGGCGCCGGATTTCCAGCGTAGCCCGACCGCCAACTGCGTGGGGTCGGTCTCGGATGGGGTGATGGTGACGTCGGCGAGCAGGGTGCGCAACAGGCGCTTGCGGTCCTTGTCGCTGGTGGTCTCGGCCGCCCACAACATCGGGAGATCGGCCACCGTCGCGGCCAGCTGCTCGGGGCAGGGCAACTCCGGCTGGGCTTGGGACTGCGTGGCCAGGGACGCGTTGGCCTCGGCCAACTCGGCCAGCGCGGTCTCCCACCGGGTCTCCAGGCTGCGCGCGACGAGCCGGTTCTCCGGTTCACACGCCAGGAAAGCCCGCTCGGCGCGTTGCGCGTTGTAGTTGGCGCGTTCAACGGCGAGCTCGGCGGCGCGCACCGAGCGGCGGCGGCGCGCGGTCACCTCGTCGGCCGCGGCCAGTGCCAGGGCCAGCTGCTCAGGCTCCACCGCGGCCAGCAACGCTTGGGTGACCTCGACGTCGATGGTGTCGGAGCGGACCGACCCGCACCGAGGTGTGGCGACATGGTCGGCTCGGGAATGGCTGCATTCGTAGCGCGGGTATCGATCTTGGTAGCGGACCTGCATGCTGCGCCCGCAGGCGCCGCAGAACACGATGCCCTGACACAACGCGGTGCCTTCCCGGGGTGGGCGGGCTCCGGCGTTGGTCCGGTTCGCGGCCAGCTTCACCTCGTTGGCCAGGTACTCATCAAAGGTGATGTAGCCGCGGTGGTGGTCTTTGATGAGCACTTCCCACTGGTCGCGGGGCCGTTCTGTGGTCGAGGTGTGTACCGAGCCGTCCGCGTGGACGACCTGGCGGGTGTGGCGTCTGCCGAACACATAGGCGCCGGCATAGACCGGGTTGCGCAAGATCCCAGCCGCGCGGGCATGAGTGAGCCGGCCCCAGTGCAGCTGCCCGGCCCACACCCCTCCGTAGGCGCGGCGCGGGAAACGCCGCCCGGCGAACACCCCGGCCACCCCGTAGGCCGAGCCGGTCTGAGCGAACGCGGCAAACACATCGCCGATCGCGGCGGCGACTTCGGTGTCGGGGTCGATGACGACCTGGCCGTCGGCGTCGTAGACGAACCCGACCGGCAGCGGAACCCGCAACTCACCGCGAGCCGCGGCGGCTCGTTTGGACTCTTGCAACCGGCTGGTCAGCCAGTGCAGCTCAGCTTCCGACATTTGACTTTTCATGCCCAACAGCAACCGGTCGTTGATATCGCCGAGGTCATAGACGCCGTCGTTGTCGATCACCAGGGTGTCGGTCAGGCGGGCCAGTTCCAGCAGGCGGGCCAGATCGGCGTTGGAGCGGGCCAGCCGGGAAACCTCCAGCCCGAACACCGCCCCCACCTCGCCCAGACACACCCGAGCGATCAGCCCCTTGAATCCCTCCCGGTGCGTGACCGACCGCCCCGAGAGACCCAAATCGGCGTCGATCACCTCGATATCGCCGCCCGCCCAACCCATCCGGGCCGCCTGCGCGGCCAGGTCGTACTGGCGCATCGTCGACTCGGTGTGCTCGCGGACCTGCATTAACGTCGACTGCCGAACATAGATGACCGCCGCCCGGTCCCGATGCGCCCGGGTCACCTTCGACTCGCCACGAATCATCAGCGACCACCTCCACAAGACCGTCCACAGCACTGGCCACGGCACTGTCTGTGTCGTCGCCAACCTCCACCCGCGGGTCGAGAACACCATCGCCGCTCAGGCCATCTCCGGCCAGAGAACCCCCGCTCAGGGCGGACTCCACCATGTTGGCCAGCGAAGCGACCATCTCCGCCCACTCGCCGGCCGCCACGGTGGGCGGCGCAGGTGCGCAGGCGGTAGTCATCGGCTAGTCCAGCTCCCGCCGCGACAGCAACTCCACGTTGATCGCCGAGATCTCCTCCAGCGTCGCGCGCAGTCGATCTGAGAGCTCGACATGGGAGCGGACCAGCTCCGCTAACCCGGCAGGCACATACATCAGACGGCCCGCCACCTGCAGATACACATACGGTCCGTGCGGTTCGCCCCGTGTGCACCGACACCTCGGCCTCCCACAATTGCGGTGCTGCTCGACCAGCGCGCCCGGCAGCAACCCCTGCGCCGAAGGCAACCCGGCCAACAACTCGGCCCGACGCGAACGCAGCTCGTCCGCCGCCCACCGATCCCAGTCTCGATACTTGTGCGTGACCATCGCACAAGATAATCCGCGGAATAGCCGCGCGAGTCAACGACATCACTGCTCGTGTCTCGCCCGCAGAGCGGCAACCAGCTCCGCCAGCTCCACGACGATCTCGTAGGTCAACGGCACCGCACCGCCCGCGGGAGACCGATCGGTCCAGCTCAGCGGCACCATCAACGACCCCAGCGGCCCGCCCTCACAGCTCAGCGCCACCCCAGAGGGGAGCTTGCGCTCGAACAACACCCGCAACCGTCGACCCGACAACGGATGGAACGGGTGCGTGATCGTGATAAAGGATTCCGAAACCTCAACACGCTTCCGGGGCCTCGCGGTATGTGACCCTCGTCGGAATACCGAGCGGTCTGCGTTTTCCATTGGCCTTCGGAACATACACACGCCGGACCGGCACCGGCACCCACCACGAACGCGACTCATGCACACGCCTGGCCATATCCGCGCGGGCCTGGCTCGACAGAGCGGTCTCCCCATCGACACCGGCCGTCCGACGCCCAGCATTACGCTGGGTCACCTGCCGCACACTCACCAGCGTGTTCGACCAAGAACCCAGCAACAATTTCTGCAGCGACCGGACCGCAGCCCAGTCCTGCTCCCGCGTCGCCTTGAAGATCCTGCGCCGCAACCTGGCTACGTTCTCCTCGTGGGCACGCCAATCGACGTGATCCCACCAGCACACGAGCACGTCCTCGGGTCCGTTCGCCTCACCGGCGCCCAACTTGTCCCTGCGGTTCACCAGATCCTCGTTCGCGAAATATTCAAGGGCTCACCTGCCCACGTCAGCACCCTCACGGGTCCAACCACCAGGGTTGGTATCCGGCCGGTTGCACCACGACGACCAGCGGAGAACCAGTCACGACTGTCGCAGTCTTTCCCGCTGCCTTTCGGCCACCGGCATTCGCTTTTTGAGCATCCTG
>DASXMA010000430.1:0-10574 GCA_036495965.1 Mycobacterium sp.
TGCCGGGTCGGTCGGTGTCGAAGTGGGGCGCGTTCCTCGATGACGTTGCCGGCTTCGATTCTGAGTTCTTCGGGATCAACGAGCACGAGGCCATCGCCCTCGACCCGCAGCACCGGTTGTTGCTGGAAACCTCCTGGGAGGCAATGGAGCATGCGGGGCTGACCCGGGAGACGATGGCCGACTCGCTGACCGGCGTGTTCGTTGGACTGACTCATTTCGACTATCAATTGGTGAACGCCGATTCCCACGCCATGGAGGGGCCGTATGGCTTTACCGGCAACACTTTTAGCATGGCGTCCGGGCGGGTCGCCTACGCGCTGGGGGTCCACGGTCCCGCGGTGACGGTGGACACCGCATGTTCTTCTAGCCTGCTCGCGGTGCACATGGCCTGTCGCAGCCTGAACGACGGCGAAAGCGATCTGGCGCTCGCGGGCGGCGCCTTCGTGATGCTGGAACCGCGGAAGTTCCTCGCAGAGACGGCGCTGGGCCATCTGTCTCCCACCGGACGCTGTCATGCGTTCGACGTCGCGGCCGACGGGTACGTGTGCGGCGAGGCTTCTGCAGTGGTGTTGCTCAAGCGCCTGCCGGATGCGTTAAGGGATGGCGACCGGATCCTGGCTGTGGTGCGCGGCACGGCCGCTAACCAGGATGGCCACACCGTGAATATCGCGACACCGTCGCTGAGCGCGCAGACCGCGGCCTGTCGGGCGGCGTTGGCTGTCGCGGGCGTGGACGCCTGCAGCGTCGGCATGGTCGAAGCACACGGCCCCGGCACCCCGGTCGGGGATCCCATCGAATACGGGAGCCTCGCCAAGGTTTACGGCGTCGACGGCCCCTGCGCGGTGGCGTCGGTGAAGACCAATTTCGGCCATGCCCAGTCTGCCTCCGGAGCTCTCGGACTGATGAAGGCGGTGCTCGCCCTGCAGCATGGTGTGGTTCCACAGAACCTGCACTTCACCCGGCTGCCTGATGAACTTGCCCGCATTGACACGAAACTTTTTGTGCCACAAGAGAATACGCCGTTGCCCACCAACGGTCACGCTCCCCGGCGGGCGGCGGTGTCGTCGTACGGGCTCTCTGGAACCAACGTTCACGCCATTATGGAACAAGCACCAGAGCAGGCTCCCGAAGTCGCTGCGCCCGAGGACATCTCAGCCGAACCGGCGGCGAAAGCAGCACTGCTGTTCCCGTTTTCGTCCACCTCGGCCGACGAACTGCGCCGCACCGCCAGCCGCCTGGCTGACTGGGTAGATGCACACGAGGACGTGGCGTTGCCGGATCTGGTCTACACCCTGGCGCGTCGGCGCGCGCGCCGCCCGGTACGCACCGCCGCCATTGCGAGCAGCCTGCCGGAGCTCACTGAGGCTTTGCGCGAGGTCGCCGTGGGCGATACTCCGTATCAGGCCGCGGTCGGGCGCAATGATCGGGGTCCGGTGTGGGTGTTCTCCGGGCAGGGTTCGCAGTGGGCGGCGATGGGCGCAGACTTGCTCGCCACCGAACCGGTGTTTGCGGCCACTGTCGCCCAAGCCGCGCCTCTGATCGCGCGCGAGGCCGGGTTTTCGGTGACCGAGGCGATGACAGCGCCTGAGGTGGTGACCGGCGTTGACCGGGTGCAGCCGACGTTGTTCACCATGCAGGTTGCGCTGGCGGCCACCATGCGCTCCTATGGGGTGCGCCCGGGCGCGGTTATCGGGCATTCGCTGGGTGAGGCCGCGGCGGCTGTGGTCGCGGGTGCGCTGTCGCTGGAAGACGGAGTGCGCGTCATTTGCCGGCGCTCGCGGCTGATGTCGCGCATCGCCGGTTCCGGGGCGATGGCGTCGGTGGAATTGTCTGCCAAGCAAGTGCTTTTGGAGCTCACGGCCCATGGCGTCAAGGACGTCGTGGTGGCGGTGGTGGCTTCGCCGCAGTCCACGGTGATCGGCGGAGCCGCCCAGACGGTGCGCGAGCGGGTGGCGGCGTGGCAGCAGCGTGATGTGATGGCCCGCGAGATCGCCGTCGACGTCGCCTCGCATTCGCCTCAAGTCGATCCGATCCTTGACGAGCTGACCGACGTCCTCGCGGAGCTCAACCCGATGACACCGGAAGTTCCCTTCTACTCGGCGACACTGTTCGATCCGCGCGAGCAGCCGGTGTGCGACAACAGGTATTGGGTGGACAATCTGCGCCACACGGTGGGGTTCGCCCCGGCAGTACAGGCCGCTTTTGAGGACGGCTACCGGGTCTTCGCCGAGCTGGCACCCCACCCGCTGCTCACCCACGCTGTTGAGCAGACCGCCCGCAGTGTGGACATGGCGGTGGCCGCTCTGGCCGGCATGCGCCGCGAACAAGAGCTGCCGCACGGGCTCCGCGGCCTGCTGGCCGATCTATACAGCGCGGGCGCCGCGGTCAACTTCGCCGTGCTCTACCCGAATGGGCGGCTGGTGGACGCGCCGCTGCCGACCTGGACGCATCGTCGGCTGCTGTTGAGCCGCGCCGATCTGGAATCTCCAACACCTGGTGGTTGCACCGTTTCTGTGCATCCGTTGTTGGGCCCGCATGTGCGCTTGCAGGAGGAACCGGAGCGCCACGTGTGGCAGGCCGAGGTCGGCACCGCCGCCCAGCCCTGGCTCGCCGAGCACCGAATCCGGGACGTGGCCGTGCTTCCGGGGGCGGCGTACTGCGAAATGGCGCTAGCCGCGGCTCACGCGGTCCTTGGCGAGGCTTCTGAGGTCCGCGACATCTGCTTCGAGCAGGCGCTGCGGCTGGATGAGCAGACCACTGTCGGTGCCTCGGCGTCGGTGTCATCGCCGGGCGTGGTCGATTTCACCGTCGGGTCCAGTCAGGGGGGCGAACAAGCGCGGCACGCTGGCGCAATCCTGCATGCCGCCGAGGATGAGCAGCCACGTGCGCACGATATGTCGGCGCTACTTGCCGCGCATCCGCGTCGCGAGGATGGCGCCGAGGTGCGCAAGGGCCTGGACGAGCGTGGTGTTCAGTACGGTCCGGCGTTCACCGGCCTGGCCGCCGTGCACACCGGCGAGGGGGCAACCGGCACCGTGCTGGGCGAGGTCGCGCTGCCCGGTCAAATCCGCTCGCAACAAGGTGCGTACGGCGTGCACCCGGCGCTGCTGGATGCCTGTTTTCAGTCCGTTGCGGCACATCCGGACGTCCAGGCTATCGGCGGGGACGTGTTGGCGTTGGGTGTGCGTCGACTGCGCTCCTACGGTTCTGCCCGCAGCGCCCGCTACTGCTACACACGGGTGACCAAAGCCGACACTTCCGGGATCGAGGCCGACCTCGACCTGCTCGACCAGGATGGGGCGGTCCTGCTGAGCGTGCAGGGACTGCGATGCGGCACCGGAGCATCCGAGAACGCCCACAAAGATCGGGTGCTGGGCGAGCGGCTGCTAACCATCGAATGGCAGCAGCGACAGTTGCCTCAACGATCTCGTGCCGACGCGGGAACCTGGCTGCTGATCAACACCACCACTTCGGATGTGCCGGCTGTGGGAGCCGCCACGTTGACCGACGCCCTGAAAAACCATGGCGCGCATTGCACCACCATGTGCTGGCCAGCACACACCGACCACACCCCGAACGCGGAACAGCTTGGAAATCACCTGCGCGCCGGTGGATTCACCGATGTGGTGATCCTCACGGGACCGAAAAGCGGTGACGCCGAGGACCAGTCCCCGCTGCTCGGCCGCGAGTATGTGCAACACTTGGTGCGCATCATCCGCGAATTGCCAGAGATCGCTGGCGAGCCACCTCGGCTGTATGTGGTGACCCGCAGCGCCCAGACGGTACTGGCCGGTGACGTGCCCAACCTGGAGCAGGCTGGGCTGCGGGGGTTGCTGCGGGTGATCGGTGCCGAGCATCCGCACCTGCGCACCACCCAGATCGATGTGGACGCCGACACCGATGCTGAGCAGCTGGCGCGGCAATTGCTCAGCTGGTCCGAAGAAGACGAGACCGCCTGGCGGAACGGCGCGTGGTATACGGCGCGATTGCGCCCCACTCCGCTGCGCCCCGAGGAACGGCAAACCATCGTCGCCAACCATGAGCGCGACGGGATGCGCGTGCAGATCCGCACACCCGGCGACCTCGAGTCGATGGAACTTATTGGCTGCGATCGGGTTCCGCCGGGGCCGGGGCAGATCGAGGTCGCGGTCGGCGCGGTCAGCATTAACTTCGCCGACGTGCTGGTTGCGTTCGGCCGCTACCTCGCCTTCGAGGGGCGGCTGCCGCAGCTGGGCACCGATTTCGCCGGGGTAGTGACCGCGGTCGGACCCGACGTGACCGATCACAGGGTGGGCGATCATGTCGCGGGTCTGTGCTCCGACGGCTGTTGGGGCACGTTCCTCACCTGCGACGCTAACCTGGCCGTCACCCTGCCGGCCGGCTTGACCGACGGGCAGGCGGCCGCGGTGACCACCGCCCACGCGACCGCCTACTACGGCCTACATGAGCTGGCCCGCATCAAGAGCGGCGATCGGGTGTTGATCCATTCTGCGACCGGGGGCGTGGGGCAGGCGGCAATGGCCATCGCGCGCACCGCGGGTGCCGAGATCTTCGCCACCGCGGGCAGTGAGCAGCGTCGACAATTGTTGCGCGACATGAGTATTGAACACGTTTACGACTCGCGAAGCCTCGAGTTCGCCGAGGGAATACGCCGTGACACCGAGGGGTACGGCGTGGACATCGTGCTCAACTCGGTCACCGGCGCCGCCCAGCGCGCGGGCATCGAATTGCTAGCGTTCGGGGGACGATTCATCGAGATCGGCAAACGCGACATCTACGGCGACACCCGGTTGGGGCTCTTCCCGTTCCGGCGCAACCTCGCGTTTTACGGCGTCGACCTGGGGTTGATGACCGTCACCCGCCCGGACCGGCTGCGCGATCTGCTGAGCACGGTGTATCAGCTTGTCGCGGACGGTGCGCTGCCGATGCCGCAGAGCACGCACTACCCGCTGGCCGAGGCCGCCACCGCGATTCGGCTGATGAGTAGCGCCCAGCACACCGGGAAACTCGTACTCGATGTCGCACACACCCGGTACAGCCGCGTGGTGGTGCCGCCGGCACAGGCCCGGGTTTTCCGCGGCGACGGCGCCTATATCGTCACCGGCGGGCTGGGGGGCCTGGGGCTGTTTTTGGCGGAGAAGATGGCTTCGGCAAATGGTGGGGCCGGCTGCGGGCGTATCGTGCTGTCCTCGCGTTCGCAGCCAACGTCCGAGGTGCTGGAGACGATCGAGTGTATCCGCGCGATCGGTGCCGACGTCGTGGTGGACTGCGGCGACATCGCCCAGGCCGGTACGGCGCAGCGGTTGGTGGCCACAGCGACGGCCACCGGGCTTCCGGTGCGCGGTGTGCTGCATCTGGCGGCGGGTTTCGAGGATGCCACACTGACCAATCTCACCGACGAGCTCATCGAGCGCGACTGGGCGCCAAAGGTTTACGGTGTTTGGAACTTGCACAGGGCCTTACAAGAGGCCAATGCCGAGCAGCCGTTGGACTGGTTCTGCTCGTTCTCCTCGGCGGCCGCGCTGGTGGGCGCGCCGGGGGAGGGTGCCTACGCTGCGGCCAACAGCTGGCTGGACGCCTTCACCCTGTGGCGGCGGGCTCAGGGAATGCCGGCGACCGCGATCGCCTGGGGCGCCTGGACACTCGGGATCGGGCGCACCACCGCCCTTGCACAGGACGCCGAGGTGGCTATCGCTCCCGAGGAGGGCGCTTACGCGTTGCAGGCGCTGCTGCGCCACGATCGCGGCTACACCGGCTACGCGCCGGTCACGGGCACACCGTGGTTGACCGCCTTCGCCCAACGCAGCCCCGTCGCCGAAGCGTTTCGCCCCAACGGGCAAAACCCAACGGGCACCAGCAAACTGCGTGCCGAGCTCGACGAGCTGCCCCCAGAAGTGTGGCCCACCCGGCTGCGGCGTCTGATCTCCGACCAAATCAACCTGATCCTGCATCGCAGCATCGACCCCGACCGTCGGCTCTCCGAGTACGGCGTTGACTCGCTCGGCGCCCTCGAACTACGTGACCGCATCGAGACCGAAACGGGAATACGCCTCACCTCCAGCGATATCATCACTGGCACCGTTCGCGGTTTGGCGGAGCTGGTGTGCGAAAAGCTGGCGCCCACGGAAGGCGCATCCTTTATCGGCCGCGCATCCAATGGTGATGCGCGGCAGGACAATCGGCTCGCGTTGATGGACCACGCCTTGTTTACGGGGCATCGCGCCACCGGCCAGAAGGTAGTCATACAGGTGGTGTGGATTTATGAGCACGCCATCGACTTCGATGGGCTGAGGCGTTTTCACCACAATCTCGGTTACGGGTTGCTGGGACGGCGCATCGAGCGTTCGCCGACGCCGTTCGCCCGGCATCGGTGGGTCTTAGATCGGGGGCCGTCGGACATCGATATCGCCGAGTGCGCGCGTCCACGCGCTGAACTCAGCGACTGGATTGATGAACGCTCACAACTGCCTGCTGATTCGGAATGCGGACCCGGCTGGCATCTCGGCGTCCTTCCCCTGACCGACGGCTCGACCGCGGTCAGCCTGGTGGTTTCCCACTACCTGCTCGACGGCCTCGGGCTCGCCCTCACGATAGGTGATGCGGTCCTGGGCAACACGCGCGATCTTGGCTACCCACCGCCGCGTTCACGCACTCGGCTGCGCGCGGTGGTTCAGGATGCCGGCCAAACAGCCCGGGACGCGCCCGAGGTTGCCCGGGCGCTTGTCGCGGCCGCAAAACTGGGCCGCCGTCGCCGGCACGATACTGCCCCATTACCCGTATCGCGACCCGTCTCCCTCCGCGGAGGCGATGACGTTGTCGTCGTGCCGGCTATCACGATCCACGTCGACCTGGACGATTGGGATGCCCATGCGAAGGCTCTTGGCGGAACGAGTAACACGTTGGTCGCCGGGTTGGCTGCGAAACTCGGGGAGCGCATGGGGCGCTGCCGAGCCGGTGATGGCGCCGTCACCGTGCAACTCCCTATAAGCGAACGCGCCGAGGGTGATACGCGTGCGATGGCAGTGTCGTATGCAAGTGTCAGCGTCGACCCGACGCGGGTAACGACGGATCTGCGTGACGTCGGCGCCGCCATCAACCAGACCCTAAGAACTCTGCGGGAGACGCAAGATGAGTCGTCGCCGCTCCTGTGGCTGGCCTCGTTCACGCCGAAGCGGGCGTGGAAACGGATGGCGGATGCGTTGGCCGCCAACCCCGATCTCCCGGTGTTTTGTTCTTACCTCGGCGACCTCGACTCGGCGATATGCTGCCTCGATGGCACTGAGGCCGAGTACGCATTCGCACGAGGGACTGGGCAATGCATAACGCGAGAGTGGCTTGAGCGAATAGGCGGCCAAATGACCCTGCTGTCTGGGCGCATCAGCGGCAAGATCTTTATCACCGTCGTCGCCTACCAACCGGGCGCCAAGAACACAAAGCCCGCTTTGCGTGAGCTGGCTGCGCACACGCTGGCTGAGTTCGGCCTGACTGGCGAGATCGACTAAAGAATCGGCCCCGTGCGGCCTTAAAGCGCGACAACGCCGGCGACCGTCTGGCCCTAGGGCCTGGTCGAGCAGGAATTGCACCTGCAGACAGCCCATCGCCGCACCGAACAACCGTGCGGTCCGGCGCCGAATGGAATGAAGGCCAGGTTCGGCCGTGCCGCCACGATGTCCTTGTTCGTAGAACCACGTCGAACTGTCAGATGTGGTTTCGCTCGGCATGGCCGCACAGGATTCCGAAAGCCGAAACTCGCTCGCCCTCAAGGAAACCCGACTTCGGGGGCGCTGCACGCACCACCACCAACGGCGGCGGCAACTTCAGTTGGTACTCACCCTTGCTCAGCAGCAGGTCTGGAAAGCAAACCCCGGCAGTCCGAACATCGATCACGACGTTGCCGCCGTCGCCGGTGACATCGTCGATATCGGGTGTACACGATGCCGTCGGGGCGGCTCAGCTCTTGTACGACACAGGCTTTGACCCCTACAGCTTGAATCCGGCCTTTTGCGCGGCGGAGAGGTCGGTGATCTCGGTCCACTGCGCGGCGATGTCCTGCACTGACGGCGGCTTGTCGAAGTTGACGCCGTCGTTCTGAAACAGCGCAGCACGCTGCACCTTGCCGCCACCGACGATGAAAACTGATGCGCTGTCGGCACATTCCTCGGTGCACAGGTAGGCGACCACGGGCGCGACGAACTCTGGCGTGAGCTTCTCCAGCACTTCGGGCGGCATGATGTCCTGAGTCATCCTGGTGGCCGCGATCGGGGCGACCGCGTTGGCGTTGATGTTGTACTTGGCCCCCTCCAGCGCCAGGGTGTTGATCAGACCGACCAGGCCGAGCTTGGCCGCCCCGTAGTTAGTCTGACCGAAGTTGCCGAACAGCCCACTGGTGGAGGTGGCGACGACCACCCGGCCGTAGCTCTGCTCACGGAAATGCGGCCAAGCGGCACGGATGACGTTGTACCCGCCGTAAAGGTGCACCTTGAGCACGGCGTCCCAGTTCTCGAACGACATCTTGTGGAAGGTGCCGTCGCGCAGGATCCCGGCGTTGCTCACCACGCCGTGCACCGCGCCGAACTCGTCGAGTGCGGTCTTGATGATGTTCTCGGCGCCCTCGGGCTCGGCGACGCTGTCATAGTTGGCGGCCGCCCGGCCACCCGCGTCGCGGATCTCGGCGACGACGTGGTCGGCCATCGCCGACCCGCCGCCGGTGCCGTCACGGGCTCCCCCGAGGTCATTGACGATGACGCTGGCGCCCTCCCGGGCAAGGGTCAGGGCGTATTCACGGCCCAATCCCCCACCGGCTCCGGTGACGACGATGACGCGATCCTGCACTCCGGGCATCAGGTTTCTCTCTCCGTTAAGGAATCGGGGCTTACGGGATGTCGGCGCCGGCAGTCACCGGACCGGTGTCAGAAAAGCCGGCGAGCAATCTTGAAGGCCCGCTCGGTGTACGGCGGGTAGAAAAGGCTCGACAGGTCGGGCCGGGTCGGTTTGGTCAGCACCGACTTGAGGTGGCTGAACTCCTCGAAACCCCACTTGCCGTGGTAGGCACCCATACCCGAGGCGCCGACCCCGCCGAACGGCAGCTTGGCCGTCGACACCTGGAAAGCGAGATGGTTGACCAGCATGCCGCCGGCCGGCACCTCTTTGATAACCCGCTCGCGAACGTCGCGACCCTTGGTGAACAGGTAGGCGGCGAGCGGCTTGGGCCGCGAGTTGACGAAACGTATTGCGTCGTCCAGGGATTGGACGGTGATCACCGGCAGGATCGGCCCGAAGATCTCGTTGCGCATCAGCGGCCCATCCGGATCGGGGTCGACGACAACCGTCGGTTGGATTCGCCGGTCCGACGCGTCACAATCGCCGCCAACGGCGACCTTGCCATCCGACCCCGAAAGATAACCGCTTATCCGGTTGAACTGGCGCTCATTCACGATGCGAACCCCGTGCGGCTCCTTCGACCGAAACTTCGTGATGGCCGCGCCGATCTTGTCCACCAGCGCGTCGCGGATCTTCGCGTCGGCCAGTACATAGTCGGGCGCGACGCATGTCTGCCCGCCGTTGAGCAGTTTGATCCAGGCGATCCGCTTGGCCGCGACGTCCACGTCGGCGTCGGCGGCGACAATCACCGGACTCTTGCCGCCCAGCTCAAGGGTGACCGGTGTGAGGTGCGGCGCCGCGCCCTCGTAGACCTTGCGGCCGATCTCGGTGCCCCCGGTGAACATCACCCGGTCCAAACCCTGCGCGATGAGCTCCTGGCTCACCGCACCGTCGCCCTCGACAACTGCGATCGCATCGCTGTCGAGATAGCGCGGCACCAGCTCAGCCATCAGCCGTGCGGACGCCGCCGCGATTTCCGAGGGCTTGAGCACGACGGCGTTTCCGGCGGCGATCGCCCCGACCGCCGGGCCCAGCGTCAGGTAGAACGGGTAATTCCAGGCGCCGATGATCAGCACGGTGCCGTAGGGCTCGTACTCGATCCAGCCGCGACCGGGCAGCTGTGCGGCTTCGAGGAGCCGGTATTTGCGGCGCGTCCACTTGCGCAGGTGCTTGGCCGCGTACTTGGCTTCGGCCACGGTGCCCGCGATATCGCCGATGAATGCCTCGACGGGCTTACGGTCCAGATCCTCGGCCAGCGCAGTGTTGATCGCGGCCTCGTTCTCTTCCATCAACTTCTGCAGCTGCAGCAACTGTCGCTTGCGCCACTCGATGTCGCGGGTGCGACCGGTGGCGAAGGTCTTGCGAAGCCGGTCCACTATCGCGACGATATCGCCCGGTTGAGCTGCCGGGGCTCCGTTCTTGGACTGCGATGTCTTCGGTGCAACCGATTCGGTGGTCATCATTGTCCTTCCCGAGCAGAGTTGCCCGCTGCATTGCGGGTGACCGCTCATCGGTGATAACCGCGATCCTAACCATGTGGTTGGGAGAGCAATAGAAAGATGACATGTGATGAGGACCCCCTCGGCTCAGACGCTCGTTGATATAGGCGTCAGAGAAATGTTTCAGGAGCTCGAGGAGGTCCCGATGGCAATGGTAGGCGGTTTCGACGTGCATCGACAGCAGATCACGTTCGA
>DASXMA010000431.1:0-8994 GCA_036495965.1 Mycobacterium sp.
CCGTCCACGTCGTTGGTGCTTGACCAGTTCGGGCGCAACCTGACGGCCGCCGCGATGGAAGGCAAGCTGGACCCGGTCATCGGCCGCGAGAAGGAAATCGAGCGGGTCATGCAGGTACTTTCCCGGCGCACCAAGAACAACCCGGTGCTGATCGGTGAGCCCGGCGTCGGCAAGACCGCTGTGGTCGAGGGCCTGGCACAGGCCATCGTGCACGGCGAGGTGCCCGAGACGCTGAAGGACAAGCAGCTCTACACCCTCGACCTGGGATCGCTGGTCGCGGGCAGCCGCTACCGCGGTGACTTCGAGGAACGCCTGAAGAAGGTGCTCAAGGAGATCAACACCCGAGGCGACATCATCCTGTTCATCGACGAGCTGCACACCCTGGTGGGTGCCGGTGCCGCCGAGGGTGCGATCGACGCCGCGTCGATCCTCAAGCCCAAGCTGGCCCGCGGTGAACTGCAGACCATCGGCGCCACCACACTCGACGAGTACCGCAAGTACATCGAGAAGGATGCCGCGCTGGAGCGCCGGTTCCAGCCGGTGCAGGTCGGTGAGCCGACGGTGGAGCACACCATCGAGATCCTCAAGGGTCTGCGCGACCGGTACGAGGCCCACCACCGGGTGTCCATCAGCGACTCCGCGATAGTGGCCGCCGCGACACTGGCCGATCGCTACATCAACGACCGGTTCCTGCCGGACAAGGCGATCGACTTGATAGACGAGGCGGGGGCGCGGATGCGGATCCGGCGGATGACCGCGCCGCCAGATTTGCGTGAGTTCGACGAGAAGATCGCCGAGGCGCGCCGGGAGAAGGAATCGGCGATCGACGCCCAGGACTTCGAGAAGGCGGCCAGTCTGCGCGACCGGGAGAAGCAACTGGTTGGCCAGCGAGCCGAACGTGAAAAGCAATGGCGTTCGGGCGATCTCGACGTGGTCGCCGAGGTCGACGACAACGAGATCGCCGAGGTGCTGGGTAACTGGACCGGCATCCCGGTGTTCAAGCTCACCGAGGCCGAGACCACCCGGCTGCTGCGCATGGAGGATGAGATCCACAAGCGGATCATCGGCCAGGAGGACGCCGTCCGCGCTGTTTCAAAGGCGATCCGCCGTACCCGCGCCGGGCTGAAAGACCCCAAGCGCCCGTCGGGTTCGTTCATCTTCGCCGGCCCGTCCGGTGTCGGTAAGACCGAACTGTCCAAGGCGCTGGCCAACTTCTTGTTCGGCGACGACGACGCGCTCATTCAGATCGACATGGGCGAGTTCCACGACCGGTTCACCGCGTCGCGGCTGTTCGGCGCTCCGCCGGGATATGTCGGCTACGAGGAGGGCGGCCAGCTCACCGAGAAGGTGCGGCGCAAGCCATTCTCGGTGGTGCTGTTCGACGAGATCGAGAAGGCGCATCAGGAGATCTACAACAGCCTGTTGCAGGTCCTCGAGGATGGCCGGCTCACCGACGGGCAGGGCCGCACGGTGGACTTCAAGAACACCGTGCTGATCTTCACGTCCAACCTCGGCACCTCCGACATCTCGAAACCGGTCGGCCTGGGCTTCACCCAGGGCGGTGGTGAGAACGACTACGAGCGGATGAAGCAGAAGGTCAACGATGAGCTGAAGAAGCACTTCCGGCCGGAGTTCCTCAATCGCATCGACGAAGTCATTGTGTTCCACCAGCTGACTCGCGACGAGATCATCCGGATGGTCGACCTGATGATCGGCCGGGTCGCCGGCCAGCTCAAGAGCAAGGACATGGCACTCGAGCTGACCGACAAGGCCAAGTCGCTGCTGGCCAAGCGCGGCTTCGATCCGGTGCTGGGTGCCCGTCCACTGAGGCGCACCATCCAGCGCGAGATCGAGGACCAGTTGTCGGAGAAGATCCTCTTCGAGGAGGTCGGGCCGGGACAGGTCGTCACCGTCGACGTCGACAACTGGGACGGCGAAGGACCCGTTGAGGACGCCGTGTTGACCTTCACCGGAACCCGTAAGCCGCCGGCCGAGCCGGATCTGGCGAAAGCCGGAGCGCACAGCGCGGGTGGCGAGGGGCCGGATTCGCAGTAGCGATTGCAGAAAACGGGCGGTTAGTCTCTGACGGGACTACCGCCCGTTTTCGTTTGCTCAAGAGAAGGGCTCGCCGTGCTGATCGTCACCACCAACGACCTCCCGGGCTGGGAAATCCAACGCGTGTGCGGCGAAGTCTTCGGACTGACCGTCCGTTCGCGAAACGCGTTCTCCCAATTCGGCGCCGGGTTGAAGTCCATGTTCGGCGGCGAGCTGCAAGGTATGACCAGGAATCTCGCCGAGAGCCGCAATGAGGCGATGGGCCGACTGATGGCCGAGGCGCGCAATCGCGGCGGGAACGCGATCGTCGCGATGCGGTTCGACACCACCGAGATCGGCGAGGTGTGGACCGAGATCTGCGCCTATGGCACGGCGGTCCAGGCGGTGCCGATCACCGACGCCGCGAAGTACACGGCGAATCAGCTCGGCTACGGGGCCGCGCCGCCGCAGCAGTGAACTGTTTGATCAATCGACGGGTCCGCGGTTTAGACTGACCCGTGTTGTCGACGGGTAACGGAATCTGGTGAAACTCCAGAACGGTCGCGCCACTGTCCAAAGTCAGACCCGACGCTCGCCACCAACAGCCAAGCGGGACGCGATATCCCAGAAGGAGTCAACTGTGTCCAATCCCACCGACACCCGGGCCCGGTCGAGTGATCTATCGGCGGCAAGCGCGGCGCTCTGGTTGGCGGCAACCGCCTTCCTGGCGCTGTTGGCGCTCTACTTCATCGGAGTCGATCAGGGCGCCGTGTCGCTGTTCGGCAGTGATTCCCACGTGCACGAGTTCGTGCATGACGCACGGCATCTACTCGGCTTCCCCTGCCACTAACTCCGGCCACGTGGAGAAGCGTCTGATCGCGCGCGGCCTGTTGGCCGGCGCGGTCGCCGCGGTGCTGGCATTCCTATCCGCCCGCCTGTGCGCCGAGCCCGTCATTGGCCGTGCGATCGCTTTTGAGGACGGTCGAACCGACGCCGAGAATGCGCATGGCGTGCACGAGCATGGCGCCGAGTTGTTCACCCGCGGAGTGCAGGCAAACGCCGGATTGGGTTTCGGTGTGCTCATTTTCGGCGTTGCGATGGGCGCATTGTTCGCCGTACTGTTCTGCGTCGTCGCCGCACGCGCGAGGCATATTGGACCACAAGCACTTTCGATACTTCTGGCGGCCGCCGCCTTCGGTGCGGTGTACCTGGTGCCGTTCGTGAAGTATCCGCCCAATCCACCGGCCGTCGGCCAGGCGGACACGATCGGGGCGCGCACCGGCTGGTATCTGGTGCTGGTGCTGGTGTCGGTGCTGCTGGCGATCGCCGGGGTGTGGTTGGCCCGCCGGCTCGCTGCCCGGCTCGGCACAGCGAACGGCTGGCTGATCGCGGCTGGGACCTATCTGGTGGCGATCACCGTGGTGATGGTGTTGCTGCCGACTCTGGACGAGACGCCGGGACCATTGCGCGACGCCTCGGGTGCGATCATCTATCCTGGCTTCCCCGCCGATGATCTCTACGAATTCAGGTTGGTTTCGCTGGGTACGCAGCTGGTGCTGTGGGCGACCATCGCCGGGGTGTTTGCGACGCTTGCGGGGCGGCTGCTGGGGGAGAGGACCGAGAGCGGACGGGCATCGAGTAGCGCGGCGTGACCGAGGTCGTCCGGCTGACTTTGGTCTCACATGCGATGACCGATGCGATGGCGGCCGGGCGTTTTCCAGCCGACGAACCGCTCAACGACACCGGCCGCCGCCTTGTCGAAGCCGTTGCCGCACTTGAGGTCGCCGGAGATACTCGCCAGCTCACCGGACCGGAACGGCGTGCGCGCCAAACCGCTCAGTTACTGGGTCTGCAAGCCGCAACGGAGCCGCGGTTGGCCGATCTCGATTGCGGACGGTGGCGCGGGCAGGTGCTTGCGAACATCGGGCCTGCAGATCTCGAGGCGTGGCTGACCGAACCCACCCAAGCCCCGCACGGCGGCGAGTCGATAGCCGACTTGATCGAACGGGTGGACGGATGGCTGGACTCACTGAAAGACGGCATGTTGCGAACCGTGGCGGTCACGCATCCGGCGGTGATCCGGGCGGCGATTCTGCTGGCTCTTGACACCCCACCGAAATCGTTCTGGCGCATGGACATTAAACCGCTCAGCCACACCGACATGCACTTCCGGGGCGGTCGCTGGACGCTGCGGTTGTAACGGGTTATTGCGGCGCGATCAGCGCGAAGACCTGCTTGGCGACCTGCAACATCCAGCCGGTCACAATCGGACCATGATCGCGAGGCCAGTTCAACTGAAAGCTGACCACCCACGGCTGCTGTGTCTTGTCGACGGCGTACCAGCTGAACGTCAGGTCGCCCGGCAGCCCCCCGGCCTTCGCGCCGATGTACGGCCAAACGTCGGAGTCCAACTGGATACCCGATACGGCAGAAAGGATCTGCCTTACGGGGCCGGCCGCGCCGACGGCGTCGGCGTGTAGCGCCGCGTGGACTCGACAGATGTCCTGGGCATTGCCGTACCACTCCGCGCCGTAGGTGGAGGCCGGGGTGTGGGCGCGGGTGGGATCAGGTTCATAGGGAGTGGAATTCGCCTGCGCCAGCAATCGAGCTCGGGCTTGCTGCGACCCCTGCTTCCACTGGTCGCGCAGATCCGGTTGGCCCCAGCCGACGGAGAAGAGCTCGTACATAGTGGGGAACGGTGTCATGCTGGCCGGGTCGTGGTGGCCGGCCGTGGCGAGTGCTTCCTCGATGGCGTGCGTGCCCATCCGCCCGATCAGCAAGTCGGTCGCCATGTTGTCGCTGGTGGCAATCATCTTGTTGGCGGCGGTGCGAACCGAAACATGTGCTCCGACAGGCAATTGCAATCCTGATGAGCCGACGGCCTTGCTCTTCTCGGTGACCGTCAGCTGGTCATCCCAGGACACCGTGCCGTTTTTGACGGCACCCGCAAGCGCGTGCAGCACGTACAACTTGAAAATCGATGCCAGCGGCAGAGATTCGCCGGTGTTGGTGCCTTCCACCGGGTCACAGTGACCGTTGTTGACCTTGGCGACCTGGTAGGAGTAGCGGGCACCGGTCCTGCTCAACACCGCGTCGACGTCGTGCCATGAGGTGACCGTCGGAGGTTGCGTCTCGAGATCGAACCGATCGACTCGTCCGTCATCGTCGGTGTGGATCCGGATGTCTTGTCGCGCGCCGTAGGAGGAGATGAGGTGCAGCGTGGCGACGCTGGCGCCGATGTCCACACCACCGAGGGTGAAGGGGCGATCCCACCACAACTCTTCCATTGTGGTTTCCACCGAGTCGACCTTGTCGGGTGCGGCGAGTGTGCGCACACCGACCGGGCCGATGGGCCAGTCGGAGTTCAGCATGTCCAAGGTCTGCTGAGCCCGGATACCGGGAGGAGTCCGGGTGTCGATCTGCCGACCCGGGTTCGCCGCGTTCGCCTGCGGGGAAGGTGAGGGTGCGCAACCGGGTGTCAGGGTCACTACCAGTGCTGCTACGGCGCTCAATGCCGCCACCCGGCGCTGCGTGAAGCGCTGCCTGCTAGCCGGTCTGGTCGTTGGCGGCAACGTCGAGCACAACCTCGAATTCCAGCAGCGTCGCGCCAGTCGCCACGGGGTTGGCCCGGTGACCGGCATGGGCTTCGATGGCAGGCCCTTTCGCCCACGCCTGGAATGCTTCATCGGACTCCCAGTGTGTCACCACGAAGTAGCGGTCCTCACCCTTGACCGGACGCAGCAGCTGAAAGCCGAGGAAACCGGGTTGGTTCTCCACCGCGTGCGCGCGATGGGCGAACCGCTTCTCCAGTTCGGGGCCAGCGTCGGCGGGTACCTCAATTGCGTTGATCTTCACCACTGGCATCCCGCTAGGCTACCGCGCCCCGTCGCCTGTCCAACTCCAGGGCGGGGCACGCAAGATGGTCGTATGCGCGGCGATCTGTTGACCTGCCATGGCGGCCAAGGCGCGCCGTTGGTACTGGTGCACGGCCTGATGGGCCGGGGCTCCACCTGGTCGCGGCAGCTACCGTGGCTGACCCGGTTGGGCACCGTGTACACCCACGATGCGTTGTGGCACCGGGGCCGCGACGTCGACGATCCACATCCGATCAGCACCGAACGGTTCGTGGCCGATCTTGCTGACGCGGTGAGCGCGTTGGGGGCGCCGGCCAGGCTGGTCGCGCACTCGATGGGTGCCCTGCACTCCTGGTGTCTGGCCGCGGAACGTCCCGATTTGGTGTCGGCGTTGGTGCTCGAGGATATGGCCCCGGACTTCCGTGGCCGCAGCACCGGTCCCTGGGAGCCTTGGTTGCATGCTCTTCCGGTCGAATTCGATTCCGCGCAGCAAGTATTCGATGAATTCGGACCAATAGCCGGGCAGTATTTTCTGGACGCCTTCGATCGCACCGCCACCGGTTGGCGGCTGCACGGCCACACGTCACGATGGATCGAGATCGCCGCCGAGTGGGGTACCCGAGATTACTGGTCGCAATGGCGGGCCGTGCGGGCGCCGGCGCTGCTCATCGAGGCAGGCAACTCGGTCACGCCGCCTGGCCAGATGCACGCGATGACCAAAACCAGTTCTCCGACAACGTATTTAGCGGTTCGGCAATCCGGTCACCTGATTCACGACGAAGCGCCGCAGGTATACCGCGAGGCGGTCGAATCTTTCTTCGCGGCGCTGCAAGTGGAAACGGAATTGGCGGAGCCAAGCTAGGCCAGCGCTTGCGGACCTGATCGGCCTGAAAGGCCGGCGCCGAGACTCCCGACGCCACATCGGTAACTCCGGCTTCTACCGGGCTGGTGATCAGCAAAGTGCGGGTCTTGTTTTCACCGGTACTGTTTGCCAAGCGGTTGTCAAGCGGCACACTAATGTGTACGTAACCATTCGAGGGATGCCGGCCCTGCCGGAGCGAGCGGCGCACGTGGTGGTGAGGTCCAGGATGCGAGTTGGGATCGCTGGTCGACTAGTGGCCGCGACGTCTCTGCTCGGGGTTGTTATTGCGGTGCTGTTCGTCTTTCTGCTGCTCGCGATGCGGCAAGCCAGCCGGGCCAGAAGTATCGCCGAACATAGTCAGCAGGAGATCAGCCTCGCCCGCGAGCTCAGGAATCAACTGATCGACATCGAGGCGAGCCAGCGAGGTTTCATTATCACCGGTGACGAGCGCTTCCTCGAAACGTGGGAAGGCGCCAGTCGCGCGCTCCCAGCAAAATTAGCGGCGCTGCGTCAGATCGCCGACCCAGCCGTCCAGGCGGGACGGGCTGAGCAGTTGCAGCGGGAGGCACTCTCCTATCTGAACGACTACGCGGTGCCGCTGGTGGATGCCGCTCGCCGCGGAGACCCGTCAGTGAAAACCATGGTGGAGGAGATCGGACGACCGCGGATGGACGGGCTGCGGCGAGAAGTAGACGCCTATAACGCGGACGAGGTATCGCAGAATATCGCTGTTCAGGCCGATGCGGACCATGCCTACCAGCGAATTACCCTCTTCGCAGCCGGCGGACTCGGTCTCTCGGTGATTACGGCGACGCTCATTGCCGCCTACCTGGCGAGGGGTGTCGTCGCTCCGGTGCGCCGGACTGCGCGCATGGCCCAGCGGCTCGCCGCAGGTGACCTTGCGGCGCGTGTGCCGGAGAGGGGTAAGGCCGAGATCGGTGTGCTCGAGCGCAGCTTCAACGCAATGGCCCAGTCACTGCAGCGGGGCCGCGACGAGCAGGCCGCTTTGCGGCGTGTTGCCACACTCGTCGCCCATGGGGACCCGTCTCATGACGTTTTTGCCGCGGTCAGCCGCGAGGTCGGGCAGCTGCTGGGCGTCGAGATCACTCGACTGCTGCGCTTCGAGACCGACGGCACGGCCAAAGTTGTTGCCGCGTGGCGGCGTGTGGGCGATCCGGTGCCGATCGGCAGCCGCATCCCGATTGACGCCACCGTTGCGGCCCCGGTGCGGCAGACTGGCGAGCCCGCACGGATTGTCGAGCAATCGCCACCCGAGTTGCCCGGGGGCCCCTACGCGGCGGTCGGTGCACCGGTCAAAGTCGGGGGAACGCTGTGGGGGGCGATCACCGCGCTGTGTCCACAGGACCGCCCTCTTCCGGAGGGTACCGAGGCGCGCATGGCCGAGTTCACCGACCTGGTCGGCACCGCCATCGCCAACGCCCAGGCCCGCGCCGACCTCATGGCCTCGCGCGCTCGGATCGTGACCGCGGCCGATGGGGCCCGGCGACGCATCGAGCGCAACTTGCATGACAGCGTCCAGCAGCGGCTGGTCGCGCTGTGTCTACGGATCCGCGCATTCCAGGAGGTTTCGCCTCCTGAGGCGCCGGAAGTTAGCGAGGAGCTTAGTGCGCTCGACGTCACGCTCACCGAGACGCTAGCGGAGCTGCGGGATGTTTGCCACGGTATCCATCCCGGCGCGCTGTCGCACGGCCTGATGCCGGCGTTGAAGTCGCTCTCTCACCGCTCGAAGCTACCGATTGAGCTCGACCTCCATGTGGACGAGCTCCTTCGACCCTCAATCGCGGCAGCCGCATATTTCGTTGTCGCGGAAGCATTTTCGAACGCTGCCAAACATGCGCGTCCCTCGGTCGTGCGGCTGACCGGCGAGGTACGGAAGGATCGCCTCTTCCTCATAGTGGGCGACGACGGCGTAGGCGGCGCCGACGCGTCCCGCGGCTCCGGCCTCATCGGCCTTATCGACCGGGTGGAAGCGCTGGGTGGAACGCTGACCATCGACAGCCCAACCGGAGCCGGTACCACCCTGCTGGTCGAATTGCCGCTAACCGAGCCGGGACAAGAGTGATCCGCCAACGCGGCAGGTTCACGCCGCTTCCGCGTCGCGCAGGACCGACGCGATCGAGATCGCGCTGAGCCTGCCGGCCCAGTAGTCGGCGACGTACAGCCACTCGCCGTTGCCGCTGAGCGCCAACGCCTCGGGATGGCCGTCCAGCTGGACCGCGGTGA
>DASXMA010000432.1:0-16841 GCA_036495965.1 Mycobacterium sp.
TATCGCGACACCAATTTGCTGGATGGATCGGTGCCGCGGAGCATCGTACTTCCGGGCCAACCGTTATTCACGCATGAAAATCAGTCGGATCACAAGGATCCAGTCGCCGGGCCCGGCCGGTTCGCGCCCGGCTCGCTAACCTGTCCCAATGCGGCACGGGCGGCTCGGTCAGGCATGATCCGCTTCCTGGCGCGCCGGCTACTCAACTATCTCGTGCTGCTGGCCCTGGCATCGTTTCTGACCTACTGCCTGACTTCGGTGGCCTTCGCGCCGCTGGACAGCCTGTTACAGCGCAATCCACGCCCCCCGCAGGCCATCATCGACGCCAAGGCCCACGCGCTCGGCTTGGACAACCCGATACCGATCCGCTACGCGCACTGGGCCTCGCACGCCGTCCGCGGCGACTTCGGCACGACCATCACCGGCCAGCCCGTCGCCAGCACACTGTGGCGGCGCGTCGGAGTCAGCCTGCGGCTGCTGGTCATTGGCTCCGTGTCAGGCACCCTACTGGGCATCGTGGCCGGGGCGTGGGGTGCGATCCGCCAGTACCGACTCAGTGACCGCGTCGTCACCATGCTGGCGCTGCTAGTGCTGAGCACGCCGTCATTCGTCATCGCCAACGTACTGATCCTTGGTGCCCTCCGGGTCAATTGGGCCGTCGGCATCCATCTTTTCGACTACACCGGAGAGACGTCACCGGGCGTGGGCGCTGGGGTCTGGGCACAATTGCTCGACCGATTGCGGCATTTGATCCTGCCTTCGCTGACGCTGGCGCTGATCGCCGCGGCCGGGTACAGCCGATATCAGCGCAACGCCATGCTCGACGTCCTCGGCCAGGATTTCATCCGCACCGCCCGCGCCAAAGGGCTCACTCGTCGGCGTGCGCTACTGAAACACGGGCTGCGCACCGCGCTGATCCCGCTGGCGACACTGTTCGCTTATGGGGTGGCCGGGCTGGTCACCGGAGCGGTGTTCGTCGAGAAGATCTTCGGCTGGCACGGCATGGGCGAATGGCTGGTGCAGGGCATTTCAACCCAGGACACCAATATCATCGCGGCGATCACTTTGTTCTCCGGCACGGTGGTGTTGCTGGCCGGCCTGCTGTCCGATGTTATGTACGCAGCACTTGATCCCAGAGTCCGGGTAGCATGACGTCCGGAGCTAAAACCACTGCTGCTCAAGGGATCTCCGGTTCAGAAGTAACGGAATTCACTTCGCGCCGCACCTTGGTGCTACGCAGGTTTGCCCGCAACCGGCTCGCGGTGGCGTCGCTGACGCTGCTGGTGCTGCTATTCGTCGGTTGCTACACACTGCCCTCGCAGCTGCCCTACTCCTACGACGACCTTGACTTCAACGCGCTGCTGCAGCCGCCGAACAGCCTCCACTGGCTTGGGACCAATGCGCTGGGCCAAGACTTGTTGGCGCAAATCCTGCGGGGCATGCAGAAGTCGATGCTGATCGGTGTCTGCGTGGCGTTCATCTCCACCGGCATCGCCGCCACAGTCGGGTCCATCGCCGGCTATTTCGGCGGGTGGCGGGACCGGGTGCTGATGTGGGTGGTCGACCTGCTACTGGTTGTGCCCAGCTTCATCCTCATCGCCATCGTCACTCCGCGAACCAAGAAGTCGTCCAGCATCCTCCTGCTGGTGCTGCTGCTGGCCGGCTTCGGCTGGATGATCAGCTCACGCATGGTCCGCGGCATGACCATGAGCCTGCGGGAACGCGAATTCATCCGCGCTGCACGGTATATGGGGGTCTCCAGCCGCCGGATCATCGTCGGTCATGTGATACCCAACGTGGCGTCCATCTTGATCATCGATGCCGCGCTCAACGTCGCCTCGGCCATCCTGGCCGAAACCGGCTTGAGCTTCCTCGGTTTCGGCATCCAGCCACCCGATGTATCGCTGGGCACGCTGATCGCCAACGGTACCCAATCGGCGACCACCTTTCCGTGGGTGTTCTTGTTTCCTGCCGGGGTCCTGGTGCTGATCTTGGTGTGCGCCAACCTGACCGGCGATGGCCTGCGCGACGCGCTCGACCCGGGCAGCGGCATGCTGCGGGGCGGTGCCCAATGAATGTGCTCCTGGAAGTGACCGACCTGGCCGTCACCTTTCCGGCCGACAGCCAACCGGTCACCGCGGTCCGCGGCATCAGCTACCACATCGAGCCCGGCGAAGTGGTGGCCATGGTCGGCGAATCCGGATCGGGTAAGTCCGTGTCGGCGATGGCAGTGGTGGGCCTGCTGCCGGATTACGCCAAGGTTCGCGGCTCGGTCCGCTTGCACGACACCGAGCTGCTCGGGCTTTCCGACGATGCGATGTCGCGCTTCCGCGGCAAGGCGGTCGGCATGGTGTTCCAGGATCCGATGTCGGCGCTGACGCCGGTCTACACCGTCGGCGACCAGATCGCCGAAGCAATCCAAGTCCACCAGCCGCGCGTCGGCCGCAAGACTGCCCGCCGACGCGCGGTCGAACTGCTTGAGCTGGTTGGCATCTCGCAGCCGGAGCGACGCGCCCGGGCGTTTCCGCACGAGCTGTCCGGCGGCGAACGGCAACGGGTTGTCATCGCGATCGCGATCGCTAACGATCCCGACCTGTTGATCTGCGATGAACCCACCACCGCCCTGGATGTCACCGTGCAGGCGCAGATCCTCGAGGTGCTCAAGACCGCGCGTGACGTCACCGGCGCCGGCGTGCTCATCATCACCCACGACCTCGGCGTGGTCGCTGAGTTCGCCGATCGGGCGCTGGTGATGTACGCCGGCCGGGTGGTCGAGTTTGCCAGCGTGACCGACCTTTACCACGGCCGCCAAATGCCCTATACCGTAGGACTGTTGGGGTCGGTTCCCCGGTTGGACGCCGAGCAGGGCACCCGGCTGGTGCCCATACCTGGTGCGCCTCCATCGCTGGCTGGGCTTCAGCCAGGATGCCCCTTCGCGCCGCGCTGCCCGCTGGTAACCGACGAATGTCGCGCTGCGGAACCGGAATTGTTCGAGATCGGCGTGAACCATCGGGCGGCCTGCATCCGCACCGACCAGGTCGGCGAACGCAGCGCCGCGGACATCTACGGGGTCAACACCTCCGCCCGCGCATCCGCGGCCGGCGACTCGCCTGTGGTTGTGCGCGTGCGTGATCTGGTCAAGACCTACCGGCTGACGACGGGCGTGGTGTTGCGCCGCACCGTCGGTGAGGTCCGCGCCGTCGACCACGTCAGCTTTGAGTTGCGACAGGGGCGCACCCTGGGCATCGTGGGTGAGTCTGGTTCAGGCAAGTCGACCACGCTGCACGAGATCCTGGAACTCGTCGCGCCGCAGTCGGGATCGATCGAGGTGCTGGGCGCCGACGTTGCGGCGTTGAGCCCGGCCAGCCGGCGAGCACTGCGACGCGACATCCAGGTCGTTTTCCAAGACCCGGTGGCATCCCTGGACCCGCGGTTGCCCGTCTTCGAGCTGATCGCCGAACCGTTGCGGGCCAACGGATTCGGCAAGACCGACACTAATGCGCGGGTCGCCGAGCTACTCGACATCGTGGGATTACGCCGCGCGGATGCGGCCCGCTACCCCGCCGAGTTTTCCGGTGGGCAGAAGCAGCGCATCGGTATCGCACGGGCGCTGGCATTGCAGCCCAAGATCCTCGCCCTCGACGAACCGGTGTCTGCCCTCGATGTCTCCATCCAGGCGGGGATCATCAACCTGCTGCTCGACCTGCAAGAGCGGTTCAGCCTGTCGTATCTCTTTGTTTCCCATGATCTTTCGGTGGTCAAACACCTGGCCCACCAGGTAGCGGTGATGTATGCGGGCGCCATCGTTGAGCAGGGCGACAGCGAGCAACTTTTCACCAATCCGCAGCACGATTACACGCGGCGGCTATTGGACGCCGTGCCGCAACCGGATCCGGGGAAGTATGTCTAGCCGCCTTGGGGGAGCGCGAAATGCCCTGAGCCGCGCGGGGGTGCTGTTGGCGGTCGCCGGTGTGGCGCTCACCGGGTGCTCGCCAGCCATCAATCTCGCGCCCTCGACCGGCAATAACGCTGCGATCGGCACCACCAGCGACATCAACCCGCAAGACCCCGCCAAACTGCAGGACGGCGGCGACCTCCGGCTCGCGCTGACCGACTTTCCGCCGAACTTCAACATCTTGCACATCGACGGCAACTCGGCCGAAGTCGCCGCGATGATGAAGGCCACCTTGCCGCGGGCCTTCATCATCGGGCCAGACGGCTCGACGGCGGTCGACACCAACTACTTCACCAACGTCGAGCTCACCGGGACTAACCCACAGGTGGTTACCTACACCATCAATCCAAAGGCCGTATGGTCCGACGGCACACCCATCACTTGGCGCGACATCGACAGCCAAATCCATGCGCTCAGCGGCGTCGACAAGAACTTCGCGATCGCGGGACCCAGCGGCGCCGACCGGGTCGCGTCGGTGGCCCGCGGGGCCGACGACCGGCAGGCCGTCATGACCTTCGCCAAGCCCTATGCCGAGTGGCGCGGCATGTTCGCCGGCAACGGCATGCTGCTGCCTGCCAGCATGACTGCCACGCCCGAGGCGTTCAACAAGGGCCAGCTCGACAGTCCCGGTCCGTCTGCCGGCCCGTTCATCGTGTCGTCTCTGGACCGGACCACGCAGCGGATCGTGTTGACCCGCAACCCGAAATGGTGGGGGGAGCGGCCGCGCCTGAGCACCATCACCTTCCTGGTGCTCGATGACGCCGCGCGGCTGCCGGCACTGCAGAACAACACGATCGACGCGACCGGCGTAGGCACGCTGGACCAGCTGACCATCGCGCAGCGAACCAAGGGCATCTCCATTCGGCGCGCCCCTGCCCCGAGTTGGTCGCATTTCACGTTCAACGGTGCCGCGGGCGCAATCCTCGCCGACAAAGCACTGCGCGTCGCGGTGTCCAAGGGCATCGACCGGCAGACCATCGCCAAGGTCGTCCAGTACGGCCTCACCGGTCACCCGGTGGCATTGAACAACCACATCTACGTCGCCGGTCAGGAGGGCTACCAGGACAACAGCGCCGAAGTTCCCTATGACCCCGCCGAGGCGAAACGCGAGCTTGACGCCCTGGGCTGGAAACTCAATGGCCAGTTCCGGGAGAAGGACGGTCGCCAGCTCGTCGTCCGCGATTTGTTCTATGACGCGCAGGGCAGCCGGGTGTTCGCCCAGATCGCCCAGCACAGCCTGGCCCAGATCGGTGTCAAACTCGAACTCATAGCCAGGGCCGGTGGCGGCTTCTTCACCAACTACATCAACGTCGGAGCTTTCGATATCGCGCAGTTCGGCTGGCTCGGCGACGCGTTCCCCCTCTCTGCGCTGACCCAGATTTACCAGTCCGACGGGGCAAGCAACTTCGGCAAGATCGGCAGCCCGGAGATCGACGCCGCGATCGAGCGAACGCTCGAAGAACTCGATCCAGGGAAAGCGCGCGCGCTGGCCAATGAACTCGACAAGCTCATCTGGGCTGAGGGGTTCAGCCTGCCGTTGACCCAGTCTCCGGGTGACCTCGCAGTGCGCAGCACACTGGCCAACTTCGGCGCGGCCGGTCTTGCCGACCTGAACTACACCGCGATCGGGTTCATGCGGACCTGAGCCGCCGCCGGAGCGGCGCTGCCGCGGGCAAGGCACCTTCCGCGGCGGCCACGACATCGATCGCCTTCCAAAACAGGCGTAGAGCCGGGCGCGGCGGGAGCCCGTCCAGCGCCCGCGTCTGGTCGGCAAGGCCGTCACCTTCGCCGCGCGACACCGCGCCGGCAATGGCCAGGGCGGCGGCCTCGCGAAAGTCCAGGGCGCTGTGCGCCATGGTCGGCAGCGCCAACAGCACCGCATCTGGCACCAGCGATGCGACATGCTCAGCCACTGCCCGTGGAGTAATGAGATCGCGGCCGCCGGAAATGACCACGGTGGGCCACTTGAATTTCGGCATCTCGGCCACCAGGTCATACGGCTCGTCTTCGAATGGAGCTGTCTCAGTCCGCTTTTCGCGTTCCGCCACGGCGGGGTCGAGTGGTAGACCGTCGGGTTCGGCGGCGTAGTCGAGTTCACGGAGCGCGATTCGGCTCACCAGGTCTTCCTCGTAGCGGTACGGCAACTTGCGCGTGGTGGCGAATCGAGATATCAGCCGCCACAGCACGTCTCGGCCGTCGAGCAACAGGTCAAGTTGACGATCCAGCAGAGTGGCGCCGCCATAGCCGTAGATTGTCGCAACGACCTGCGTTGCCGATGCGGTCATCACTCCGGCGTCGACGAGTTTGCGGACCTTAGGCGCCAGTGGCGCGGTTTCGGGACTGTCGCCCTTGAGTAATAGCCGGCGAATTGCGCGGCGCACGATCACGATGTCGTGCCGCGACAGCAGCGGCGAATCGAGGATCATCGCCCGGACCCGGCCGGGATGGCGCACGCCGACGCCGGCGGCGATATAGGTGCCGTACGAGGTGCCATAGATGACGGCCGAGTCCACGTGTGCGTCGTCGAAAACCGCGGCCACGTCGTCGACGACCTGATCGACGGTGAGCGCTGGTGGCGGCAGGTCGGCGCCGGCGTCGTCGTGGCGCGACATTCCCACCCCGCGATGCTCGATCATGATGACGTCGAGGCCGGCGGCGACGGCCCGCCGTCGCAGCCCCTTGTACATCTGCACCGACGCCACCCCGGGGCCTCCCGGGATGATCACCAGCGGGTGGGCGGACCTGCGGCCGGTACGTATGTAGAACAGATCGAACTCGTCGGCGCTGCCCGGCGAGACCGGCCGGCGTATCCGCCGCACGCCGGGCAACCCCGCCAGCTTTTCGTGCGCCCTGCGCCGCTTCGCGTTCATCGTCATCGGAGTCGGTCCATGGTCCCATTCTGCCGAGAGAGGCCACGTGGGTCGCTCAGCGGCACGTCGAACCGGCACTTTTCGTCGCCTACCTCGGCTTGAGTCAGCCGCGGCGCTAAACGTTCAGATCGATGCGCTGTGCGCCCTTGACGCCGTCGTAGCGGTCGGGGCTACACGTCAGCACGATCACCTGACCGTGCGCACCCACGGTGTCGAATACCTCGCCCATCTTGGCCAACCGGTCCGGATCGGTGAATCCCAGCGCATCGTCGACGACTACCGGAACGGAGTCCTCCTTGGCGACCAGAGCCGCGCCGGCCACGCGCGCCAGAATACCGAGTTGCTCTTTGGCTCCGCCGGATAGGGATTCGTAAGGCACCGTGACACCGGCCAGCGTTCGGCTACGGATACACAGATCACTGTCGACATCGACCTCGAACGTGGGCCCGAACACGGGCCGGCCGAGCCGCTGCAGTTCCGTGCGGTAGGGCTCGACGTAGCGCAGTCGGGTGGTGTCGCGGTGGCGTGTCATCACTGACCGCAGCAGCTCCGCCGCCCGGGCCCGCTGGCCGACCCGGGTGTGCTCGCCGGTGGCGTGTTCATGTTCTGTCTCCGCGGCGTCGAGCTTGCCTCGGCGACCCTCGCTGCCGAAGACGGAGAGTTCGATACTGATCTCGCGCACGGCGCGAGCAGCGTCTTCGTAGCGATCGCGCAGCGACTCGGCTGCACGGGTGGCATCGGCCAATTCGACGGCCACCGCGTCCGGCGCCGCGGCGGCCAGTTCCTCGGCTAGCTCGGAGGCACGTTGCTGCGCGGTGGTTGCGGCCCGCTGGCTCGAGTCCGCCGACGCCGACAGATCCTCATCGCTGACCGACGCGCGCTCTTGGGCCAGCTGGTTGGTGGCTCTTTCGAGCTCGGCGCGTTGAGTTGCCACCTTATCGAGCAAAACCGTTGCTCGGGTGGATGTCTCGACAAGCCCGGACGCGGCGGACGCTGCGACACGACGACGGGTCTCGCATTCGGCGTCCGCGGCAACGCGAGCGGCTTCTGTCGTGTCGAGTTCGCTGCGGGCGGCGGTGATATCCGTCATGAGATCGGGTTCGGCCGGTTGACCGGGATGCAACTGCGCCAGCCGCGAGCGCAGTTGGTCGATGTCTTCATCGCCGCACAGGCCGGACAACGTCGCGCTCAACCGGTCACGGTTGCTCTGCAGTTCACGACGCCGCTGGTCGGCGCATCGTGCCGCGTTGAGGTCGGCGACATCAGCGGCGGCCAGCGCAGCCATCAGCTCTTGTTGTGCTGCAGCATGTTTGGCCTGGACATCGAGCGCGGTCGCGCCCGGGGTGATCCGCGCGGTCAGGACCCCGGAAACCTCGACCTCGGTTGGGCCGGTGGCGGTTGTCGACCAGGTTTGACCTGCCGACAACGTGACCTGTTGGTCGCCGATGGCTAGCTCGATGTCGGCGGCGGCGGTGAACTCCACCGCCGCCGAGATCAACGCCAGCTGGTCGCAGGTGCGATCGACTGCGGCTGCGGCGCTTTCGATGCGGTGCAGCAGCTCCTCGGTCACGACGGCTGCGGAAAGCTCTTCGCAGACCCGGTCACGGTCACGCTGGATCGCGTCGATCCTGGCCAGCCGGGCGCTCAACCGGTCGGCTTCCTCGCGGTGGGCGAACTGGTCGAGGGTGTGCCGAGCGGATTCGACGCGGCGTTGCAGCGCCGCGAGGGCCTGGGTAGCCTGCTCGACCGCCGCAGCGGAGGCCTCGGTGTCGGCACGTGCCGTCGACTGCGCATCGGCGGCTTCTTGCGCTTCGGCCTCGGCGGCGGCGACAGTCGCAGTGCGGGTTTGGATTTCGGTGAGCAACCGAAACCGTCCGCTGTGCGCCGCCGAGGCGGCGGCGCTGGTCGCGGCCGCGGCCTCGGCGACCAGCCTGGCTTCACGCGATTGGCGGGTGAGTTCAGCGGCCTTATCGGCGGCGACCTGCGCGACGGCCAACCGCGGACCGGCCGCGAGCCGTAATTGCGCCAGCTCGGCCACTTCCTCGGTGAAAACGGCATGGCGACGCACCCGGTCGTCGACCTCGGCGACCGCCGCCGCGCATTCGACGACCGCAGTCTCGGCATCGGCCAGCCGAGAGATCGCGCCGGCCCACTCCCCGGTGGGGCGTCCGGTGGGGGTGAAGTAGCGCGCATACTCGGCGTCGATCCGCTCGATGAGCAACGGCTCGCTGCCAGACAGCGCCGCGTCGGTGTCGGATTGCGCGGCCGCCACATCGAGCGCACGCGACAGCGCGTCACAACCGGATAGATCCACCGCGGCGGTCGACGCGGCCTGAAGTACCCGCTGTGCGTGCCACAAGTCGTTGTCCACTGTCTCGGCGAGCATCGCACGGGCGCGTTCGTGGGCCTCGTCGCCAGTGAGCTGTTCGCGACGTGGCTCCAGTAGCGTCAACTCCGTTTCGCACTTCTTGTGAAATCGCTTGCGGTAGATGAAACGATAAGTACCGCAGCTGATTTCGGCAGTGACCTCGGAGCCGACGTCGCTGTTGGTCGGCTTGACCTGCTTGACTTCTTTCTTCGTCGAGCGGTCCCTGGATTCCAGCAGCAGGTCCAACGCTTCAATCATCGACGATTTGCCGATCTCGTTGGCGCCGCAAACCACAACCACGCCGTGGTCGGGAAATTCGATCTCCCGGTGGGCGATTCCGCGGTAATTCCTCAGGACCATCCGATGCAGCTTCATGCGGCACCCCTATCGGCGAGCCGCAGCAAGAGCGCCAGCGCCGCCTGCGCGTCGACTGCCGATTCGGCGTCGCCCTCGCGCGCCGTGGCCACCAGCTCCTCGACTGCCGCCGCGGCGAACCCCCCGATGCCGAGATCGGTGAACTCGCGGTCAGCGGGTATCACCGCCAGATCTGTGCGACGTTCCCAGAGGCCCAGCCAGGCGAACAGCCGTACGTATCTGTCCAGGCAGGCATCCAGCGCGGCACGGTCGGTGACCGTCAACGAACCCGTCAGTGCCAGCCGCACCACGGTTCGCTCCTTCTCGGTCATCAGATCCAGGTTCATGTCAAGGTCAGCGACATCGCGGCTGGTGTCGACCTGACGGTGCAACGTCACGAACCGCCAGTGGCCCACATCCCGGGCCGTGACGGATACCGCGCCTCGCGGGTCGCTTTCGTCGATCTCGACGACCAGGACATGACCCGGGTTGGACTCGACGTCATCGAAGTTGGTGACCTCCGGCGAGCCCGAGTACCACACCCGGCCGCTATTACCGACCTCGGTGAGCGAATGCTTATCCCCCAGTGCCACATAGTGCACCGCGCCGCGGGCCAGCGCGTCGTCAAGCCCCGCGAGCCGAATCAGCGAGGGCTTGTCTCGATCGGGGTCCAGCACGTCGACGCCGCCATGGGCGACGAGCACCCGCGTCACGGAGGCCGGCGACAGGTCCTCGAGGACTTCAGCGACCAGGTCGGTGGTCGGGACCTTGGACCGCCACGGCGCGGCTACGATCTCCAGGCCGGGCCGAACCTGATGGACGCCGGCCCGATCGAGCACCACGACGTTGTCGGGGCGTTCGGCGGTGAACAGTGCACTGGTGTACACCGATGACGCGTCCAGCGGATCGTGGTTGCCCGGCAGCAGGTAGACCGGAATACCGATGGCGCGCATGGCTTCCAAGGACTGGCCGATCACCTGCGGGGCGAGCTGATTGTGTTCGAAGACGTCGCCGGCCACCACGACGAACTCGGCGCCCACCTCGGCTGCCAGCGCGCCCAGACCAGCCACGACGTCACGGCGGGCCGCCGAGTACCGCGGCTGGGCGTCGCCGGCGAGGAAGTGCCGGGTCATGCCCAGCTGCCAGTCGGCGGTGTGCAGGAATCGCATCCGGGGTCCCCCTTCCGAATTGCGTGGCTATCAAGGCACCGCGAGTCTAGGTCTGGACACCGACAACTCGGGGGACGCGCACCGCATGCCTGAAAAGCCCGTGTGTTTTGATACTCAGCAGACGACTGTCAGCCCGCAAGCGGATCAGCCACCAGCAGGTGCATATCTTCACGGTCGCTGGCGGCCGGATCACCCATCACCGCGCCGTCCGTGACGACCTGGGCTTGCTGCTACAACTCGGCTGGCGCCCCGACGGCCGGCGACATTGCCGCTGCAGGCTTGCCGCGGAGGTTAATTCTCTTGTGTCACTGTGGTTTCAGCAGTCCCTGGGTCGGGCTTTTTATCGGTGGGCCGGGCTAGTTTGGCGGTATGAGTTCCTGCGCGGTTGTCGACCGAGACGCGATCACGGCAGCTTTCGATGCCCTTGACGCCGCGGTCGAAGGGGTACTTGGGCCGGACTTCGAGGCGTTGACCACCCGAGAGCGGCCAGCGTGGATTTCAGCCGACGTTGATGCCAAGCACCCGCTGCTCAAAGAGGTCTGCGCCGCGGGCCGTCCCGCCGGTAGCCTTGAAACCCGCTGCCACCCGTTCCGCACCATCAGCCATTGTCATCGCTTCTCGCACCTTCGTTCGTAGCCGCGGCGGCGACAATTTCTTGGCCGGTAGGCGGGTGCCGCACCGGGCTACCTCGACGCGCCGTGCGACCTCGAATTGGTCACGCCCGTAGGGCACCACGCACACGGGTACACCATGGGCGAGCGCCTTTTGAGTCGCGCCCATCCCACCGTGCGTCACCGCACACACCGCACGGTCAAGAACTACGCCGTGCGGGACGAACCGGCGCACCGTCGCATTGGGCGACGTCGCAATCCAGTCTGATTGCCCAGCCGGCATGGTCGCGACCACATGAACCGGCTCATCGGCCAATGCGGTCATCGCGGTCTGGACAAGGTTGTCGTCGGCCTGTTTCTCCGACGACGTGGTGACGAGCACGATTGGCCGGTCAACCGAGGCCAGCCAATCGGGGTCCGTGTTCGGACCGGGGTCAAGCACGCAGGGTCCGATCATCTGCACCGCATCGCCCCAATCGGTTTGTGGGTACTGAAATGGCTTACCGCTGGCGACGAGTAACAAGGGCGACCGGCGCAAGAACTCGTCCATTGACGCGACCGGCCCTACATTGACCTCCGCGCGAATCGTGTTGATCGGCGGCAGCATTACCTTTTCGACACGGCGCACCACAGCTGTCCGCACGGCGGCATCGCGCATCCGGCCCACCGCACCTGACATCGGTCTGAGACCCAGCCCAAACGGTGGCACCCCGGGCGACCGCAACGGCGGTGTGTACGGCGAAAAACACGCCCATGGGATACGACCGGCGTCGGCCGCGGACTGAGCACCCCAGCAATTCACATCGACAAGCAAGGCGTCAGGGTGTGCACGCGCCACCGTCTCAGCCAGATCGGTGACTTCGTGCACGGCGCGCCCGCCGAACACCGCGACCGACAGCTTCAGCGAAGCAACCGGGTTGGTTGCCTTCCAGTCGTCGAGCTCGATCCGCTCGATCCGCGGGTCGATCGCGTCCGTGGTAAATCCAAGGCGTTGGCCGATCTCGACACCGGTGGAAAGCGTGCCCACATGAACCGTGTGGCCGCGACGGGACAGCTCTGATAGCAGTGCGCTGATTGGCAATAGGTGACCAAGTGCGGGCGAAGTATAGGCCAGTATCGTCGCCATCTTCTTCACCCGTCGCTCAGACGATTCGGTTGACCATTTGGCGCGCCTCGTCGAGTCGCCCGCGAGCGTCGAGCTTCTCGCACAGCTCAAGGTACTGCGTGGCGAGCTCGGCGTATCCCTCCGAGTCGCCCTCCACCTTCGCCAACGACGCCCGCGATTTCAGCCACCACAGATCCAGTGCCGGAATGCCAGGCCGACGGTCCTGCCAGTGATCAACGATTCGGTGCGCCTCCGTGAGGTCGTCGGTGGATCCCCGCTCGATGAGAAGGCCGACCAGTGCCTCACCGGCGCAACCGACGAAGACTCGGGAGCCGCCAGCCATGTGTAACGCAAACGTGGCATGAAGTTCATCGATCGCTTCGTCAATTCGCCCGTGGCGGGCAGCGTCGATCGCCAGGTCGGCACAGACGGCCGGCAGCTCGATGGTCAAGCCCTTATGCTTCCGCATGTTCGCGTGGGCCTTGTGAAGCACGTCGATCGCCTCGTTGAGCGCCGCATCCTCCACACGCAGCAACACCGTGCCGCAGGCCAGTTGCGCGGTGATGATCCCGCTGATGTCACCGAACGATTCAGCACGCCGCAACGCCTCACGCACGTGGTCGACCATCTCATCAGCCTGGTCCACGCCCAGCGCCGTCGTCACAACCACGTAGTTCAGAATCAACGCGTAGCGGACGGATGGGAGCGCACGCGCGCGCTCGAGTTCCTCTCGGAGGCGCCGTCTGCCCTGCTCGTAGCGGCCGGCGCACGTCTCGATGGCACCAAGAAGCGCGTTTGCCGAGATAAGTTCGACTACCGGTACGTCCGTAGATAGTGCGTGTATCGCATCGATAACCTCGAGCGCGGCATCGAATTCGCAATTTGCGAATCGTACAAATGCCACCGCATTGAGGATGATGCTCCTGGTCTCGGCATCGCAGTCAACGTGGCTGACCATATCCTCGAGCTCCGAAGCCAGCGCCGCAGCCTCGGGAACGCGGTTGTCGTTGGCCGCGAACGAAAAGATGAGTCCGGCTGTCGCAATAGCCAGGGACGTCAGATCACCAGATTGCGTTGTCAGGTCACGAAACTCGCGGTAACGCTCGTCGATGTCTGCATCACTGCCTACGAAGACCGCCGTCGAAATCAGCATAGTGCGTGGCGCGATTCGCATGGCCATGACGTCGTCGTGGTCATCGGGTAACTCGTCGGCGATGCGTCGTGCGTTCTCCCATCGTGCGCGTGCGGCGGGAAGATCGCGAGGCCGAAGCCATTCCGCTGCGCGCAGGTGCCAGCGGCAAGACTCGGCCAGTTCGCCGGCCGCCTGCAGATGCTCGGCGATCAGAGCTGCGTTCTCGTCGGCGGCGCTGCGGTCGCGTGCCTCAATAGCGGCGGCCAGCGTGCGATGGGTCTGCTCGCGGTTGACGCTTAACTGCGATTCGTAAGCCACCGCGCGGATCAGCGGATGCCGGAAGGCGTACTCGGCGCTCGGGATGAACCGCACCTGATCGATCAGCTCCGCGCTGAGCAGCTCGTCGACCACCGCATCGATCCCCAGCGCGGCCAGCAGCTCCGCCCCGAAGCGGGCGCCGATCACCGACGCCGCGGCCAACGTCCGCTTGGCCGCGGTGTCGAGCCGGTCGATGCGCGCCTCGATGGCCGCTTGCACCGTGGCCGGCACGCTCACCTCGGCGACATCCGTCCGACAGACATACTTACCGTGCTCGCCGGTCAGGACCCCGCGCTGGGCCAACTCGCGCACCATCTCCTCGGCGAAAAACGGGTTGCCCGCGGCCCGCTCGGCGATGATCGCCGCCAGTTCGCCGACCGAGGGATGCGAACCCAGCAGCTCACCGATCAGCGCCGCGGTGTCCGAATCGGCCAGTGGGTCAAGCGCTATCGTCTGGGCGTCGTGCACTCGCGCCAGTGCTCCCTGATACTCGGGGCGGGCGGTGATCAGCACCATCAACTTGGTCTGCGGGATCACCGTGAGGAAGTCGGCCAGCATCGACTCGCTGACCGCATCGATCCAGTGCGCGTCCTCGATGATGTAGAGCGCCGGTTCGGTGCGGGCCAGCGACGCGGTGTTGATAAGTGCGGTCAACCGGCGCCGCCGCGCGTCCGGGTCGATCTGGGGCAGCGGCACCTCGGGGTCGGCGATGCCGAGCAGGTCATCGAGCAGCAGCAGATCCTGCGGGTCGGCATCCGGAACTTCTTCCCGGACCCGCGCGCGCGCCGCTTCGCCGTCAAGATCAGCCACGCCGCGGCCCGCCCGCAGCAGCCGCGCCACCGCCTGAAAAGGGATTTCGCGGGCGTGGGATTCGCAGAACGTGCAAAACACCTCGACCCCACGAGCGGCCGCCAGCGCTGTGGCCTCACGGGCCGTCCGGCTCTTGCCGATGCCCGGCGGTCCCACCACATTCACCAGACCACCGCGGCCACCGATCGCGCGGTCCACCATGGCCTCAACAGCGGCCATCTCCCAACGCCGACCGACCAGGTGCGATTCCGTGGCACCGGCCAGGGCATGGCGCGGCTCGATCGCCAGCAGCCGGCGCGCTGAGACGGGGTCGTCCTTGCCCTTGATCGACACGAGCTCGGTGTCGGCGAGGACCGCGGTGTGCTCGACCAAACGCGCGGTGGACTCGCTGAGCATCACCCCGCCCGGCGGGGCGACCGATTCCATCCGCTGCGCAAACCCCACCTGCTCCCCGATCGCGGCGTAACCTGCTACACCCGGACCGATTTCACCGGCAACAACCCGGCCCGAATTCAGACCCACCCGGAGCCGCAGATCCACGCCGTCACGGCGTCGCACCTCAGCCGCCAAGCGGTTGGTCTCCTCTTGGATGGCCAGCGCCGCCAGGCACGCCCGGATCGCATGGTCCTCCAACGCGACCGGCGCTCCGAACAACGCCATCAGGCCATCACCGGTGAACTTTTCCATCGTGCCGCCGTACCGGCGCACCACCGCCGCGCCTGGGCCGACCAGCTCGGCCATGATCTCGCGCAGCCGCTCGGCACCCACGGCCGCGGCGATGTCCATCGAGTGCACCACGTCGGCGAACAGCACCGTCACCTGCTTGTACTCGGCCGGTGTCGCGCCAGTCACAACCGCCGTACCGCACTCGATACAGAACTTCGAGTTCGGCGGCAGCTCAGTACTGCACGACCCGCACACCAAGGCCGCCGTCGTCATGTCACGCGGCCAGCCCACTGTCGTTCACGTCGCTATCTTGTCACCGCTGGCCAGCCAGCATGTGGCATATCGCCGCTGCGATCCGGCCAACGGGTAGCGCGCCACTCCGCGCCTCGGGGCGTCGGTTTCTGGGCCGGATTCCGCCGATGTGCGAGGTAGGAGCGTGTCTGTCGTGAGATTCTGCGGAGGTGTCCGCTCCTTCGGGGTGGTGACGTTTCTGTTCACCGACGTTGAGGGTTCGACCCGTCGGTGGGAGGCCGATGCGGAGCGGATGCGGGCGGCGCTGGCCTGGAAGCCGCCGCCGGATGCGGCCGGACGCGCGGCGGTACCATCCTGCCCATCAGCGATGTCATCCGCCTCGCCCGCCACACCCACCACTACCTTGCCATCTTCGACCGCGGCAAAGCCCTGGCGCTGTATAACACGACTCGCCTCACCCGGCCAACGAATCATGCTCTACGCCTATGAAATTGGCTACCGCGACAACGTCCACCTCATCGGGGGGTGCAGACCACCTACGCCTGTTCCCGATCCGATGTCGCACGCCCGGCCCATACTTCCGTCATGAATACATCGGCACCACTCGCCAATCTGATCACCCTCGGCGCCCGCGATTTCTGCAGCCTCCGCGACTTCTACCGCAACCTCGGCTGGCCACAGATCATCGACGACGGCCAGTTCGCGGCGTTCGAACTTCGCGGCATCGTGCTCGCGCTGTTTTCCATCACCCAGCTCGCCCGCGACGGAAACGCCGAACCCGAGCCCGGCACCGGAGGCATCCGCTTCACCATCGGCGTGATGGTCGACACCGCCGACGAGGTCGACCGGCTGACGGAGCAGATGCGCGACGCCGGCGCCCGCGTCACCAAAGAGCCAGTAGACGCGGAGTTCTTCAACGGCCGTTCCGCTTATCTCTGCGACCCAGAGGGCAACTACTTCGAGATCGCCTGGGCCGACGAGCCGGACAACCCAGTCGCGGCTGCAGCCCGCCGCGCCGCCGGGGCCTGACCTGGCCCTGTCATGCCATTTGAGCACGCCGGGGAAGGTCAGAATCCGCCACAACCGGTACCCACGGCGTTAGCGCAGGTCAGCACCCGTCAGACCGGTATTCGACCTAAACAGTTACGCCAACGACCGCGGCTGCTCAGCACCCGGATGCACCGTGCCCGGCTACTACTGCGAAGTCCACCACATCACCGACTACGCCACC
>DASXMA010000433.1:0-17397 GCA_036495965.1 Mycobacterium sp.
AATCGTGTTGCCGGTGAAACGATTCCAGTCGCCAATCTCCACCGCCAACGCGAATCCGGTCAAAGTGCTCACACCGCGTAGGCAGGACACCCTGCGCACGATCGGGGTGAACGCACCATCGGCGGCCATGTCCTCGATCGCTGAGTCGAGGCGCCCACGGCGGGCCTGCATCGTCAGCACGTGGTCGTAGTCGGCATCGAAGGCCATCCGTGTTGCCAGTGACGTCAACTGCGGCGCCGCTTCGGTACGCAGCCACCGATCGTGGGCGCCGGTCCAAGCAGCCCCGCCGTAGTAGACGATGCCGTGGCGCAACAGCAGCTTGGAGAGTCGATGCCGCGCCCTCATCAGATCGCCGCGGCAGTCCTCCCGGGCCCGCACCAGATCACGGGCCGCTTCCTGATCCACGCTCGGGATCGCCACCGAGGTGATTTCATCGAGCCGCAACAACCGGGAAAGATGCAGCGCATCCCGGGAATCGGTGTTCACCCGGTCGCCGGACGGCTTCTGCAATTTCGACGGTGCGACGACCTCGCATCGGACCCCTGCATCGGTTAACGCCCGATGCAACCCGAAACCGGTCGGCCCGGCTTCATAAGCCACCGCCACCGGGCCCGGCAGGTCCGATATCCACGACCGGATGTGCTCATAGGACGGAGTTAACCGGGTCTGAAAAACCTCACCCGTGACACCGTCGATTGCCGCTGCCGCCACCGAACGTGCGTGCACGTCCAGCCCAACACTCGTACGCTCTGTAAACACCGGGGCCTCCCACCACTGTCGGATAGACCGGGCAGGCGACTCCCTACTCGGTAACCCACGAACATGGGTGAGTGAGGCCCCGGCCCGCAACCCCCAGCTCAGCGCCGACGGTCACCCATACCGTCTAGACGAATACATTAGTCAGGTGATCGAGGGCGGCGGCGGCGTTGGCGCCGCCGTGGCGCACTCTTTTGGTGCTGGGCGTCGCTAACGATCCGCATGTCGGGCGTCGGCGAGCGCGCGGTCGGCTAGCGCCCCGATCACCGATGCCAACAACCGGGAGTATTCGGGCGTCACGTGATTCCAGTCAACGTAGACGAGGGTGTTGCCGACGATGACCGGGCAGCGGTCAGCGGTGCAGAACAGCTTCGTGAGGTCGGCGTAGTGTCCGCCACCGGCTTTGGTGGCGTTGGACTCAGCGGCGATGCCGGGTTCGTTGACCGCCGTCGACCTTGGCGGCGAGCAGGCCGTCGCGTCATCGAGGTCCCCGGACAGGCAGTTCGGCACTTCTGAGTGCGGATCCGGGATCGGCCCCAGCACCAGCACCTGTGCACCGGTGCCCCGCAGCTGCTGCACGAGGCGGGTCAAGCTGTCGATCCACGCCGGGTCGTATGAGGTGAAACCCGGTGTCCAACCGTAGCCCGGGCCGTACCCTCGGAACATGCTGAGCATGACCAGCCGCGGGTGCTCGGCGCGTAATCGGCCGATGAACTGACGGCGTCCTTGTTCGCAGTTCTTGTAAATGATGCGAAGGAGCGGGTTGGTGATGGGCAAGTTCATCGGCACGCAGCCCGCCCTGGCCAGGGTCTCCAGCCGCCAGTGCCGCTGCTCGGCGACCTGCTGGAGCGCCGGCGCCCACATCGCGGCATGGGAGTCGCCGAGCAAGGCCACCGTCGTGGTGGAGGCGGTATCGCCCGTCGCGCACTCACGATGTCCAACTTGGAAAAAACCGCGCAGGCAGCTGTTGCGGATGGCATCAGTTCCGGCTTTCCAGGCCGTAAGGGGTGGGTTGAGGTTCGACGGTACGGCCTTCAGGTCGGCGCCTGTGGCGACCGCGGCCTGCACCTGCGCGAACGCCTGGCGCACCGCCGCATCGTAGGCGTCCACGGTGGAGCCCGCGGGGGGAGGCGACGCCGTGACGGTCAGCGCCGCCGCTGGCGCGCCACGGCCGACCGGGGTAGGCGCCGATACCAGCAGCGCCACGCCCACACAGACCGCTACCGCGGTGGCGGCGCCGCCCAGCGCCAGACTGCCGATGGCAGACCGGCGCAGGGGAGCGGCGAACCGGAACGGGTTCTCGATTAGACGCAATGTGAGCACCGCCAGCCCGCCGGAGACGAAGACCAGCACTAGCCTGCCGGCCAGCCCGAGCGGGTGGCCCAATAATGGCGGCGCGAGCAGCAGCACCGGCCAGTGCCACAGATACCACGAGTAGGACACCCGGCCGACCGCCCGCATCGGCGACAATGCCAGCACGCGCTCGCATCCCTGCGAAGGTGCGGCACAGCCGGCGCCGATCACTAGCGCCGCTCCCAGCACGGGCAACAGCGCAGCGGTACCCGGGAAGGGCGTGGTTGCGCTCAATAGGGTGCAGGCCAGCAGGATCAGGGCCAGTCCTCCCCATCCCACGATCGCGGCAGGCGTTGCGGGTAGTCGACGCCACTGGCCGGCCGTGAGGGCCACCAAGCCGCCGACGGCCAACTCCCAGGCCCGCGTGGGCAACGAAAAGAACGCCACAGCAGACACCACGTACGTGACCACCAGCGACAAGGCAAACGACACCGCCCCGACCAGCGCCAGAACCACCAGATACGGGATCTTCGAAGAGGCGGCATCGGCTCTGGTGCGCCGGCGCACACGCCGAATCAGCCAGGCCGTACCGAGAATCAAGGCCGGCCACACCAAGTAGAACTGCTCCTCTACGCCCAAAGACCAGTAGTGCTGGAACGGCGACGGCGGCAGGTGGGCGTCGAAGTAGTTGCGCAGTTGTAGACCAAACCGGTAGTTGCCCACATACAACGCGCTGTAGACGCCATCAAGCAAGACACTCTGGGCCTGCAATGGGGGTAACAGGACCGCCGAGCCGATCGCGGTCGCGACGCCTACCATGGCTGATGCCGGTAGCAGTCGGCGGGCTCGCGCTCCGTAGAAGCGGCGCAGCCGGACCGTGCCGGCGGTGCTTACCTCGCGCCAGAGCAGCCCAGTGATAAGGAAGCCTGAGATCACGAAAAACACGTCCACGCCGACGTACCCACCACCCACGCCAGGCACGTCAGCGTGAAACAGGACAACGGCCACCACCGCGACGGCGCGCAAGCCTTCGATGTCCGGCCGAAAACCCGTCTGCGGCAAGCTTCCGCGCTTGCTCACACCGGGAATGAAAGTTTCACGGACCGACATGCCGCCCAACCCCCCCGTTGAATGACTCGACCGAGGCTGCGTTGCCGTTAGGGATTGTATTTGAACGATGTCACGTCGGCATGTTGCACGTCCCGTTCGGCCCGTGACAACGCATCAAGGTGAACTCACAGCGAGGCGTCTAGTAATTACCTTTGTACCAACGACGGGTCGGGCGCTGGCTCGCTGATCCCCTCGCTCAGCTCACGGCATTCATCCAGTAGCGTATCCGCCGCAGCTATCGACTGCAGCGGCCCGCCCCGCTCCCGCGCTGCGCGGCGAAGGGTCGCCACTAGCCGCAGCTCGGAGTCGATTGTGTCCAGGTGGCGCATTTGGCAACCCTTGACTATTCGGTTCTCAGCGCGCAACTCAGCGGCCGATGTCTGGTGGATGATTGGTTTCATCCAGCTCAGAGGAGGTACAAGATCATGACGATCACACGGGGGATAGCCGTAGCCGCCACCTTCGCCGCTGTCGCTGTTGGGGCAGCTAGCCCCGCCTGGGCCGACCAAACGATGAGCGGCCACGACATCGAGACTGTGACGGACCCATCATCAGGTCAATCGATCACCAATGACTGGTACTTCACTCCCTGCGGTGACGGATGCGCCTCAGTAGTTTCCAACGGAAGCCCTCTGGGCCAAACGCGGTTGGTTAACGGACAATGGGTAATGGACGTTGACGGCTATCCCGCAGGGTGCGCGGACGGCTCTACAGTTCCGAACGCCGCTACCGCGCACTGGACTTGGGACCCAAACACCCTTGCAGGCATGCAGCAAATCACCGACAAGGTTCCCGTCTGCGGCAATCCGGCGGGCTTCACACTCACCAACAACTTTCAACTCAGACAGGCCTGACGCCGCCCGAATGCGGCTCGCTGCTCAAACGGTATCTGCGCCGGGATGTCTGGAAGCGGGCGCAGACTTTCGGACCCAGAAGTCCCGACAAAGTTGGCCCTCCTGTCCGTAAAGGGGGCTGGCATCGCAATTGCCTCGGTATCTGCGGTATCGGTCATCGGGCCCGGATTCGTCGATGCAAGCCTGGTGGGCAGCGGGATCGGTGACGCTGACGCATGGATCGTCTGCGTGTGCTTGTGCTGGTGGAATGCAGAGGGGTGCCAGTGCTATGGCTGCTGCTGCCGCCGACACGCCCAATATTGCCCTCTTCATCAGTTCTTCCTCGTCTGACCCCCTGATGGCCGCGTTGTTGTCGCCACTCCAAATACAGTGTCGCACTTTGTGATGTCCGCCGGCAGGCAGCGGGATCTCGGGATTGGTTGTGGTGGTCATGGTGACTCCTTTTGGTTGGAGCCGCGCCTAGTCGTCTAGTTGTGCAAATCTTGCGCGGGTTCGCATCAATGCTGCTCAGATGGTGTTCCCGGCATGACTTGTTCCTGCAGCAAGTGCCGGCGTCGATCCGGGTGGCCGCGGAGTTGCGGCATCCGTCGTGGAACGACCCTGCGGTGTACCAAGTGCTGGAACGCCGCCGCGCGACCTACGTGGTGATGAGCGGCAGAGGATTGGCATGCGTTCCGCGCGCCACCACCGATCTGGTCTACGTCCGGATGCGCGGCCCGGATCAGGACGCGATCTACGCGGGCTGCTATTCCGACGACGAGCTGCGCCGCTCGGCAAATGGAATCGTTCAGTGGGACGGCGAGGGTAGGGACGTGTGGGTGTACTTCAATAACGACCTGGGCGGCCATGCTGTCCGCAATGCGCTGACATTGCAAGAACTTTTGCGGTAAGCCGGCCCGAGTAGGGTGGGGATGTCGACGGCAGAACGGAGCAGCAATCATGGCCAGCTCGACCATATTCGTCATCATCGGCGGCGGACTTGCTGGAGCCAAGGCGGTAGAAGCATTGCGCGACAGTGGCTTTGACGGTCAAATCGTCTTATTCGCTGAAGAGCAGCATCTGCCCTACGAGCGACCTCCGCTTTCCAAAGAGTATCTGGCTGGAAAGAAGTCGCTGACCGACTTCACCGTGCAGAACGCCGACTGGTACCGCGACCACAACGTCGACCTGAGACTCGGTTCGCGGGTGTCGACCCTGGACCGCGCCGAACATACCGTCGCACTCCCCGACGGCACCACAGTGCAGTACGAAAAGCTGCTGCTGGCGACGGGATCGGCTTCGCGTCGCCCGCCGATACCTGGGTCTGATGCCGATGCGGTCTACTATCTGCGCACCTACGACGATGCTGTGGCGCTGAATGCTGTTCTGACCGAAGGGTCTTCGCTGGCCGTCGTGGGCGCTGGATGGATCGGTCTGGAGGTGGCCGCCGGTGCCCGCCAGCGTGGCGTAGCCGTGACCGTCGTCGAGACGGCCAAACAACCACTGGTGGCCGCGCTCGGCGAAACAGTGGGCGAAGTGTTCGCCAATCTACATCGCGATCACGGGGTGGACTTACGGCTAGAGGCGCAGGTGGAAGAGATCACCACGACGGACGGCCACGCCACCGGACTGAAAATGCGCGACGGGTCGACGGTTGCCGCTGACGCGGTGTTGATGGCCGTCGGCGCTAAGCCGAACGTCGAACTCGCCGAGCAGGCCGGCCTCTCGATGGGCGACGGCGGTGTGCTGGTCGACGCGTCGCTGCGCACCAGCGATCCTGACATCTACGCGGTCGGGGATATCGCCGCGGCCGAACACCCGTTGTTTGGCTGCCGGATTCGCACCGAGCACTGGGCCAATGCCCTCAAGCAACCCGCGGTGGCGGCAACCGGGATGCTCGGCAAGCCAGGCGAATACGCGGAGCTGCCCTATTTCTTCACCGATCAGTACGACCTCGGAATGGAGTATGTCGGGCACGCGCCCAGCTTCGAGCGGGTGATGTTCCGCGGCGACGTTGCCGGACGCGAATTCGTCGCGTTTTGGCTCGACGGCGACAACCGGGTGCTGGCCGGGATGAACGTCAACATCTGGGATGTGCTCGACGACGTCAAAGCCCTGATCAAGTCCAGGACTTCCGTCGACCCCGACAAGCTGGCCGATCCGCAGTCCCCGCTCGCCGACCTATTGGGCTGACGCTTCGACGGGCATCCAGGTCCCGTCGATGACGTGGGGTGGGCGTTGCGCCTGCAGGCGTTCTCGCTCGGCGCGCCGACGCTTTATCCGCAACCGGGCGTCGGCCGGCATGGTGACCAGCTCGTCGCAAGTCAGGTAGTACACGTCAGCCACGATGTCGATCAGGTCCGCCGTGACCCGTCGAGATCCCAGCTCGCGCAATGTCATTCGAAGCTCATGTGTGAATCGGAGTGTGGTGTCGTGCGCCAGCTCGCGCGAAATGCGGGCGTTGGTAGCGAGTCGCCGGCCCAATGTCGCGGGCGGCGTTGGCTCGGCGGGTGCGGCGGCGGCTTCGGCGGCCGCCATCAGCAGCATCACCGGATCGTCGAAGAAGACCGTGCTGGCCAGCTCGGCTTCCCCTGGCCCACGGTGCCCGATTCGGGCGACGGCGGCATCGAGCGCGGCGGCGGCACTCGGAGCCAACGCACGGATGCTGTCGAGATTGCCTTCCCGGGCCAGGGCGCACAGCGGTGGGTCGGCGCGTAACACCGCTGCCAGTTCGGCGGTCTCGGCCGCGATGTGGCTACCTTCCACGATCATGCCCACTCCGGGCACCCTGGCCCCCGCCCCGGTGCGCTCCAATGCGGCCGCGGTGATGCCGGTGTCGATCAGCGACAGCGCCGTCAGGATCCAGCCTTGGTGTATCCGGTCCCGCAACAGCCGTAGCCGCACTCCGAGACCGGCATCCGGCAGCAAGCTCAGCTGCGCGGTATCAAGGTGTTCTGCATTGGCGGCGGCACTGTAGGCCCGCGTGTTGGTCCTGAGATGGCGCAGTATGGCGAGCGAACGTGCCGTGGCGACGGCTTTGGCGACCGACCCGATCGCTCCGCCGGCCAGTTGGGGTTGACCAAACGGCAGCAGGTCACCGACCTGCGGCTGGTCGACCAGGGAGCGCCGGACGACGGCTTCCTGATCCCAGCCGGGCAGCTGGGCAGCGGCAACGATGTTGGACGACACTCCGACGTAGGGGCGGTGACCGAACACCGCGATGGCCCTGCTCCCCCATTCGTCATCGACCACCCCACCAAGTGCAAGCACCCGTCCCATCACCCGGCTGGCGGTACGGAGGCCGCTCAACTGGACGTCCAGGGTTATCGGGGTTAATGGTCCGGGCAGCGCCTCGGCGAGGCCGGTTGTACTGAAAACCGGGAACCGCAGATCGATCAGGTCGTCGAATTCACCCTCCATGCCCTCTGGGGCGGGGTTGCGCAGCTCATCGGACGGGGCGTACCGCGGGAGAACCTCCACCGGCAGCGCAAGTCGGGCTCCGTGGCTGATCGCACCTGTCGGTCCGACTCTGCGGCCGACGAGTCCGCGCGCGGTGTCGGCAACCGCCTCGATCGCCTGCCAGCCGTACTCGAACATCCAATCCTCTTGCGCCGCAGTGATATCGATTTCTGGAATCAACTGTGACCAGTTGGGAACCCGATGCAGCCGGGAATGCGGGTCAACGGACCGCAGCAGTCGCCACGCTGTGATCACGTTGGTGGCGTCCGGGGTAGCGAGGTCCACGACACCGCTGCGGTCGGTGTGCAGCGCCAAAACCAGGAAGCGCACCAGGTCGTCGAGGTGCAGCACCCGCATCTTCTGCACTGAGACCTTGCTTCGCAACAGCGTGGCCACGGTGCGGCACACCATCCAGTCGAGCTGACGACCGACCGGCGGCGCGATCCGGATGACCACGCTCGGTGCCCAACCCGTGGACACCAGCTCCTCGGCCGGCCGATACAGGTCGGGCCGACCCGCGGCTTGGGACACGAACAGCAGCCGGGCACCGGCGCGGGCGGCCGCATCAGTCACGTGGGCAACTCCGTCGATGTCTGTGCCGCCGGGGGCGGTGGTGTCGACCGGGGCCAGGTGGATGACTGCGTCGGCTTCATCGGCCAGCTCTTGCAGGACGGGGTGAGTCAGCGGCGCGCAAACAAAATCGACATTAGGGTCCAGGCTGCCGTGCGGGCGCTCAGCAATGCCGCTGACGGTGTGGCCGGCAGCGATGAGCTGCCGTGCGACCAGCCGCCCGACGGTGCCGGTGGCGTCGGTAACCAGGATCTGCACCTGGGCTCACCTCCCCCAACGTCACCCTCGACAATAGGCAAGTCGCTATCAGTTGCGCGACCGTTACTCCCCAAGCGGGACTCTGGCCTGGCGCTATGCTCGCGGCGGGTTACTGCAGCGCCGCGCTGCCGTCCGCGGCGACGACGACCTTGGCGCCACCGATGTCTTCACGCACAGTTGTTTGCGCCGCGGCGCAGTCGGTGATCACGGCCAGCGTTCGCGAACCGTCGGGTGTGCGCACAGCAACGAATGCCTTCTCCGGCTGCCCATCCCGGTTGAACGGTGTCGTCCAAGCTTCGACGGTGCCGACGCCCTCCCACTCGACCAGCCCGTCCCGGGTGGGCTCTCGATCCACCGCCGATTGCACGTCCTCCCAACGGAATTCGGCCGGGGGTTCGGTGCCGTAGACACCGAAGCTGTGCTTGGTCAGGTAGCCGCCGTTGGCGGTGATCAGGGCGCGCCGTCCGGGATTGACCACCAGCAGTTCGGCCATGGTGGCAATCGAATGCATGACGTAGTTGCTCCAGGGACCGCCCGCGAACGTCAGTCCACCGGTGACGGTAAGCGGGCGGGCGGGGTCGTCGAGGCTCAACCCGAGTTCGGCCGCGGCGACCTGGACGGCGGAAGGAAAGCACGAGTAGAGGTCGACGTAGTCGACGTCGTCGATGCCCAAGCCGGCGATCTCGAGCACCCGGGCCCCGGCGATCCGGATGGCCGTAGACCGGTGCAGTTCGTCACGTTCGGCAATGGCAGGGGTGTCGTGTGCATCGGTGCCTGCATGCGGATAAACCCAATGGTCAGCGGGGATCTGCAGGCGCTGTGCCTGCTCGACCGACGTCAGGATCAGCGCGGCACCCTGGTCGACCATGTTGTTCGAGTTCATCAACTTGGTGTAGGGCCAGCTGATCATCCGGTTCTGCGGGCCGGGCTGCCAGATTTCCTCCGCGGTCACCGGCTTACGGATCCACGCGTTCGGATTGCTGACCGCGACGGCGTTGAAGCGCGCCCACAACTCGGCGACGCGTTTGAGGTGGTCCTCGATTGATTCCCCGTTGGCGACGCGAAGCGCCTGCTCAAACAGTGGGTAGACGAGGGCCGGGCGGTCCAGCTGAATCCTGATCTCCGCGTCACCGGCCATCGGGACGTCGTCACCGCTGACCTCGGCCATCGGGACCGATTCGTCCTGAACCGTCCATTCGAGTTTGCCGCCCTTGGCCTTCAGCCCTCGTCGGGTCCGCCACGTTTCGGCGCCGGCAAGCAGCACCACGCCGGCCCGACCCCGCTGGATGTCCAGGCAGGCCTGGTTGACCAGCGACTGCGGCACGTTGCCGCCGACGGGGCTGTATAACGTTCGGAAATTGGCGGCGCCGATCCGCTCGCCAAGCAGCAGTCCTGGATCGCGGTAGCGCGCCGACAGCACGTTCACCACCCGAATGGAATCGACGGCCTCGATCACCCGGGACTCCGCGGCTTGCCGGGCCGCGGCGGCCATCAGGTCGACCGGTTCGATGGACCGCGTTGCCGGGTCGATTTCGTCGCGATGATTGACCTGACCGCAGCCGATCAATACCGGTGTCCTGGGGCCGACGGTCATGGGACGAACCTATCCTGACGGTGACGCCGGACCCGCCGCGGGCATCGAATGTGAGGCTTTGGCTATCGTCACAGGCCGACCCACGATCGGATGGAGACAGCCAACCAATGACCGCGCACTTGAGCTATGTCGAAGCCGTGATCGTCGGCGCTGCCCAGGGCATCACCGAACTGTTCCCGGTCTCCAGTCTCGGGCACTCGGTGTTGGTCCCGGCACTGGTCGGTGGCCAATGGGCCCAAGACCTCAACGTCTCCGCACCCCAATCGCCGTACCTGGCGTTCATCGTCGGCCTGCACGTCGCGACCGCCGTGGCATTGCTGGTGTTCTTCTGGCGTGACTGGGTGCGCATCCTGGCAGGATTCATCTCCTCGGTGCGATATCGCCGAATCCACACTCCCGATGAGCGGTTAGCCTGGCTGATCGTGCTGGCCACCATCCCGGTGGGTCTGGCCGGCCTGGCCCTTGAACAGCTGTTCCGCACCACACTGGGCAGACCCATTCCGGCGGCGGCGTTTCTGCTCCTCAACGGCATCGCCCTGTATGCGGGCGAGGTCCTCCGCCGCCGCGTGGCACCCGCTCAAGATGACCCGCCGCCGGCAGATGAGCGGGGCACACACAGCGACGAGGCCATCGACAATCGACTCGCAGCACTGCCGATGGGCCGGGGTGTGTTGATCGGCTCCGCCCAAATCCTGGCCCTGCTCCCCGGTATCAGTCGCTCCGGTATCGCGATCGTGGCCGGCCTATGGCGCGGCCTGTCGCACGAAGACGCCGCCCGGTTCTCCTTCTTGCTGGCGACGCCGATCATCCTGGCCGCCGGGGTATACAAAATCCCGGATCTGTTCGGACCATTGGGAAGCGGCATCGGTGGCCAGGTCCTGGCCGGCAGTATCGCGTCCTTCGTCTGCGCCTACCTCGCCGTGCGCTATCTCACCCGGTACTTCCAAACCCGCACCCTCACACCGTTCGCCATCTACTGCGCCCTGGTCGGGGCCGCCAGCCTGGCCTGGCTCACCCTGCGCTGAACACTGGCCGTCCGATAACGCCAGGCCGCTCATTGCGCGGCCTGACGTCGAGTGCTGTGCTTACCAGATTGTCTAGTTGACACCTGTAAAGGCGCGGAAAGGACGAACATGGCAGACCCGGCATCCATCGGCCTGAAGGTCCGCGACAAGGTCATCGTGATCACCGGCGGCGCACGGGGAATCGGACTGGCCACCGCGACGGCACTGCACAACTTGGGCGCCAAGGTCGCGATCGGCGACATCGACGAGGTGCGGGTGAAGGAGTCGGGCGCCGCGCTCGGCCTCGATATCTACGGCAAGCTCGATGTCACCGACCCGCGATCGTTTTCGGAGTTTCTAGACGATGTCGAACGCCGACTCGGCCCGATCGACGTGCTGGTCAACAACGCCGGCATCATGCCGGTCGGTCGGATCATCGACGAGCCGGACGCGGTCACCCGGCGCATTTTGGACATCAACGTCTACGGCGTGATCGTGGGCAGCAAGTTGGCGGTACAGCGCATGGTCCCCCGCGGATCCGGACACGTGATCAACGTCGCCTCGCTTGCCGGGGAGATCTACGCCGTCGGCCTGGCGACCTATGTGCCAGCAAGCACGCGATGGTCGCGTTCACCGACTCGGCGAGGCTCGAGTACCGCAAAGCCGGCATCAAGTTCTCGATGGTGTTGCCGTCGTTCGTCAACACCGAACTGACCGCGGGCACCACGGGGGCCAAGGGATTCAGGAACGCCGAGCCATCAGAAATCGCCGACGCGATCGTCGGGCTGGTGGTCCGCCCGAGGCCGCGGGTGCGCGTCACCAAGGCGGCCGGCGCGATGGTCGTGTCGCAGAGGTTCATGCCGCGCACCCTCGGCGAGGGTCTCAACCGCCTGCTCGGCGGCGAGCATGTCTTCACCGATGACGTCGACGTAGCGCAGCGCCGGGCCTACGAGGTCCGGGCTCGCGGCGAAGAATGAGCACCGCGTAGCGCGCCGTTCATTCCAGGCGCGGACAATCGGCCGGGTGAGCCTAGAAACCCCAACAACTGCGACGACGAAACTCTCCGACGACGAGCTGGGCCTCATCGACAAGTACTGGCGTGCCGCCAACTACCTGTCGGTCGGGCAGATCTACTTGCTGGACAACCCGCTGCTGACCGAACCGCTGTCGGCTGAACACGTCAAACCGCGGTTGTTGGGTCACTGGGGCACCACGCCAGGGCTCAATCTTGTCTACGCGCACCTGAACCGGATCATCCGCAACCGCGACGCCAACGTCATCTATGTCACCGGGCCCGGTCACGGTGGGCCTGGGCTGGTGGCCAACGCCTACCTTGAAGGCACCTACAGCGAGGTGTACAGCGGCATCGGGGAAAACATCGAAGGACTGCGCCGGCTGTTCCGTCAGTTCTCCTTTCCCGGCGGCATACCAAGCCATGTCGCAGCCCAGACTCCGGGGTCCATCCACGAAGGCGGTGAACTCGGCTACGCGTTGGTTCACGCCTACGGAGCGGCGTTCGACAACCCCGATCTGCTGGTCGCCTGCGTGGTCGGTGACGGCGAAGCCGAGACCGGACCGCTGGCGGCCAGCTGGCACTCGAACAAATTCCTCAACCCGGCCGTCGACGGCGCGGTGCTGCCGATCCTGCACCTCAACGGATACAAGATCGCCAACCCGACCGTGCTGGCCCGTATCCCGCACACCGAGCTCGAATCGCTGTTGCGCGGTTACGGATACCGGCCGATCACCGTCGTCGGCGACGAGCCGGCGCCGGTACATCGGCAGCTGGCCGCCGCCCTTGACGACGCGTTCGACGACATCGCTGCCATCCAGAGCGGCGCGCGCCGCGGCAACCTAACCACCCGACCGGTGTGGCCGATGATCGTGCTGCGCACACCCAAAGGCTGGACCGGACCCAAAGTGGTGGACGGAAAGCAGGTGGAGGGCACCTGGCGAGCACACCAGGTGCCGCTGGCCGGGACGCATGAAAACCCCGCGCACCGGGCGCAACTCGAGGAGTGGCTGCGCAGTTACCGTCCCGAGGAGTTGTTCGGCGAGGGCGGCGAGCTGCGCCCGGAGCTGCGGGCGATCGCGCCGAGCGGGCATCGGCGGATGAGCGCCAACCCGCACGCCAATGGCGGGCTGTTGTTGCGCGAGTTGGATATTCCGGACTTCCGCGACTATGCGGTGCAGGTCCCGCAGCCGGCGGCAGCCACCCACGAGGCCACCCGGGTATTGGGAACTTTCCTGCGCGACGTCATTGCCCGCAATCCGGACCGCTTCCGTCTGATGGGACCCGATGAGACGGCCTCCAATCGGCTGGACGCCGTCTTCGGGTCCACCGAAAAAGTCTGGCTTTCGGAGACCCTGCCCGATGACGAGAACCTCGCGCCGGACGGCCGCGTGATGGAGGTGCTGTCCGAGCACCTGTGCCAGGGCTGGCTGGAAGGCTACTTGCTGACCGGGCGGCATGGATTGTTCAACTGCTACGAGGCGTTCGTACACATCGTCGACTCGATGTTCAACCAGCACGCGAAATGGCTGTCCACCAGCCGCGAACTGCCCTGGCGGCAGCCGATTGCGTCACTCAATTACCTGCTGAGCTCCCATGTGTGGCGTCAGGACCACAACGGCGCGTCCCACCAGGATCCGGGATTCATCGACCTGGTTGCCAACAAGCGTGCCGAGGTCGTGCGCGTCTATCTGCCGCCGGATGGCAACACGCTGTTGTCGGTGGCAGACCACTGCCTGCGCAGCCGTGACTACGTCAACGTCATCGTTGCCGGGAAGCAGCCGGCGCTCGCCTACCTGTCAATGGAGGACGCGATCCTGCACTGCACCCGAGGGCTAGGGATCTGGGAGTGGGCCGGCACAACCGACGGTGAACCCGATGTGGTGCTTGCCTGCGCCGGCGACATCCCGACGCTGGAGATCCTGGCCGCCGCTGACATCCTGCGACGAGAGCTGCCCGATTTGCAGGTACGTGTAGTCAACGTCGTCGATCTCATGCGCCTGCAGCCTGACTCCGAGCACCCGCACGGGTTGCCCGACAAGGAGTTCGACGCATTGTTCACCTCCGACAAGCCGGTCATTTTCGCCTACCACGGCTACCCGTGGCTGATCCACCGGCTCACCTATAGCCGCGCTGGCCACCACCACCTTCACGTGCGCGGATTCAAGGAGCGCGGCACCACGACCACGCCGTTCGACATGGTGATGCTCAATGATTTGGACCGCTTCCACCTGGTCATGGACGTCATCGACAGGGTGGACGGGCTGGCGAGCCGCGCCGCGGTGCTCCGCCAGCGGATGGCCGACGCGCGCCTTGCCGCCCGCGGCTACACCCGCGAGCATGGCGAGGACGACCCGCAAATCGCCGGGTGGATCTGGGAGTCACGCCAGTCAAAGTGAGCGGGGCGGCAGGGGCCCGCAGGTAGACTCGGCGAGGATGCCTGACAACGCCGTTTTCGATGCCGTTTTCGATGCCGTTCACCCCCACCCGGTGGTGTCGCAGCTTTCGGCGTTGCACCGGTTTCGGGTCCATCTCGACATCGCCGTGGTTGTCGTGGTGCTGGTGCTCACCAACTTGATCGCGCACTTCACCACGCCCTGGGCGAGCATCGCTACCGTCCCCGCCGCCGCGGTCGGGCTGGTGATCTTGATGCGCGCCAACGGTCTGGACTGGGCCGACCTGGGCCTGGGCCGTGAACACTGGAAGTCCGGGCTCGGTTATGCGCTGGCCGCGGTGGCCGTGGTCGCGTCGGTCGTTGCGATCGGTGTGCTGCTACCGGTGACCCGGCCGATGTTCATGAACAATCACTACGCGACGATCTCCGGCGCGCTGGTCGCCTCGATGGTCATCATTCCGCTGCAAACAGTGATCCCCGAGGAGCTGGCGTTCCGGGGTGTACTGCACGGCGCGTTGAGCCGCGCCTGGGGATTTCGCGGGGTCGCGCTGGTGGGTTCGTTGTTGTTCGGTCTTTGGCACGTCGCCACGTCGCTAGGGCTGACGAGCAACAATGTCGGCTTCACCCGGGTGTTCGGTGGGGGCTTCGTCGGGATGCTGGCCGGGGTGACGTTGGCGGTGTTGGCTACTGCGACCGCCGGATTCGTCTTCAGCTGGTTACGCCGGCGCAGCGGCAGCCTGATCGCGCCGATCGCATTGCATTGGTCGTTGAACGGGCTCGGCGCCCTGGCTGCCGCACTCGTCTGGCACCTGTCGACCTGAGCCCAGACGCCCGGTCACACCAGCAGCACGGCGGCGCCGGCGATGCGCCCGGCAGCCAAATCAGTCAGGGCTTGATCCGCTTGTGCGAGTGAGTATTCCGGCGTGGTTACCTCGATGTGATGCTGTGCCGCGAAGTCGAGGAACGCCCGCGCGTCGGCACGGGTGTTGGATGCGACCGACCGGATTTGGCGCTCCTGAAATAAGTGACGTTGGTAGTTCAGGATCGGGATATCGGACAGGTGAATCCCGGCGATCGACAACGTCCCGCCACGGTCCAACGCCTCCATTGCGGGCAGCACCAAATCACCGACCGGCGCGAACAGGATAGCGGCGTCCAGCGGCACCGGCGGCGGGTCGGCTGCGCCTTGCGCCGACGCGGCGCCAAGCTTCATCGCAAGCGCCTGTGCCTCGAGTCCCCGGGTCATCACGTGCACCTCGGCGCCCTGCGCCAACGCGACTTGCGCGGTGATGTGGGCGCTGCCGCCGAAGCCGTAGATACCCAGCCGGCCACCCGACGGTAGCTCGGCGCGCAACAGGGAGCGGTATCCGATGATGCCGGCGCACAACAACGTGGCGAGCTCGCTGTCGCTGTAACCGCACGGCAGGTGGTGCGCGAAAGCCGCAGGCACCGTGGAGAATTCGGCGTACCCACCGTCGGCGTCCCATCCGGTGTAGCGGGACTTTGGACACAGGTTCTCATTGCCCCGACGGCAGTACTTGCAGACGCCGCAGGTGTGGCGCAGCCAGGCGATGCCTACCCGATCGCCCACCGCGAAGCCGTCACCGGCTTCAGCTCCCACCTGGACGACCTCCCCCACCACCTCGTGGCCGGGCGTCACCCGTTCGCGGTGCACCGGAAGATCACCCTCGGTGACGTGCAGGTCGGTCCGGCACACGCCGCATGCGCGCACGGCCACCAGTAACTCGGACGGCTCAGGGCGCGGCACTTCGCTGGTGACTTGCTCGAGCGGACCGGTATCCATCGGGCCGGGTCGACGCACTCGCCACGCGCGCATCGTCTTGGTCGCCGCTGGGGCCATCAGTCCATCCTGCCGTCATCTGCCACGGCCGCAACGGCTTAGCCCGGTTAAGTCCTTCGCACCATGCCGACAATCCAGAGCAGGATCACCGAGCCCAGAATCGCGGTGAACAAGGTGAACCACCATCCGCCGGCCGCGGTGTCGACGAAGAAGCTCAGCAAAAATCCGCCGATCAATGCCCCGATGACGCCGATGACGATGTTCATCAGGATGCCGGATCCGCCGCCTTTGACGATCTTGCCGGCGATCCAGCCTGCGATAGCACCGATGATGATGTAGCCGATCCAGCCGACGCTGGTCAGGGTTGTCGAGCGGGCAAGAAATTCGGTTGCTGCCATGACGTCCATCCGGGTCTCCTTGCATTGGCTGGCGATGCCCGGTTCAGGTGCCGGGCCGTGATTTCGGTATACGCCGCTCGGATAACGAATCGGCGACTATACGTCTAACCGACCGGCTACCGGGAGGAAGTGCCTACTGGCCGATCAGGCCGATTGCGACTGCTGGGGCGTCTGTGTGGGAGTTGGGGTGGCTTGTCCCGCCGGCGCTTGGCCTGGTGGAGGTGCCGGCGGCGGCGCGCCCGGAGCCGGCACCTGGGCCGCAGGCGCGGGGGCTCCCGGTGCTCCCGGTGCGGGCGCAGGCGCGGGGGCTCCCGGCGCTCCCGGTGCCGGCGCGGGGGCCGCAGGCGCGGGCGCTCCGGGCGCGGGTGCTCCCGGCGCTCCGGGCGCGGGTGCGGCTGGCGGCGGGGCCGTCCAGGGCTGGATCGACTCGGCCAGCGCCTTGGCTGCGCCCTTGTCCACCGGGTCATTCCCAGTGCCGAGCCACACCACGAACCAGCGCTGCGGCGTGCTGGCCGCGGATGAGCCGATGACGCCCGTCCAGATCTGGCCGTTCGGCTTGCTTGCATCGCTGAACTTGACCTCGTAGTACGACGCGCTTCCGGTGATTCCATTGACGCCGGCCAGCGGGGTGCTTTCCTGGTTGATCCGTGTGCCCGGATACGGCATGAAGAACTCACCCATGTCCGAGCCAATCCGGACCGCGGCCTTGGAGTTGTTGGCTTCGGCACTGGCATAAAGCTTTTGGTCCAGCCGGCCCATCACGATGCGGGTGTCGTTGGCCACCGGCGGCGGCTGATTGGGCATCGGCGGCGGGCCGCTGGTCTTGCTCAGCAGCTCCGAGCCGTAATCGAGGTGGGACGCGTCTGACTCCACCCAGCCGGGTGGAAGCACGAAGCTGAATCCGCCAACGGGAT
>DASXMA010000434.1:0-1932 GCA_036495965.1 Mycobacterium sp.
CCTCGCCACCGTCGCACGCATCCAGCGGCTTCGAGTCGGCCTTGGACTTAACTACGCGGCGATCGGGTTGGTACTCGATCTTCTGGACCGCATCGAGGAACTCGAATCCGCTTCCGGCCAAAGGAGGACATCGCTGTGGACATCAATAAGTTGACCCAGAAGTCGCAAGAGGCGATACAGGAAGCGCAGAGCATCGCCACCCGGATGGGGCACACCGAGGTCGATGGCGAACACCTGCTCATGTCCCTAATCGACCAACCGGAAGGGTTGGTGCCCCGGCTACTGCAACAGGTGGACGCCGACGACGCGGCCCTGCAAGCCGAGCTGGAAGGTGAGCTAAATCGTCGACCAAAGGTCAGCGGTCCGGGCGCCACACCAGGTCAGGTGTCCGTCACTCGGCGGCTGGCCAAGCTGCTGGAGGCCGCCGAGCGGGAAGCCAAGCGGCTCAAGGACGAATACGTGTCCGTAGAGCACCTGGTGATTGCCCTGGCCGAAGAAGGTACCGCTACCGCTGCCGGACGGATCCTGGCCTCTCACGGGGTGACACGAGACAAGTTCCTCACCGCGCTGACCAGGGTGCGCGGCAATCAGCGGGTCACCTCGGCAACGCCGGAGGGTTCCTACGACGCGCTGGCGAAGTACGGCCGCGACCTTGTCGCGGAGGCTAGCGCAGGCAAGTTGGACCCGGTTATCGGGCGGGACGCCGAGATCCGCAGAGTGATCCAGATCCTCAGCCGGAAGACGAAGAACAACCCGGTGCTCATTGGCGACCCGGGCGTCGGCAAAACTGCGATCGTGGAGGGTCTGGCTCAGCGAATCGTTCGCGGCGATGTGCCAGAAGGCTTGCGGGACAAGACAATTTTTGCCCTTGATATGGGTTCACTGGTGGCCGGTGCAAAGTATCGCGGCGAGTTCGAGGAGCGGCTGAAGGCCGTGCTGTCCGAGGTGAAGGCCGGCGAGGGACGAATCTTGTTATTCGTCGACGAGTTACACACCGTGGTCGGCGCCGGCGCGGCGGAGGGCTCCCTGGACGCAGGCAACATGCTCAAGCCGATGCTGGCCCGCGGAGAGTTGCACATGATCGGCGCCACCACCCTCGACGAGTACCGCAAGCACATCGAGCACGACGCCGCATTGGAGCGCCGCTTCCAGACGGTGCTGGTCGACGAACCCGACGTGGCCGACACGATTTCGATTTTGCGTGGTCTGCGCGAACGTCTCGAGGTGTTCCACGGTGTGCGGATCCAAGACGGTGCCTTGGTTGCCGCGGCGACCCTGTCGCACCGTTACATCACCGACCGTTTTCTGCCGGATAAGGCGATCGACCTGGTCGACGAGGCATGCGCGCGCCTGCGGACCGAAATCGATTCGATGCCAGCCGAATTGGATGAAATCACCCGCCGAGTGACACGCTTGGAGATCGAGGAGGCCGCGCTGTCCAAAGAGCGTGACTCTGCTAGTAAGGCCCGTCTGCAGGAACTCCGCAAAGAACTCGCCGATCTACGAGCCGACGCCGATGCCCGGCACGCACAGTGGGACGCCGAACGGCAGGCGATCCGACGGGTGCAGGAGCTTCGCGAACAGCTAGAGCAGTTGCGTCTGCAGGCAGACGACGCCGAGCGCGCTTACGACCTGAACCGGGCGGCGGAGCTGCGGTACGGCCAGATCACGGAACTGGAACGCAAACTGCATGCAGCCGAGGAGCAGCTCAACTCCAAACAGGGTCACCGGCCATTGTTGCGCGAGATGGTCACCGAAGACGAGATCGCCGAAATCGTCGCGGCCTGGACCGGGATACCGGTGGCCCGACTGCAGGAGGGCGAACGCGACAAGCTGCTGCGGCTCGATGAGATCCTGCATGAACGAGTGGTCGGCCAGGACGAGGCGGTGCAACTGGTCGCCGACGCGGTGATCCGGGCCCGCTCCGGCATC
>DASXMA010000435.1:0-12063 GCA_036495965.1 Mycobacterium sp.
CTGCTGATCTTCGACGAGGTGCAGACCGGCTGCGGGCTGACCGGAACCCCTTGGGCATACCAGCAATTGGGCGCTGAGCCCGACGTCGTCGCATTCGGCAAAAAGACGCAGGTATGCGGAATCATGGCGGGGCGCAGGGTCGACGAGGTCGCCGACAACGTGTTCGCGCTCGCCTCACGGCTCAACTCGACTTGGGGCGGCAATCTGACCGACATGGTCCGCGCCCGCCGCATCCTCGAGGTGATCGAGGCGGACGAACTGTTCGACCATGCCGCCGAACAGGGCCGGTACCTGCGCGCGCGGCTCGACGAGCTGGCCTACGACTTCCCGGCGATCGTTCTCGAGCCCCGCGGCCGTGGTCTGATGTGTGCGTTCAACCTGCCGACCACCGCCGACCGTGACGAGTTGATCCGCCTGCTCTGGCAACGCGCGGTGATTGTGCTGCCCGCCGGCCAAAACGGTGTTCGGTTCCGCCCCGCGCTGACCGTTTCGCGCGCCGAAATCGACGCAGCGATTTCGGCGGTGCGCAACGCTTTGGCGGCAGTGGCCTAGGCCTGAAGCTGTTTACCTCGGCCTACCGCGGGGTATTTGCTCCCATTAGACTTTCCACCCGGGGCGGCAGCGCCGGGGTGGCCGGAAAAATCTTCATAAAGCGGTAACTAATACTACCCAGCGAACGATGGACTAAGAGCAGCCCAGACGCGGGATATGAGGTTCTCAGATGCCGAGAGCGGACGAGCGATCACGTGGGGATCGCTTAGGCCAAGAGGACGGCGAAGTACACGCCGCCATCCGTTTTGCCGTCCTCGCCACAATTGCCGCCGTCGGGTTTGTCGTCCTGGCCGCATTGTGGGTCAGCACATGCCCGACAACAGGCATCGACACGGTCGCGTGCGGCGCGCCGCAGCGGACTCTGCTGGCGCTCGGAGGACCACTGATCTTGTTGGGCGGTGGCCTCTGGGCATTCCTGCGCACCTATCGCGTGTGGCGCAACGAGGGCATCTGGTGGGGATGGCACGGCGCCGGCTGGTTTTTGTTGACGCTGATGGTGGTGACGGTCTCGATGGGGGTGCCGGCAATTGCCGGCCCGGTGCTCGCTCTTTGACCCTTACTACATTGCGGGTCGGCTATTAGCTGGCAGCGCGTTGGCGCGACGGGCTCTTGGCGTCCGCGACGTGCCACTGCTCGTCAATGCGGGTCACGCGGCGAAGCTCCACGACGAACCATAGCGCTCCGGCGACCGTTCCGAGCACGGCGACAAGCACCGTCGTGGGCAGCCATTCGTGATGTCCGTAGGCCGCGACTACCGCAGTGCCGATCATCCCGCTCAACGCGACGATTAACAGGATGAACCCCGGCCAGAAGAGGTTGTCCTTCATCGTGATACCAGCGTGCGGTTGGGTGGTCCGGAAATGATCGCTCGGGTCGTGATGCCTGTCTCCCATCACCCTTCCCTCCGGTCGTCGGACGAGATAACAGAAATGCTACTCATTCGGCGGACCTGGCGAAACTCATACGTTTGCCGCTGACCAGAGGCTCAGCCCGGGGCAAATGCTGTTTGGTCAAGTCGAGCCGACCGCATTGCGGGCGAACAGATCGGGCAGTGAAATCGCCCCAACCGTTGTCACGAGCCACACCACAACCGTTGTGGCAGCCCAGGATGCAATGCCGCGGATGGTGAGCCCCTGAGTTAATTCCGCGGCGAGAATTAGCGCGACGAGGGTCAATGCCAGGCCGGTGCCCCCGAGAAGCAGTGACGCGTATCCGTGGGGCAGCTTCAAGCAGAACAGCGACAGGATCGCCTGCGCAACCGAGAACAACACCACTGCGACGATGAACCCCGACACGGACACCGAAACACCGGGAACAACCCAGGCCGCCACCAGCAGTCCGATCGCCCACGATCCCAGAAGCACAACTGCCCGCAGCAAAATTTGCCTCATGTCAATAAGTGTAGGTCTCGCGGTTGGCAGCGTTAAGAACTCATCGAAATGCCACCTTCGACACTTCGTCAGAAATCCCAGATCCTTGGGGTTATAGGACTCATCGAGCGGGTATCACGTCTAGACGATGATTGAGTGCCGCAGTGTTGCGTTAGCGTGGTTACCCCATCATGGGGGACACGATCACGAGAGCACCGACATACACGAAAGCACCGACATAAATGCCTATCGCGATGACGACCAACACGACCGGCGTGATCCGGCGATGACCGCGACGCGCTTAAGCCGACGCGTCCGAAGTGTGTCGGTCGTGTCAGGCCCGTCCATAGCGGGTGCAATGCCCGGCGGGAATCATGACTAACCGGCTCGATCACGCGGCCGAAGGCGAGCTGCAAAGCGGGAGTAGTGTCAGTCAAACATTGCCGGGAGACCATATGACCGATGCGGGATTGCACGGTAACAAGCGCCGACGAGGCCACCGTGCTGTCGAGGTGCATGTTGCTGCACGGCTGGAGAACCTGGCGATGCTGCGCACCTTGGTTGGTGCGATCGGCACCTTCGAGGACCTGGATTTCGATGCCGTGGCGGACCTGCGGCTCGCGGTCGACGAAGTGTGCACCCGCTTGATCCGATCGGCCACTCCCGATGCAACTCTCGTCGTGGTGGTCGACCCGCTAGACGACGAATTGGTAGTGGAGGCGTCCGCGGCGTGCGACACCCACGACGTGGTGGCACCCGGCAGCTTCAGCTGGCATGTCCTGACGTCATTGGCCGACGACGTCCAGACGTTCCACGACGGTCGCGAACCCAGTGAAACCGGCAGCGTTTTCGGTATTGCGCTGACGGCGCGAAAGGCGGCCGCCACCAGGTGACGGCCCGAGATGCCGGCGGTTCGGATTCGCGCCCGAACGAATACGCCGATGTTCCGGATATGTTCCGTGAGTTGGCTACCTTTCCGGCCGACTCAATGGAATTCCAGCGGCAGCGGGAGAAGATCGTCGAGCGCTGCTTGCCGCTGGCCGATCACATCGCTCGTCGGTTCGAGGGCCGGGGCGAACCACGTGACGACTTGGTTCAGGTCGCGCGGGTCGGATTGGTCAATGCGGTAGTCCGGTTCGACATCGAGGCCGGGTCGGACTTCGTCTCGTTCGCGGTGCCCACGATCATGGGAGAGGTCCGACGCCACTTCCGCGACAACAGCTGGTCGGTGAAGGTTCCCCGGCGCCTGAAAGAACTGCACCTGCGGCTTGGCGCTGCCACCGCCGATCTGTCGCAACGGCTCGGCCGGGCCCCCACCGCCACCGAACTCGCCGGCGAACTCGGAATGGACCGCGACGAGGTCATCGAGGGCCTGGTGGCAGGTAGCTCCTACAACACCTTGTCCATCGACAGTGGCGGCGGCAGCGACGACGACGACGCCCGTGCGATCGCGGACACTTTGGGTGACGTGGATGCCGGTCTGGATCAGATCGAGAACCGGGAATCGCTGCGTCCGTTGCTCGAGGCCCTGCCCGAGCGGGAGCGAACGGTGTTGGTACTGCGGTTCTTCGAGTCGATGACCCAGACGCAGATTGCCGACCGGGTCGGCATCTCACAGATGCACGTGTCTCGGTTGCTGTCTAAATCGCTAGCGCGACTGCGGGACCAGTTGCAGTAGCGGCCGCTGCGCTCCACTTGCGGTCCAGCTGACCGACTTCAGTAGTGGCTCGTCGGCCGGCGTCGTCACCGGCAGCGTGCCGTCGGGGTCGCAGACACGCAGTAACCGTGACACCGCCGCGCTCGTTACCATCGCCCAGGACACCTGGGCGGCCGAACACACCACGTTGATTCGAAGTAGCGCCGAAAAACCAGCAGTACCAATGAATTCCAGGCCGCGCAGGTCCAGGATCACCCGATTGGAACGGCTGAGGCTGCGCTGCGCATAGGCGGCGAGCTGATCAGCATTGGCGGCGTCGAGCTCACCATCGACGGTGATCACTGTGCCCGACGGCTCCCAGCGGGCACCGAATTGGGCCGTGCGGCTTTGTTGCCAAGATTGGGCCACAGACATTGCTTACTCCCTCACTACCGGAGGATTCGTGCGGTGGATACGCCAACCTCACCTAGCAAAAGGTGTGGAACAGGGAATTCGCCAACCCCTGCGTCACCGACGTATTCCGGGCGGCTGTGAACTCAACCTGTTTGAACAGTACCCGCGGTAGGGCAGCCCCGCCAATGTCCTGTGAGTTCTCTGAACGGATTCTCAGGAACGCTGGTCAAGCAGCTACTTGATCTCGGCGAGCACCGTGCCCTGCGTGATGGCGGCGCCGGCTTCGACCGCAAGTCCGGTGATGGTGCCGTCCTTGTGCGCGGTGACCGGGTTCTCCATCTTCATCGCCTCGAGGACCACTACCAGGTCGCCGACGGCGACCTGCTGTCCTTCCTCGACCGCGACCTTGACCACGGTGCCCTGCATGGGCGCGGTTACGGCGTCACCGGAGGCCGCAGCGCCGGCGTGCGAACCCCGCTTGCGCGGCTTGGGCTTTTTGCGGATCGCGCCGACAGCGTCTGTGCTGGCGCCGTTGGACAGCGCCAGGTCCGCGGGCAACGAGACTTCGAGCCGGCGTCCGGCGACCTCGACCACCACTTTCTGCCGGGGCCGAGCGTCCTCGTCGTCAAGCGGCTCGCCGCCGGTGAAGGGTTCGACGGTGTTGTTCCACTCGGTCTCGATCCATCGGGTGTGCACCGAGAAGCCGTCGTCGTCGCCGATGAACGCCGGGTCGGACACCACGGCGCGGTGGAACGGGATAACCGTGGCAAGGCCTTGGACCTCGAACTCGTCCAGGGCGCGCCGGGCACGCGCCAGCGCCTCGTGCCGGTCCGCGCCGTAGACGATCAGCTTGGCCAGCATCGAGTCGAACTGCCCGCCGATCACCGAGCCGGTCTCGACACCGGAGTCCAACCGCACGCCCGGGCCGGCGGGCGGGTGGAACTTGTTCACCGGGCCGGGAGCAGGCAGGAAGTTGCGTCCAGCGTCCTCGCCGTTGATGCGGAATTCGATGGCGTGCCCGCGAGGGGTGGGGTCCTCGGTCAGCTCCAGCTTCTCGCCGTTGGCGATCTTGAACTGCTGCAACACCAAGTCAATGCCGGCCGTCTCTTCGGTGATTGGGTGCTCGACCTGAAGCCGGGTGTTGACCTCCAGAAATGAGATCAATCCGTCCTGGCCGACCAGGTATTCGACGGTCCCGGCGCCGTAGTAGTGCGCCTCTTTGCAGATTCGCTTGGCAGATTCGTGGATTTCCTTGCGCTGGGCATCCGTCAGGAAAGGCGCCGGCGCCTCTTCCACCAGCTTCTGGAAGCGGCGTTGCAGCGAGCAGTCGCGGGTGCCGGCCACGACGACGTTGCCGTGCTGGTCGGCGATCACCTGAGCCTCGACGTGGCGGGGCTTGTCGAGATAGCGCTCGACGAAGCACTCACCGCGGCCGAACGCGGACACCGCCTCGCGCACCGCCGAGTCGAACAGCTCGGGAATCTCCTCAAGGGTGCGGGCGACCTTCATGCCCTTACCACCGCCGCCGAAGGCCGCCTTGATCGCGATCGGCACGCCGTACTCCTTGGCGAAGGCCACCACCTCGTCGGCGTCCTTGACCGGGTCGGGAGTGCCGGGAACCAGCGGCGCCTGCGCGCGGGCGGCGATGTGGCGGGCGGTGACCTTGTCGCCGAGGTCGCGGATCGACTGCGGGCTGGGCCCGATCCAGATCAGGCCGGCGTCGCTGACCGCTTGGGCGAAGTCGGCGTTCTCCGACAAGAAGCCATAGCCCGGGTGGATGGCGTTGGCGCCGGACTTTTCGGCCGCGTTGAGGATCTTGCCGAAGTCCAGGTAGGACTCTGCCGAAGTCTGACCGCCCAGAGCGAACGCCTCGTCGGCCAGGCGCACGTGCGGCGCCTCGGCGTCGGGCTCGGCGTACACCGCCACGCTGGGCAGGCCCGCATCGCGGGCCGCGCGGATCACCCGTACAGCGATCTCGCCGCGGTTGGCGACGAGCACCTTGGAGATCCTCGAGCTGGCGTGACTAGCCACTGCGCCTCCTGTTCGGCATATCTGCACACAGTTTCTCTGCGAACTTCTCTAAGAGAGTTTCTTACAACTTCGGGGAAGTCTAAGCGGCGCGCCGCCGGGCCGACGAGGCGGTGCCGGAATTGGGGGTTTTCAAGGGGTCTCGCGCAATCGCCGCTTGATCCTGGCAAGCATCGCCGACATGCCGCGCAACCGCAGCGGGCTGATCAGAGCCGCAAGGCCCAGGTCGGTGTAGAAATCTTCGGGCACCGCCAGGATGTCGGTGGCGGGTTGTTCGTCAAGACCCGCGGCCAGGATCGAGGCAAACCCTCGGGTGGTCGGCGCTTCGGCGGGCGCGCTGAAGTACAGCCGTACCCGGTTTGGGTCGTGCGCGTCGACATGCAGAAACAGCGGCGACTGGCACTCCGGCACCGGCTCCATGGACGCTTCTGCCAGACCGGCGGGCAGGTCCGGCAGGTCGTTGGCGAATTCCAGCAGCAACTGCAGCTTGTCCTGGCCCTGCACTTCGGCGAAGTCGGACACCACCTCAGCTAAGGGAGCCGGCAGGCTCATAGCACGGCCATCAGACTGGTACAGCCCCCGGGCTTTCGCCCGCGACGATCGGCACACGCACGGTGTTGCCCCACTCGGTCCATGACCCGTCGTAGTTACGCACTCCGGGCTTGCCCAGCAAATGCGTGAGCACGAACCAGGTGTGGCTGGACCGCTCGCCGATGCGGCAATAGACGACGGTCTTGTCGTCGGGGTTGACGAAGCCGTACAGCTCTGCCAGCTCTTCGCGGCTGCGGAATCGGCCGCTGTCGTCGACCGCCTTCCCCCACGGAATGGACCGGGCGGTGGGGATGTGGCCCGCGCGCAGCGCGCCTTCCTCGGGGTAGTCGGGCATGTGAGTGCGCTTGCCGGTGTACTCCTCGGGTGAACGCACGTCGATCAGCGGCTGGCTGCCCAGGATCCCCAGCACATCGTCTTTGAAGGCACGGATCGGCGCGTCGTTTCGCGCCACGACGGGATAGCCGCTCGTGGTCTTGGTGGGGACGTCCAGGGTGGTATCCCGTCGCTCTGACAGCCAGAGGTCGCGCCCGCCGTTGAGCAGTCGAACATCGGGGTGACCGAACAACGTGAAGACCCACAGCGCATACGCCGCCCACCAATTGCTTTTGTCGCCGTAGATCACCACGGTGTCGTCGCGGGCGATGCCCTTGCGATCCATCAACTCGGCGAACTGTTCGCCGTTGATGTAGTCGCGAACCCTGGGGTCATTCAGGTCGGTGTGCCAGTCGACCTTGACCGCGCCGGGAATATGACCGACGTCGTAGAGCAAGACGTCCTCGTCGGATTCGACGATCGCCAGGCCGGGGGCGCCCATGTTGGCGGACAACCAGTCGGCGGTGACCAGCCGTTCGGGGTGGGCGTAGGTCGATAGCGTGGGGCTCGGATCAGGGGGTAGTGGCACACCGCAAGCCTACCTATCTCGCGGGCCCTCAATTAGAGCGGATTGTCCGCCCACAGCGCGGCGATCGACACGCCGGCACGATCGAGCAGCGATCGTGTCAGCGGCAGTCCGATGCCCACCACGGCCGACGGGTCGCCGTCGACACCGTCGATGAACCATCCGCCCAGGCCGTCGAGCGTGAAGCCACCGGCAACTTGCAACGATTCCCCGGAAGCCAGGTACGCCTCGAGGTCGTCGGGCGACGGTGTTCCGAAATGCACTGTGGTGATTGATGTTTGAGCCTCGCGGTGGACAATCTCATGGTTCAGCATCCGGATGACGCAGTGGCCGGTATACAGGTGCCCCGCGCGGCCTGCGATGGACTGCCAAAGTTGGCGTGCATCGGCGACGGATTGCGGCTTGCCGCACAGCCGGCCGTCGAGGTAGAGCATCGAATCACAGCCGATGACAACGCAATCGGCGGCGACCGCGCTATCCAGCTCGCCGGCCACCCGTTCGGCCTTGGCCTGTGCCAGGGCGCATACCACGTCACCGGGCGAAGCGTCCCATCCCAGGGTCGTGGTGAGGCGATCCTCGTCCACCCCGGAGACGATGACCAGCGGATCGGTGCCGGCCTGGCGAAGCACTTTGAGGCGGCCGGGTGAGGCCGACCCCAGCACCAGTCGGGTCAATGCTTCATGTGAGTTATTTGCTGCATGGTGAGCCGCTGGTAGTTGGACATCGCAAAACGCAGCCGGTCGACCGGAAGCCCCCAGCGGGTGCGCTCGGCCGGTTCCGGTGCCGGCGCACCGCCGGCGCTGCCCAGCACGGCGATCAGCGCGGCCAACTCCTCGACGGTGGGTTGTCCCTTGAGTATCTGGATGTGCGGCTCGTGCGTGTGCGATGCGTCATCGGTCGCCGCGTCGTCGGTCACTGGGTCATTGGTCGCTCGGGCTGAATTGTTCGTCTCGTGCCCGTCACTCACTTGGTTCAATTGTTCGTCTCACTCCCGTCGCTCACTGCGTTCGCTCCGCTCGTTCGTCTCACTGCGTTCGCTCTGCTCACTCGACTCATAGTGGGATGTTCCCGTGCTTCTTGGGGGGCAGGTGCGAGATCTTTCGTTCCAGCAGGCGCAGCGCGGTGCCGATGTAGCCGCGCGTATACGACGGCGGGATCACCGCGTCGACGTATCCGCGCTCGGCCGCGACGTAGGGGTTGACCAGCGTGTCCTCGTACTCCTGCTGCAACTGCAGCCGCAGCGCGTCGACGTCCTTGCCTTCCTTGGCGGCTTCGCTGAGCTGCTTGCGGTAGACGAACCCGACGGCGCCGGACGCGCCCATCACCGCGATCTGCGCCGTCGGCCAGGCGATGTTGACATCGCAGCCCATGTCCTTGGAGCCCATGACGCAGTAGGCGCCGCCATAGGCCTTGCGGGTGATGACGGTGATCTTCGGGACGGTGGCCTCGCCGTAGGCGAACAGCAGCTTGGCGCCGCGCCGGATGATGCCGTTGTATTCCTGGCCGGTGCCCGGCAAAAAGCCCGGGACGTCCACCAGCATCACGATCGGGATGTTGAAGCAGTCGCAAGTTCGCACGAACCGGGCGGCCTTCTCCGAGGCGTCGATGTCCAGGCAGCCGGCGAAATGAGTCGGCTGGTTGGCCACGATTCCGACCGGCCGGCCGTCGATACGACCGAACCCGACGACGATGTTCTGGGCGTAACCGTTCTGGATTTCCAGGAACTCGTCTTCGTCGAGGATGCGGGTGATCACCTCGTGCATGTCATAGGGCTGGTTGGGCGAGTCCGGGATCAGCGTGTCCAGCTCGATGTCCTCGGCGGTGAGGTTGTCCTCGATGGGGCCTTCGGGGACGGGCTCGGCGTAGCGCGGCGGGTCGGTGAAGTTGTTGGGCGGTAGGTAGCTCAGCAGGTCGCGGACCCAGTCGAAGGCGTCCTGCTCACCCGATGCGACATAGTGCGCCGTACCGGACTTGGCCATGTGGGTGTGAGCGCCGCCGAGCTCCTCCATGGTGACGTCCTCACCGGTGACGGTCTTGATGACGTCGGGTCCGGTGATGAACATCTGGCTGGTCTGGTCGACCATCACCACGAAGTCGGTCAGGGCCGGCGAATACACGTGTCCACCCGCGGCGGCACCCATGATCATCGAGATCTGCGGGATGACGCCGGAGGCCAGGATGTTGTTGCGGAAGATGCGGCTGTACAGGCCCAGTGAGACGACGCCCTCCTGGATGCGCGCCCCGGCACCGTCGTTGATGCCGATCAGCGGGCGGCCGGTCTTGATCGCCAGCTCCTGGACCTTGACGATCTTCTCGCCGTACACCTCGCCGAGGCTGCCGCCGAACACCGTGGCGTCCTGACTGAAGATGCACACATCGCGGCCGTCGATGGTCCCGTACCCGGTCACCACGCCGTCGCCGAGCGGGCGGTTTTCGCCCAGTCCGAAGTTGGTGCTGCGGTGCCTGGCCAGCGCGTCGAGTTCGACGAACGAGTCGTCGTCCAACAGGGCATAGATGCGCTCCCGGGCGGTCAGCTTGCCCTTGGCATGCACCTTCTCGACGGCGGCTTCACCCACCGGGTGCAGCGACTCTTCTCTCCGCTTGTGCAGCTCGGCCAGCTTGCCCACGGTGGTGTGGATGTCGATGGTGTGCTCGGCGGCGGGCTCCGCCGAATGAGCCGAGTGGTCGGTAACGCTAGTCATGGGACTCGATGTTATCGGCAGCCGCTGCGGCCGCGTTTAGGCTGGCCTTGAGATGGAGAACAAGTGACGGACCGGGATCTGCTCAGGCGACCGTTGAACCAGGCCGCACTGCGGGCCGAACTGATCGGGACTGGGCTGGGTTGGCGACAACTCGACGTGGTGGAGGAAACCGGCTCCACCAACGCCGATCTGTTGGCGCGCGCGGCGTCGGGTGTCGACGTCGCCGGAGCGGTGTTGATCGCCGAGCATCAGACCGCCGGTCGCGGACGTCATGGGCGCGGATGGTCGGCTTCCCCGCGAGCCCAGATCACGATGTCGGTCGGCGTGAGTGTCGTCGACGTCCCGGAAGCGGGGTGGGGCTGGCTGTCGCTGGCCACCGGTGTGGCGGTGGTCGACGCGGTGGCCCCCCTGCTCGAAGCGGCCGGCGTTCAACTCGGTCTCAAGTGGCCTAACGACGTATTGGCTGGGGACGGCAAGCTGGCCGGGATTCTGGCGGAGGTCGCAAAGCCGGTTGTAATAATTGGCTTGGGGCTCAACGTAACTCAGGCGCCAGAGGAGGTCGACGGTCCCGGGGCGACCTCGCTCCTCGACCTCGGAGTCCCCGCACCCGATCGCGACCAGCTGGTCGCCGGCGTGTTGCGAGAGCTCGGCGGGCGCATCGTCGCCTGGCGGGTCGCCCGCGGAGCCGACTGGCAGCTGGCGGCCGACTACCGCGCCCGCAGCCTGACGATCGGCACGCGCGTGCGCGCGCAGCTGCCCGGCGGCAAAGAACTCGTCGGGACCGCGAGCGCCGTCGACGACCAGGGCCGGCTGTGCCTGGAGACCGGTGCTGAGACCGTGGTGGTTTCCGCCGGTGACGTCATTCATTTGCGCTGATGTCAGGGCTGGACCGGGGCTCCCCGACAGCTGATTGCGGCTAATGTCGCGACCATGAGCTACCCCGACAATGCCCTGGCTGGCGGCGAACAGGTCGTCATACACCGCCATCCGCACTGGAAGCGTTTGATCTGGCCCGTCGTGGTTCTCATCCTGGTGACCGCGCTGGCGGCGTTCGGGTCCGGTTACCTCAACTCGACGCACTGGGAGCAGATCGCCAAGAACATCATCTACGGCGTCATCTGGGGAATCTGGCTGGTGATCGTCGGCTGGCTGACGCTGTGGCCGTTTTTGACCTGGCTGACCACACATTTCGTCGTCACCAACCGGCGGGTGATGTTTCGGCACGGGGTGCTGACCCGCCGCGGAATCGACATCCCGTTGGCGCGGATCAACAGTGTGGAATTCCGGGACAAGCTTTTCGAGCGAATGTTTCGCACCGGCACGCTGATCATCGAGTCGGCGTCACAGGATCCTTTGGAGTTCTACGACATTCCGCGCCTGCGCGAGGTGCACTCGCTGCTGTATCACGAAGTTTTCGACACCCTGGGTTCTGAGGAATCGCCGAGCTGAGCGGACCGGTTCGCCCAGTTGCGCCAGGCCCGCAGCAGGGTGACGTTGCCGCCCTCCAGCTCGTCCTCGAAGATTTCGGCGATACCGCCGGCGGTGAGCGCGGATTCCAGCGCCTTGTCGGGGTTGCGGGCGAATTCGTCGGGAAACACCCAGCGCCGGAACGCCCAGAAGCGGAACCCCATCTGCAGCAGGTTGCCGATGATGAAGGCCGAGATGAAGTCGGCGATGTTCTCCATCGTGAGGCTGACCGCTGGGACCCGCAGTTCAAGCACGTAGCTGGAGAACCACAGCGGCGCCATGCTGAGCAGCACGCCCACGCCGCTGAACCCGAAGAACAGCAGCGCTTCGTGGTGGCGCTCGCGGCCGCCGCGGTCGCGGAAGCTCCACTCGCGATTGAGGATGTACGACGCGATGACCGCAACGATTCCGGAGATGATCTTTGCCGTTACGGGCTTTGGCTCC
>DASXMA010000436.1:0-16989 GCA_036495965.1 Mycobacterium sp.
GACCCTGCGCCCCGCCATGATTCCGCATACCTGCGTCTTTTTGCCGAATGCGACGACGTCGGGCTCAGCGCCCAATTGCTGGTATGCCCAAGGGGTTCCGGTCAGCCCGCAGCCGGTCTGCACCTCGTCGAAGATCAGCAGGGCGTCGTAGTCGTCGCACAACTCACGCATCGCAGCAAAGAACTCGGGCCGGAAGTGACGGTCGCCGCCTTCCCCTTGGACGGGTTCGGCAAGGAAGCAGGCGATGTCGTGCGGGTGTTCCTCGAACGCCGCGCGGGCCTGGCGCAGCGACTCGGCTTCCAAAGCGTCCATGTCGGCCCCGGACCGGATGTAGGGCGCGTCGATGCGAGGCCAGTCGAACTTCGGGAAGCGGGCCACACTGATCGGTTTGGTGTTGGTAAGCGACAGGGTGTAGCCGCTACGGCCATGGAACGCGCCACGCAAGTGCAGCACCCGGGTGCCCAACTCAGGGTCGATGCCACGCGCCTGGTTGTGCCGGCTCTTCCAGTCGAACGCGACCTTGAGCGCGTTCTCCACCGCCAGCGCGCCGCCTTCGACGAAGAAGAGATGCGGCAATGACGGGTCGCCCAGCACCCGGGCGAAGGTCTCCACGAAGCGGGCCATCGGCACCGAGTACACGTCGGGGTTACTCGGTTTGTTCAGGGCGGCCTCGACGAGTTCGGCACGGAACTCGTCGTCGTCGGCCAGCGCCGGATGGTTCATGCCCAGCGCCGAGGACGCGACGAAGGTGAACATGTCGAGGTAGCGGCGGCCGGTTCGGGCGTCGACCAGGTACGAGCCGGCCGACCGGGTCAGATCAAGCACCAGGTCATAACCGTCGACCTGAATGCTGCGCGCGAGCACCTGGTGAACCTGGTCGGGGTCGGTCCGGCGCTCGGCTAGGTCAAGAACTCTCACGGCGGCGGTCATGGCCCCATGATAGCGGAATCTTTACGGAATTCTGACGATCCTGCCGGAATGATTATGGTATGAACTGCCTATTACTGTAAAAAGTACTTAGGATGATGGTACTTCGGGTCTGCACGCTCGCCGTTGTCCGGATCCGTTGCAGCAGGTTCTCGAGCGCTCGTGCGGACTCCACCCGCACCAGCAAGATGTAGCTTTCCTCGCCGGCCACCGAGTGGCACGACTCGATCTCCTCGAGGTGTTCCAGGCGGGCCGGCGCATCATCGGGTTGAGACGGATCAAGAGGAGTGATGGCCACGAACGCCGACAGCAGGTGCCCGACGGCCTCTGGGTTGATCCGCGCGGAGTATCCGGTTACCACTCCGCGAGACTCCAGCCTGCGCACCCGCGACTGGACCGCCGAAACCGACAGGCCGGTGCTCGCAGCGAGCTCCGATAACGTGGCGCGTCCATCGCCGACCAGCTCGCGCACCAGGATCCGGTCGATGTCGTCGAGCGAGTCACTCATGGCCGGAGACTATCGCAGCGGCGGCAGCCCGTGAGCCGAGCGAAGAGGCTGGCGACCTGGCAGCTGCGTGCGCAATTCGCCGCCGGGTTGTCGGCCATGTATGCCGGCGAGGTGCCCGCGTACGGCACCCTCGTAGAGGTAAGCGGGCTGGTGAACGCGGACTACGTGGCACGCCACGACGGTGCCGAACGACTGGGGTCACTGCAGCGGATCACCGCCGAGCGGCACGGCGCCATCCGGGTGGGCAGCCCAGCCGAGTTGGCCGCCGTCGCCGATTTGTTCGCCGCTTTCGGCATGCTGCCGGTCGGTTACTACGACCTGCGCTCGGCCGCCTCACCCATCCCGGTGGTGTCGACCGCTTTCCGGCCCATCGAGGCAAACGAACTGGCACGCAATCCGTTCCGGGTGTTCACTTCGATGCTGGCCACCCGCGACCCGCGGTATTTCGATCACGACCTGCGTATCCGCGTGGAGACCTTCCTCGCGCGCCGGCAGCTGTTCGACCCGGCTTTGCTCGCGCGGGCCCGGCTCATCGCCGCCGAAGGCGCTTGCGATGCCGACGAGGCGGAGGCCTTCGTCGCAGCGGCGGTGTCAGCATTCGCGCTGTCCCGCGAACCGATCAACAAGTCCTGGTACGACGAGTTGTCCCGGGTGTCGGCGGTGGCCGCCGACATCGCCGGGGTCGGCTCCACCCACATCAACCACCTGACGCCGCGAGTCCTCGACATCGACGGTCTGTACCGCCGGATGACCGAGCGGGGCATCGTCATGATCGATGCCATCCAGGGTCCGCCCCGCACCGACGGGCCCGCCGTGCTGTTGCGCCAGACCTCTTTTCGCGCACTCGCCGAACCGTGCTTGTTTCGCGGCAGGGACGGCGCGCTGGCGTCGGGAAGCCTGCGGGTGCGGTTCGGTGAAGTCGAGGCGCGCGGTGTCGCGCTGACCCCGCGCGGGCGCGCGCGCTACGACGCGGTGATGGCTCGGCTTGTCGGGGAAGCCGATCCCGCCCAGGTGTGGAGCCAGTACTTCCCGTCGACCGACAAGGAGATGGCCGCCGAGGGATTGGCCTACTACCGCCGCGGCAACCCGTCGGCACCCATCGTCTACGAGGACTTCTTGCCGGCGTCGGCGGCGGGAATTTTCCGATCCAACCTGGACCGCGACACCCGGACCGCCGCTGCCGACGACGATTCCGGGTACGACCTCGAATGGCTGGCGGGGGCAATCGGCCACGGTATTCACGACCCGTACGCACTCTACGAAGCCCAATCCCAGCAGAAATACCAGTCCCAGGAGGCATCCCGGTGAACCCGCCCTACGCCGACGACGATGCAGAGCGAAGCGATGAGGAGGAGCGGCGCTGATGAACGCCGACGAGTTGCGCGCGCAAGCGCGTCAGGCCCTGCAGGCGACCGGAGCTGACGTCAGCCTCGGCGAGCCGGGCGAGCATGGGCTGCCCGCCAGCACCCCGATCACCGGCGAGGTGCTCTTCACCGTCGCACAAACCACGCCCGAGCAGGCCGATCAGACCATCGCCGATGCGGTGCAGGCGTTTTCGGCGTGGCGAAGCACCCCGGCCCCGGTGCGCGGCGCGCTGGTGGCCCGGCTCGGCGAGCTGCTCACCGAACACAAGAGCGACCTCGCCACACTGGTCACCCTCGAGGTAGGCAAGATCACCTCAGAGGCGCTGGGCGAAGTGCAGGAAATGATCGACATCTGCCAGTTCGCGGTGGGCCTGTCACGCCAGCTCTACGGCCGGACCATCGCGTCGGAACGCCCCGGGCACCGGCTGCTGGAGACCTGGCATCCACTCGGTGTTGTCGGCGTGATCACCGCGTTCAATTTCCCGGTGGCGGTGTGGGCATGGAACACCGCGGTGGCGGTGGTGTGCGGGGACACCGTGGTGTGGAAACCCTCGGAGCTGACGCCGTTGACCGCGCTGGCCTGCCAGGCGCTGATCGGCCGGGCCGCCGCTGACGTCGGTGCGCCGCCCGCGGTGAGCGGTCTGGTGCTGGGTGACCGTGACCTTGGCGAGCAATTGGTCGACGACCCGCGGGTCGCGTTGCTGTCCGCGACCGGTTCGGTGCGGATGGGCGGGCAGGTCGGTCCCCGCGTGGCCGCCCGCTTCGGGCGAGCGCTGCTGGAGCTCGGCGGCAACAACGCGGCGATCGTGACGCCGTCGGCCGACCTCGATTTGGCGGTGCGCGCCATTGTGTTCGCCGCCGCCGGCACCGCAGGTCAGCGCTGCACCAGCCTGCGTCGGCTGATCGTCCATCGCTCGGTCGCCGAGGATGTGGTGGCCCGCGTCGTCTCGGCGTGCCGCCAGCTACCCATCGGTGACCCGTCGGCAGCGGGCACGCTCGTCGGCCCCCTTATTCACGAGACCGCCTACCGCGACATGGTGGGAGCTCTTGAACAGGCACGCGCCGATGGCGGCGAGGTCATCGGCGGCGACCGCCGGCCCCCCGACTCATCCGCCCATCCGAGCGCGTATTACGTGGCGCCCGCCGTGGTCCGGATGCCCGCACAGACCGCCGTCGTAGCAACCGAAACGTTCGCGCCGATTCTCTACGTGCTGACCTACGACGACCTGGAGGAAGCGATCGCGCTCAACAACGGGGTTCCGCAGGGCCTCTCCTCGGCCATCTTCACCACCGACCTGCGGGACGCCGAACGTTTCCTGCTCGGATCCGACTGCGGCATCGCCAACGTCAACATCGGCACGTCGGGCGCTGAGATCGGCGGCGCTTTCGGTGGCGAGAAGCAAACCGGCGGCGGGCGGGAATCCGGCTCGGACGCGTGGAAGGCCTACATGCGGCGCGCCACCAACACCGTCAACTACTCCAGCGAGCTACCGCTGGCCCAGGGCGTGGAGTTCGGATAATCGCAGTCCGCAAGTGATCTTGAGCTCCGTGAGTACTATCTGACACATGCCGACAGCCAGGAGGCGGTTATCCCCGGAGGATCGCCGCGCCGAGCTGCTCGCGTTAGGTGCGGAGGTTTTCGGGAAGCGGCCCTACGACGACGTCCGTATCGACGAGATCGCCGAGCGCGCCGGCGTGTCCCGGGCCCTGATGTATCACTACTTCCCCGACAAGCGGGCGTTCTTCGCCGCTGTTGTCAAGGACGAGGCTGATCGGCTATACGAGGCCACCAACAACCTGGCTCCCGCGGGCATGACGTTCTTCGAAGAGATCCGGGTCGGCGTGCTGGCCTATATGGCCTACCAACAACAGAACCCGGAGTCCGCGTGGGCGGCGTATGTCGGCCTCGGCCGGACCGACCCGATTCTGCTCGGCATCGACGACGAACACAAGAACCGCCAGATGGAACACATCATCACCCGTATCGGCGAGTTCGTGAGTGCGATCCCGGGACGGACTCTGGAACCGGATGTCGAGCGGGACCTGCAGGTGATCATTCACGGCTGGCTGGCATTGACCTTCGAGGTTTGCCGCCGGCGGATCATGGACCCGTCGACCGACGCCGAGCGGCTCGCCAGCGCCTGTGCCAACGCGCTGCTGGACGCGGTCGCTCGAGTGCCGGAAATTCCCGCCGAACTGGCCGAAGCGGCGAGGGGCGCCCCGCGGCATATACCGCGATAGTCAGCCGATCGTTTTTGTCGGTCCGCGTTGGCACCATGGCTAGGTGAGCACTTGTGACCCGATAGGCCGGTTCAGCCCGATCACCCGCGAGTGGTTCAGCAGCACCTTCGCCGCACCCACCACCGCGCAGGCGGACGCGTGGGACGCCATCGCCGACCGCAACAACACCCTGGTGATCGCGCCGACCGGGTCCGGTAAGACACTGGCGGCGTTCCTATGGGCCCTGGATAGTCTCGCCGGCCCGGCCGACCGCCGGTCCGGCATCCGGGTGCTATACGTGTCACCGCTCAAGGCGCTGGCGGTCGACGTCGAGCGCAACCTGCGTACCCCGCTGGCCGGGCTGACCCGCCTTGCCGAGCGCCACGGTCTGCCCGCCCCGAACATCAGCGTCGGGGTGCGCTCCGGTGACACTCCGGCCGCCGTCCGCCGTCAGCTGATCAACCAGCCGCCCGACGTGCTGATCACCACTCCGGAGTCGCTGTTTCTGATGCTGACCTCGGCAGCGCGCGAAACCCTGGCCGATGTGCAGACGGTGATCGTTGATGAGATCCACGCCATCGCCGGCGGCAAACGCGGCGCACACCTGGCCCTGTCCCTGGAGCGCCTCGACGACCTACGCGAAGGCCGGCCCGCACAGCGCATCGGGTTGTCGGCGACCGTGCGTCCGCCCGAGGAGCTCGCGCGGTTCCTGTCCGGACAGGCGTCGACGACCATCGTCGCACCGCGAGCGGCCAAGACCGTCGAACTCACCGTGCAGGTGCCGGTGCCCGATATGGCCAACCTGGCGAACAACACCATCTGGCCCGATGTCGAGGCGCGCTTGGTCGACTTGATCGAATCGCATAACTCGACCATCGTGTTCGCCAATTCGCGGCGGCTGGCCGAACGACTTACCGCACGGCTCAACGAAATTCACGCCGAACGCGGGGGCACCGCGCCCTCAACCGCTGGGACGGATCCCAACGGCAATCCGCGGGTGCCGGGCGGGGCGCCCGCGCACATCATGGCCAGCGGCCAGACCCTGGGCGCCGACGCTGTGCTGGCGCGCGCCCACCACGGTTCGGTCAGCAAGGAGCAGCGCGCCGTGGTCGAGGAAGACCTCAAGCGTGGGCTGCTCAAGGCGGTGGTCGCGACGTCGAGCCTAGAACTGGGCATCGACATGGGTGCCGTCGACCTGGTGATCCAGGTGGAGGCACCGCCGTCGGTGGCCAGCGGCCTGCAACGCATCGGGCGGGCCGGCCATCAGGTCGGCGAAGTCTCTCGCGGGGTGCTGTTTCCCAAGCATCGCACCGACCTGATCGGTTGCGCGGTGACCGTGCAGCGGATGCTCGCCGGGCAGATCGAGACAATGCGGGTGCCCGCCAACCCGCTCGACATCCTGGCGCAGCACACCGTGGCGGCGGCCGCGCTGGAGCCGCTGGACGCCGACCGGTGGTTCGACACCGTGCGCCGCAGCGCGCCGTTTGCGACCCTGCCGCGCAGCGTCTATGAGGCCACCCTGGACCTGCTGTCCGGCAAGTATCCGTCTACCGAGTTCGCCGAGCTGCGACCGCGGTTGGTCTACGACCGCGACGCCGGCACGCTGACCGCGCGGCCCGGTGCCCAGCGGCTGGCCGTCACCTCCGGCGGCGCCATTCCCGATCGCGGGCTGTTCACCGTCTACCTCGCTACCGAGGCCGAAAAGCCTTCGCGGGTAGGCGAACTCGACGAGGAAATGGTCTACGAGTCGCGTCCGGGTGATGTCATCTCGCTGGGCGCCACCAGCTGGCGGATCACCGAGATCACCCATGACCGGGTGCTGGTGATCCCCGCGCCGGGCCAGCCGGCCCGGCTGCCGTTCTGGCGCGGCGACGATGTCGGAAGGCCCGCCGAGCTCGGTGCGGCGCTCGGCGCGTTCACCGGCGAGCTGGCCGGCCTGGACCGCGACGCATTCGACAGGCGTTGTGCGACTTTGGGTTTCGATGCCTATGCGACAGAAAACCTGTGGAAGCTGCTGGACGACCAGCGAACGGCCACCAACGCGGTCCCCACCGACACCACGCTGCTGGTGGAGCGCTTCCGCGACGAGCTGGGCGACTGGCGGGTGATCCTGCACTCGCCGTACGGGCTTCGGGTGCATGGACCGCTCGCGCTGGCCGTGGGCCAGCGCCTGTACGAACGCTTCGGGATCGACGAGAAACCGACCGCGTCCGACGACGGCATCGTGGTGCGACTGCCCGACACCATGGAAGAAACCCCGCCGGGTGCCGAGCTGTTCGTCTTCGACGCCGACGAGATCGACCCGATCGTCACCGCCGAGGTGGGCGGGTCAGCGTTATTCGCGTCGCGGTTCCGGGAATGCGCGGCCCGCGCTCTGCTGCTACCCCGCCGCCACCCGGGCCGCCGCTCCCCGCTGTGGCACCAGCGCCAGCGCGCGGCCCAGCTGCTGGACGTCGCCCGCAAATACCCCGACTTCCCGGTCGTGCTGGAGACCATCCGGGAATGCCTGCAGGACGTTTACGACGTCCCGGCCTTGGTCGATCTGATGGCCGGCATCGCGCAGCGCCGGGTGCGGGTGCTGGAGACCGAGACCGCCAAGCCTTCCCCGTTCGCGGCCTCACTGTTGTTCGGTTACGTGGGCGCTTTCATGTACGAGGGCGATTCCCCGCTGGCCGAGCGCCGCGCCGCAGCGCTCTCGCTGGACAGCACGTTGCTGGCCGAGCTGCTCGGCCGCGTGGAACTGCGGGAGCTGCTGGATCCGGAGGTCATCGCGGCGACCGGCCGCCAGCTGCAGCACCTGTCCTCCGACCGGGCCGCCCGCGATGCCGAAGCGGTCGCGGATCTGCTGCGACTGCTCGGGCCGCTGACCGAAGAGGAGATCGCAGCCCGCGCCGGCGTCGTCGATGTGGGCGGCTGGCTGGAAGGCTTGCGGACGGCCCGGCGCGCGTTGACCGTGTCGTTCGGCGGCCGCAACTGGTGGGTAGCGGTCGAAGACATCGGCCGGCTGCGCGACGGGGTCGGGGCGGCAGTTCCCCCGGGCGTCCCGCTCGCCTTTACCGAGGAGGTGGCCGACCCGCTGGGCGAGCTGCTCGGCCGCTATGCGCGCACCCACACGCCGTTCACCACTGCCGATGCCGCCGCCCGGTTTGGCCTGGGGCTGCGGGTGACCGCTGACGTGCTGGGCCGGCTGGCCGGCCCAGGAACTTCGAGAGCCCGGCTGGTGCGTGGCGACTTCGTCGCTGCCGCTGAGGTATCCGGCGCGGGAGCCGAGCAGTGGTGCGACGCCGACGTCTTGCGCATTCTGCGTCGGCGCTCACTGGCGGCGCTGCGTGCGCAGGTCGAGCCGGTGAGCACCGCCGCCTATGGGCGGTTTCTGCCGGCCTGGCACCGCGTGGGCACCGTGGATTCTTCGGGGTACACCGGCTTGGACGGGCTGATGTCCGTCATCGATCAGCTGGCCGGTGTTCGGTTGCCGGCCTCGGCGATCGAACCGCTGGTGCTTGGCCCGCGGGTGCGCGACTACTCTCCCGCAATGCTCGACGAACTGCTCGCGACCGGAGAGGTCACCTGGTCGGGTGCGGGGTCGATCTCGGGCAGCGACGGCTGGATCGCGCTACACACGAGCGAATCCGCGCACTTGACGCTGGCCACCCCCGCCGAGATCGACTTCACCGATGCCCACCGGGCGATCCTGGACACGCTGGCCGGAGGTGGCGGGTACTTCTTCCGACAGCTCGCACAGGACGGGATCGGCGAGGCGCCGCTCAAAGCCGCGTTGTGGGAACTGATCTGGGCCGGCTGGGTCACCGGCGACACGTTCGCACCGGTGCGCGCGGTGCTCGGCGGCACGGGCACCCGCAAGCGCTCCGCGCCCGCGCACCGAGCACACCGGCCGCCCCGGCTGAGCCGCTACAGCGTCGCGCACGCCCAACACCGCCCCACCGACCCGACCGTGGCCGGCCGGTGGTCGGCGCTGCCGGCTCCCGAGCCGGATTCCACGGTGCGGGCTCATTACCACGCCGAGCTGCTATTGAACCGCCACGGTGTGCTGACCAGAGGTGCGGTGACCGCCGAGGGTGTCCCAGGCGGATTCGCCACCTTCTACAAGGTGTTGAGCACGTTCGAGGAAGCCGGCAGGTGCCAGCGTGGCTATTTCGTCGAGTCGCTGGGCGGAGCCCAGTTCGCCGTCGCGTCGACGGTGGACCGGCTGCGCAGCTATCTCGACGGGATCGACCCGGAGCGTCCGGAATACCGGGCGATCGTGCTGGCCGCCGCCGACCCGGCCAACCCCTACGGCGCCGCACTGCCCTGGCCCACGTCGAGCGGCGAGGAGCCCGGCCCCGGGGCACGGCCGGGCCGCAAGGCCGGGGCGTTGGTCGTGCTGGTGGACGGCGAGCTGGCTTGGTTCCTCGAGCGCGGCGGACGGTCACTGCTGACATTCACCGACGATCCCGCTGCCGACCACGCGGCGGCCATGGCGCTGGCCGACTTGGTCGCCGCCCGACGCGTCGCGTCGATCCTGGTCGAACGCATCGACGGAGTACCGGCACTGCAGCCGCGCGCCGGCGGGCCCAGTCCGGCCGACGCCCTGTCCGATGCCGGCTTCGTGCGCACCCCGCGCGGAATGCGGCTGCGGTGACCGATGCCAGAAGGCGACACCGTTTGGCATACGGCGGCCACGCTGCGGCAGCACCTGGCCGGGCAGACGCTGACCCGTTGCGATATTCGGGTGCCGAAGTTTGCCACCGTCGACCTCACCGGGCAAGTGGTGGACGATGTCCTCAGCCGGGGGAAGCACTTGTTCATCCGAGTCGGGCGAGCCAGCATTCACTCGCATTTGAAGATGGACGGCAGCTGGCGGGTCGGCGACCGCCCGGTGCGGGTGGATCATCGAACCCGAATCATCCTGGAAGCCGGTACCGTGCGGGCCATCGGCGTCGATCTCGGCGTGCTGGAGGTGCTCGAACGCGGCCATGACGGCGATGTGGTCGCGCATCTTGGACCCGATCTGCTGGGCCGGGACTGGGACCCACGGATTGCCGCCGCCAACCTGACGGCACGCCCGGACCGACCGCTCGCCGAGGCGCTGCTAGATCAGCGGGTGTTGGCCGGGATCGGCAATGTCTATTGCAACGAACTGTGTTTCGTCAGCGGACACCTGCCTACCGCGCCGGTGAGCGTGGTCACCGACCCGCGTCGCCTGGTCTCTCGCGCCCGGGATATGTTGTGGGCCAACCGCTTCCGCTGGAACCGCTGTACCACCGGTGACACTCGGGCGGGCCGGCAGCTGTGGGTCTACGGGCGAGCCGGGCAGAATTGCCGTCGCTGCGGTACGCGGATCAAATCCGACGACACCGGAGAGCGGGTGGCGTACTGGTGTCCGGCCTGCCAACGCTGAACACCCGCGGCATGTCCGGCGAGTCACTGGTCGTACGCGCGGCCCAAGGCATCGCCAGGCTGGATGTCGCGTGCAATGATCGCATTGGCAGCGGCTTGGCATGCCGCCAGTAAGACTGGCTCTTCTGCTCGGCGGAAAGGTTCAGAAAGGACGACCACCCAAGTGCGTTCGTTCAGCCCTCTGCGATCAGCAATGGAAGGCCTCGTCCCGGTAGTCGTACTGGTTAGCCTCGTGGGAGTAGCCGCCGCGACCGCTCACGCCGACGCGGTCGACAACAATTTCCTCGCAGCGCTGAAGGCCAAAGGCATCAACTTCGCATCACCGCAAGCGGCGATCATTGCCGGTCATGAGGTCTGCGATGAACTTGATCTCGGGAGGCAGCCGTCCGACGTCGCAACTGACGTGACGAAAAACAGCAATCTGGATGGCTACCATGCCGGGTTCTTCATCGGCGCCAGCATCGCCGCATTCTGCCCGAGGCATGCCCAGTAGGGTGACGGCATCCGCTTCGCGCGCCGGCATCCGCTTCGCGCGCCGGGTGAGACCCGCGCCCCATCGACGACTTCTGAGCTGCCGCGCACCTGGCTCATCCCGCTGATGGCGGTCGGGGTATCACCGTCCCCTTGAGCTCCGCGCCGATGGAAATGTCTTCGTACTTTTGCTGCTTCCGTTTACGCCAACCACTGCCTGCCGAGATCGGCGGCGGCATCAACGGCGGCAGCATGGGGAACCCGGGGTCTGCCGCAGTAAGCGGCGTTGCCGCCGATGCGAGTTGGACTGGGGCTTGCGATGCGGGCAACAGCCCCACCACGGCGGGCGGCGCCGTCAGCTTGCCCATCGACACCCCAACACCGATCGCCGCCGTGGGTTCTGCCGAGAGTCCAGCGGCGCCAAACGCACCGGCCCCCGCGCCCAGGGCCGACTGACCCTCCGACAGACCCTGACCAATGTCGCCGCCGACAGCCTGGAGTGCCTGGGCCGAATTGTTCTGTGCCAAATAGCTGAGCAGGTTAACGGGAAATCCGGACGAAATGAACTGGTTGGCATACTGGTTGGCCAAACCAAAATAGCCGGTCGTCGGGTCCCCAAAGCCAAGGTTAATCGGATCGGCAGCGGCAGCAGCGGGCGCCGCGGCGCCCGCGGCGGGCGCCGCAGACGCGGCGGAGGCAGCAGCACGCGCCGCAGAAGAGGAGGCGGCGGTGGCCGGCGCCGCTTGGGCTTGAGCAGCCAGCCCAGTCGGATTGGTAATCGCGGGCGGCGAAGAGAACTGAGCCAGCGTGGTGGCTTGTGCCGAGGCCGTCTGATAGCGACTCATCGCCGTCGAGTTGTTTGCCCACATGCCCTGGTATTGGTCTTCGGTTTCGGCGATAGCCGGAAGGTTGATCCCCAACGTGTTGGTGGCCAACAAGTGCGCCAGCCGCGTCCTGTTGGCAGCGACCTGCGAGACAGGAACCACCGCCGCGCGGACGACGCTGAATGCCGCCGCGGCCGCCAGCGCAGAGGACGCTATCTGGCGAGATTGCTGCGCGGTGGTTCGCAACCAAGTGAGGTACGGCTCGACAGCCTGAGTCATCGCCAACGAGGACGGACCACGCCAGGCCTCAGTCAGCGACGACAACAGCCCGGAATAGATGCCAGCAGAGTCTTCCAAATTGGTGCCGAGCCGCCGCCAAGCCCCGGAAGCCTCGATCAATGATTCCGCACCGGGTCCCGAGTGGATCAGCGCAGAAACGACCTCCGGAGGCAATGTCGTGAACTCCATGACACCAAACATCGACTACAACGGGAAAACTCTTGGAACATTGGGTTGACTACGGTGAAAAAACCGCTGAAACATTGAGCGTCGACGCCGCCATGCGGGCAAACAGTTCCGATCTGCTCGGGGCGGACTAATCCCGGCGGTGCGCGAGGAAAAACTGCGCAATGAGTTCCGACGCGTCGAACGCGCGCGAGGTGGCCCCGACGACCGGCTTGGGCAGGTATTGCTTGCCGCCCGGCCAGGTATGCCCGCCGTTGTCGATTTGGTAGAAGACCACTTCAGTGGCCGCCGCACACGCCGTGGAATCAAACCGGTGAACGACGGTGCCGTCCCCCACGTTGGGTAATGCCTCCGCCGACGGATCGCCTTGGCATCCATCGGCGGTGCGCCACTTGTTCACCATGCTGATAGCCGAAATGGAGCGGCTGACCCCGCCGCGACCATGCACGTCGCCGCCATTGAAATGCACCAGCGGATCAGCGGTTCCATGCGCTTCCCAGACCGAAACTGGCCGCGACGGATTGCAAACCATACCCACGCCCAGCGTGCCCGCCACCGGCGCGATGGCGGCAAAGACATCGGCGCGGTCGCAGGCCAGCCGGTTGGCCATGAAGCCCCCATTGGACATGCCGGTGACGAACACATGGCCGGCGGCGATGCCGTAGTCGTTCTGCAGCTTGCCCGCCAACCCGACTAGGAACCCGACGTCATCGACGTGGTGGCGGTCCGCCGGCGACGCCCCTCGCCCGTCGGCCCAGCTCTTGTCATAACCGTCGGGGTAGACCACTAGCAGGTTGTGGGCGTCGGCAACGGTATCGAAGTCGGTGAGGCTTTGCTGCCCTGGACCCGTACCGCCACCGCCGTGCAGGTTGAGCACCAGGCCGACCGAATCGCCGGGCGGCACGTGCAACGCGTAGGTCCGGTCCATGCCGCCGGAACGGAATGTCCCGGCCAGATCTCGAGGGCTAGCCGCCGACACATGCCGCACGCCACACCCGACCAGACAGACTGCGAGGACGCTGACCGACAGCAATCGCGCCCATGGCATGTCGTCAAGCTAACCCATCACACCATGTTCAGCCCGCGGCGCCCTCCCGGCCTCGGCGCCCCCCACCGATCGGTCGATCGTCGGCCCACGGAGTCCCCCGGCGCCCTCGGAGCCGGCGCCGCAATGGAATAGCCAGCACCGGCCACCGCTAACCCCACCCCTGATCACGAGATGGCGTTGACCGCGGTCGACAATCGCGACTTGAACGCATCCGGAATCGGGATATATCCGTTGTCCGTCAGTCCATTCTGGCCGGCGCCGATCGTGCTTTGCAGGAACGCCTTTACGGCCGTACCACCCTGTGGATCGGAATACTTCGAGCACACAATCTCATACGTCGCCAGCACGATCGGGTAGGCGCCGGGCTGGTTTGGCCGGTAGAAGGAGATCGTGTCGAGGGCGAGGTCGTTGCCCTCCCTGATGAACCACGCAGCGGAAATCGTCTTCCCCACCGAGTCACTGCTGATCGCTACCGGGTCCGGACCGGCCGACGTGATCACTTTGGCCATGTTCAGGTGTTGTGTCTGGGCGAACGACCATTCGACGTAGCTGATCGATCCTTCGGTGCTCTTAACGGCCGCTGCGGCGCCGTCGTTGCCCTTGGCGCCCTCGCCGACACCGCCGTTGAACGTCTTTCCGGCCCCCTTGCCCCACGCGCCGTTGCCAGCGGTGTCCAGATATCTCTGGAAGTTGTCCGAGGTCCCGGACTCGTCGCTGCGGAACACGACACGAATCGGCTCAGCGGGCAGGGCGACACCAGAATTCAGCGCTGCGATCGCGGGATCGTTCCAACTGGTAATGCCGCCGTTGAAGATTTTGGCCGCAGTCGGACCGTCGAGGTTCAGCGAAGTCAGACCGTTGGCATTGTAGGTGATCGCGATTGGGCCGAACACCATTGGAAGGTTCCATGCTGGCGAACCACACCGCTGGTCCGCCTTGTCGTACTCGTCCTTGCTCAGCGGTGAGTCCGAGCCACCGAAATCGGTTTGTCTGCCCAGAAATTCGCCAATCCCAGCGCCGGAACCATTGGCCGTGTAATTCAAGGATTGCCCCGGACAGGCCTGTTCGAAAGCCTTGACAAAACGGGTCATTGCGTTTGCCTGGGCGGTGGAACCACTGGCCTTGAGAAGCGGCTTGCCGCCGCAGGCCACCTTCGCCGACGGCGTGCCTGTCGTCGCACTTCCTCCTGTAGCGTTCTTGTCGCTGCCGCACGCCGACAACATCACTGCACCAGTGGTCAGAATACTCAATGCGGCGCCAAATCGATTGAGTTTCAATTGAATTCCTTTGATGGGTACAGATGAGATGATCGCCGCGGGTGTAGCCGCAGCCCGCCGAACTGCTGTCGTCTTCGCAGTCGTGAGGCATCGTAACAACGATCGCCCTTCAGCAACTATGCCCCGCGATCGGCTGGACATCGCAGGATTCACCAATTCAGCCGCAGACGCGAGGACGCAATGGTCCCTCGACGGGTTCCGTCCCGCCGACAAAGTCGCCGCCACCGCTGGTGGCGGCGCGTCCTACTGCACGACACCGCACATTGACTTCCGTTGGAAGATCCGTGAATTAAAGTCTTGACTGCGGCGGAAAAGCCCCTAAAAGTTGCACGTCGCCGCCTCGCGCTGCGGTCCAATGCATAACAGCGCACCACCACATCCGGCCCGACATCGTGGTGTTTCTTCTCGCTCATCGACCTTCGGCGGGTGAACAAAGCATGTACAACTACCCGGCGACCTGAAACCGCAGTTGTCAGAAATCGATGTACCCAGGAGAATATTGCCCGTAGAAGCTGAAACCTCCAGCGTTGGCGGCCCAACACGGCTTCAGCAAACCATCTCACTTCATGGAGCACCCAAATGGTTATTCGCCGTCTGATAGTTACGGCCGTCGCGCTGCTTGCCCCCCTGGGCGCAGTCTCGACCGCTCGTGCCGATTCCAACGACGACCACTTCCTGTCGATACTGAAGCAACAGGGCATCACCGACCACGTATCTCCCGCGCACGCGATCGAGGCCGGCCATATGGTCTGCCAGAAACTGGACGGCGGCGCGTCGCCCTCCGACGTGGCCAATGACGTGGTGAATAGCAGCAACATGCCCGCCTATCACTGCGGCTACTTCGTCGGTGCGGCGATCAAGGTGTACTGCCCGCAGTACACGCCTGAGGAGAAAACTCCCCCGGCCGCCTGACGGCAGTCACCAGCCGTCGCGACGGCTGACGAATTCACGACGCAACCCCGTCACCGGATCGTCGAACTCGACGCGCTGGGCCAGCAATTGCAGTGGCGCGCTGAAGTCGCCGGCCGGCACGTCAACCACGTTGGGGTACAACGGATCGCCCGTGATCGGTATCCCCAGTGACGCCATGTGCACCCGCAGCTGGTGGGTGCGTCCGGTGCGCGGCGTCAGCCGGTACAGGCCCTCAACTGATAAGAGCTCCACCAGCGTCTCGGCATTGGGCACGCCGGGCTCGCAGAGGGCCTGCAGCTGTCCTCGGCGTTTGACGATGCGGCTTCGGACCAGGCGCGGCAGCGCCAGGGCCGGATCGACCGCCGCCCGCGCCAGGTACGTCTTGCTCACCAAACCGCGGGCGAACAGCGTCTGGTAGGCGCCGCGCAGTTCGCGCCGGGTGGTGAACAGCAGCACCCCGGCAGTCAGCCGGTCCAGCCGGTGGGCCGGACTCAACTCGGGCAATCCCAGTTGCCGGCGTAGCCGAACCAGCGCGGTCTGCGCGACGTGCTGCCCCCGCGGCATGGTGGCCAGAAAGTGCGGCTTGTCGACGACCACGATGTCGGCGTCGTGATACAGCACCGGCATGTCGAAGGGCACCGGAACTTCGTGGGGCAGTTCGCGATACAGGTAGACGCTGGAACCGGTCGGCAGCACGGTGGCGGGATCGACCACTACGCCGTCGGCGTCGACGACTTCCCCGCCCAAAACCATCGCCCGGGCGGGCTCGCCGAACCGCGCGGTGAGCTCGGCCAGCACCGGTCCGCCGTGCAACCGCACTCGCGCGGGTCCTAATCCGTCGCGAACCGGCAGCGGCGCGGGCCTCAATTGAGCGGCACCGGTTCGAGGATCTCGGCGCGGGCCTCGGGTGCGCTGGCGCGCAACTCATCGGCCGACACGTCGTCGGGCTGGGCCTGTGACAGGACCTCGGCCTCCACTCGCGCGGTGTAGTTCGCGACCTCCCGGTCGATCTCAGCGGCGGTCCACCCCAGCACCGGAGCGACCAGGTCGGCTACCTCCCGGGCGCAGCCAACGCCGCGATGCGAATATTCGATGGAGATCCGCATCCGACGGGCCAGGATGTCCTCGAGATGCAGGGCCCCCTCGGCGGCGACGGCATACAGAGCTTCCACCTTCAAGTAGCCCGGCGCCTCCTTGATCGGGCTCAGCAGTTCGGGTCGGCCGGACGCCAACGCCAGGACCTCGCCCATCAGCGAACCGTAGCGGTCCAGCAGATGGCGCACGCGGTACGGGTGTAGCCCCTGCAGCGCGCCGACGTTTTCGGTCTGGTTGATCAGGGCGAAGTAGCCGTCAGCGCCCATCAGCGGCACCTTCTCGGTGATCGACGGCGCGACCCGGGCCGGGATGAACTCGGCCGCGGCATCGACGGCGTCGACCGCCATCACCCGGTAGGTGGTGTACTTGCCCCCGGCGATCGCGACCAGGCCGGCCGCCGGCACCGCTACGGCGTGTTCCCGGGACAGCTTGGAGGTGTCGTCGCTTTCCCCGGCGAGCAGCGGGCGCAGCCCGGCGTACA
>DASXMA010000437.1:0-18812 GCA_036495965.1 Mycobacterium sp.
TCGCTGGCTTAATCCGGTCAACGCGGCCGCGGCCACTGCGTTGGTGGCAGGGACCTTTTCGGCCGGCAGGGTGCTACGGCTGCCGGATCCCACCCCGCAGCCGCTAACCGCCTGGCATGCGCTGGACCCGGAGATCGTCTATTCGCGGCTGGCCGGCGGCGCGCGACCGTTGGCTGTCGAGGCCGGTACGCCGTCGTGGCGACGCCGTCTCGACGATCTGTCCTACAGTCCTGCGCTGGCACCGCTGCGCGGACCGGTAAGCAACTTGGCGCGGCTGGCTTCGGCCACACGGCACGAACTCGCCGATCCCCTGACTCCAATCCTGGCAGTCGGAGCCGCGGCATCGGCGATTGTGGGCAGCAATATCGACGCGCTTCTGGTCGCCGGTGTGATGACAGCCAACGCGATAACTGGTGGGGCACAACGGTTACGGGCCGAGGCGGCCGCTGCCGAGCTGTTCGCCGAGCAGGACCAGATGGTGCGCCGGGTCGTTGTCCCGGCAGTCGCGACGACGCGACGCCGATTGGAGGCGGCCCTGCACGCCACCCGCACGGCCACGGTCTCCGCGAAGTCGCTGCGGCCCGGTGACGTCATCGACCTGGCAGCACCGGAAGTGGTGCCGGCGGACGCGCGCCTATTGGTGGCCGAAGACCTCGAGGTCGACGAGTCGTTGCTGACCGGTGAGTCGCTGCCGGTCGACAAGCAGGTCGACCCTGTCGCTGTCAACGCCCCCGACCGGGCCAGCATGCTGTTCGAGGGCAGCACGATCGTCGCGGGGCACGCTCGGGCGATCGTCGTGGCCACCGGGGTCGGCACCGCCGCCCATCGCGCGATCTCGGCGGTCGCCGACGTCGAAACTTCGGCCGGAGTCCAGGCCCGGCTGCGAGAGCTCACCAGCAAGGTCCTTCCGCTGACGCTGACCGGCGGTGCCGCGGTAACCGCATTGGCGTTGCTACGGCGCGCCTCCCTGCGTCAGGCGGTCGCCGACGGCGTCGCAATCGCGGTGGCCGCCGTCCCCGAGGGCCTCCCGTTGGTGGCTACGCTGTCCCAACTGTCCGCCGCCCAACGCCTGACGGCACGCGGAGCACTGGTCCGCGCCCCCCGTACCATCGAAGCGCTGGGCCGAGTCGACACCGTATGTTTCGACAAAACCGGCACCCTCACCGAGAACCGACTACGCGTCGTATGCGCCGTGCCGAGCGCGGCCAATCCACGGGATCCATTCCCGGACACCGCCGATTCACAGTCCGCTGCCGTGCTCAGGGCGGCAGCGTGGGCATCCACGAAGCCCCAAGAAGGGCAAGGACATGCGCACGCCACTGACGAAGCTATCGTCACCGCAGCGAGTTCGCTTACCAGCCAAGGTGATCCGGGGTGGGCGGTGCTCGCGGAAGTGCCGTTCGAGTCCAGTCGTGGTTTTGCCGCTGCGATAGGCACACTGGGCACAGACCCGTCGTCGCCGATCCTGATGCTCAAGGGCGCTCCCGAGGTGGTCCTGCCGCGTTGCCATTTCGGCGATCCCGACGCCGACCACGAGCACGCAAAATCGTTGGTAGACAGCCTTGCCGAGCAAGGGTTACGCGTGCTGGCGGTGGCGCAGCGCAGCTGGGAAAACGGCACCACCGACGACGAGGAAACCGACGCCGATGCCGTCGACGCTGCCGCTCAGGACCTCGAGTTGCTCGGCTACGTGGGTTTGGCAGACACCGCGCGGGCATCGTCGCGTCCGCTGATCGAAGCGTTGCTGGACGCCGACCGAAATGTGGTGCTGATAACCGGCGATCACCCCATCACTGCACGGGCGATCGCCCGTCAGTTGGGCATGTCCGCGGATGCACGAGTCGTAACCGGTGCCGAACTAGCCGGCCTCGACGAGGACGCGTGCGCCAAGCTCGCCGCCGACGTTCAGGTGTTCGCCCGCGTCAGCCCGGAACAAAAGGTTCAGATTGTGGGCGCGCTGCAGCGCTCCGGTCGAGTGACCGCGATGGTCGGCGACGGCGCCAACGACGCGGCGGCGATTCGGATGGCCGACGTAGGTATCGGGGTGAGCGGTCGTGGTTCGTCAGCGGCCCGCGGAGCTGCCGACATCGTCTTGACCGACGATGATTTGGGTGTGCTACTCGACGCGCTGGTCGAGGGCCGCAGTATGTGGAGCGGTGTTCGTGATGCGGTCACGATCCTGGTCGGCGGCAATGTGGGCGAAGTGCTGTTCACCATCATCGGGACGGCGCTCGGCTCCGGGCGGGCGCCGGTGGGGACCCGTCAGCTGCTGTTGGTGAACCTGCTCACCGATATGTTCCCCGCGCTTGCAGTCGCGGTCACTTCGCAATATGTCGAACCCGACGAAACCGAGTATGAATCCGAAGAAGAGGCCGAACAAGCGCGCGCTGAACACCGGCGTGCGGTGCTGACCGGGCCTACTCCTTCCCTAGACGCTCCGCTGATGCGCCAGATCGTCACCCGAGGCGCCGTCACGGCCGCTGGGGCAACGGCGGCCTGGGCGATCGGGCGCTGGACGCCCGGCAGCGAACGCCGCACGTCGACAATGGGATTGACCGCTCTGGTGACAACGCAGTTGGCGCAGACCCTGCTCACGCGCCGGCACAGCCCACTCGTGGTGGCGACCGCGCTGGGCAGCGCGGGCGTGCTGGTCGGCATTGTCCAGACCCCGGTCATCAGCCAGTTTTTCGGATGCACGCCATTGGGGCCGGTCGCCTGGACGGGCGTACTGGGTGCCACGGGTGGAGCCACCGCGATCTCTGCGCTGGCGCCCAATTGGTTGGCCAGAACGGTCGGTATCGCCGAGGACGAGGACGAGGACGAGGACGTGGACTAGGACGAGGACGAGGACGATTAAGAATCCGCCCCTGCCTGTTCGAGATGGGGAGGTCGGCGAGCAGACGAAGGAGAACCTAGATGCCGTCTATTCGTGAACCGCTCGACTTACCCGAGGGTTCGGGTCGTTCTCGGGCTATTCCTACGTCTGCCGGGCGCGCACAATCTCAGACCCCCGATGCCGCTAATGCGACGCCGCCGGGACATCTGCTGCGGACGCTGGAAGTGCGTACCGGGCTTGAATATGTGGCCGCCCGCCGTGGCTTGCGGCGCATCACCGGCTGGCCGCGGGGCGACGGGCATCCGGTGCTGGTGATTCCCGGATTTCTGGCCGGCCCACTCTCGACGGATCTGATGCGTGATGTCCTGCGCCGCTTGGGATATCGCGTCTACGACTGGGGTCTTGGATACAACATGGGGTATCGCGCCAGCATGAAGCAGACGCTACCGGAGCGCATGCGCCACATACAGGAACGAGCCGACGGGCGTCGGGTCAGCATCATCGGCTGGAGCGCCGGAGGAATTTATGCCCGCGAACTGGCCCGCGTTTTCCCCGATGCCGTCCGCTCGGTGATCACCCTGGGATCCCCATTCCGCGGGAACCATCGGGCCAGCACCGCCTGGCGGGTATGGCGGCTACTCAACCGCGGCACCGGTGCCACCGAGGCAGTAGCCGAAGCGGCGCGCATTCGCCGCGAGCAACCGTTGACCGTGCCCACCACGTGCATCTACAGCAAGACTGACGGGATCGTGGCCTGGCAGTGCTGCACCAGCCTGCCGGCGCCGCGTACGGAAAACGTCGAAGTTCACAGTAGTCATCTCGGATACGGCCACAGCCTGGAAACGCTGTACGTCGTGGCCGACCGTCTCGCCCAGCCGGAAGACTGCTGGCGACCGTTCCAGCGCTGAGCTGCGGCTAGCGACCGACGGGTTGTTTACCCTCGGCAACTCGCTTCCGACGACCTTGACAGCCGGGTTGCGGCGAAATGCTGGTGACGATACGGATGCCCCTCGACTGCTCGACGCGAATGCTCTGCAATAGGGCACACGCTAATCACCAATCGCCCCAATGCGTTCGATGCCGCGATCCGGATCCGGCGCCCACGGTGCGGCACCCGGCCCGTTCCTCTGTCGCCCCCGAGTTGCATTACTAGACGGCTCTACGTCAGCTAATCTGAAGTTATGCGTCGCGCGTCGTTTCAGGAGATGGACTGCTCGGTGGCCCAGACTCTCGAGGTGGTCGGGGATTGGTGGTCGCTGTTGATCGTGCGGGACATCTTTTTCGGCGTCACTCGCTTCGAAGACATTCAGCGGCGACTCGGCGTCGCCCGTAACACCCTCACCGACCGACTGAACTGGCTGCACGACCACAGTGTGGTGACCCGCGCTCCTTACGGTGATTCGGGCAACCGATTCGAATACCGGCTTACCGAGAAGGGGCGCGACCTGCAACCTGTTTTGTTGGCCATGCTGGCGTGGGGTGACAAATGGGGCGCAACTGCCAAACACCCACCCCTGCAGCCAAGTGACCCCAATGGGGATCCCGTCGAACTACGCACCGTCAACGCCAGGACAGGTCGCCGAGTCCCCCACGACAAAGTCCGCATGCTGCCGACCAAAAGTGCTACCGATCCGAGTATGGTGCCGCCGCCGGGCAACCCTTCCCGTGCGCCGGTCCCGCGTCGGGAAAATGGCGGCGGCCAAAGCGCTGAGTTCAGCTCATCGTGGCAGTGGCACGCTCACCAGGGTTAGCACCCCCGCGCGTAACCGGCGCGTGCCTCGACAGGCGCGAAGCCAGGCCACGCGCCGTTGCGCTACGGTGCCAAGGTGTCCACTAAGCCGGCCACCCATGCGTGAATGACGGTGTCGGCTACCTCGGCGGTTCTCACGGTCTGCCAGCCGAGTTCGAGTGCCAGAAGGCTGTTTTCCGGTGACAAGTAGTCGTCAGATCCGGCCAGAAGGTCGTTGCATAACTAAACGAAAGCGGCCAGTGCGCGAGCCGAACAGTCTGGGAAGTCGGTGATATGCGGATCGCCGTTGATGTAGGAAATAACGTTCATCGCACACCCTTTGCCTGATTCTGGCTGGTGTGATCCTCTGGCCAACCTCACCGGGTGTGTGAGACGCTCGAGGTTCATTTAGGTTTCCTCCCTGGACTTTTCGTTGTCGGAGCCTCGGTTACTGACACGGCTATGCTGGTGGCCGGTGACGCATTCCAGGGAACTAACGCTGGGGACGCGCTGGAGTTCATAGGTGTCGTAATCGCGCAGCATGGAGGAAAAGCCGTCACCGCGAGAACTAGGTATCGAGTTTCCGGATTGGTCGGCGCACATCGCCACGCCGTCGACATTAGGGACGGATAATCAATCCGTCTAATGCGAAAGCACGCCCACTTCGTTCCTCAAATGCGAACCGTCAAGGTTGTTGCTCTGGCCGTTGCACAAACCACTGCCGTACCCGCCACAGCCCTGCCATGGCGACCCTACGACCAAATAGGGAAGCCGCGAGGTGAGTCTCGATGGCCGTGTTATGTCTGGGAGTTGACGAAATCGCGGAAGGCCAGCACGGCCGGGGTCATTGGGCGGTCGCCGGCCCAGATGAGGCCGATGCGGCGGGTTGCCCTGGGGCGCAACGGTATCTCCACGACCCCCTCCGGCGGGGCGGGCTCGGTGGCGGGCAGCACGGCCACCCCGAGCCCGGCGGCGACCAGGCCGCGCAGCGTGTGTACCTCCTCGGCCTCGAAGGCCAGCCTCGGGCTGAAGCCGGCCGCCCGGGCGAGTTCGTCGACCTCTTCACGCAGCCCCGATCCCGTCCTGATGCGAATGAACGCCTCGCCGGCCAGTTCGGCCATCCGCACCCACACTCTGCCGGCCAGACGGTGCGCGGCGGGCACGGTCACCACCAACGGCTGCTCCTCGAGGATGACCCCGCCGAATTCGCCCGGCCCGGGCGGCGGCGAGGTGAAGGCCAGGTCCGCGCGCCCGGCGCGCACGTGGTCGAGCAACTCCTCATGGGGGCCTTGCATCAGGGTGAGTCGCACCCGGGGGTGCTGTTGGCGAAACGCCCGCAACAGCTCGGGCACCCTGCGCTCGCCAAGCGTGTACAGGAACGCCACCACCACTTGGCCGCGCTCGGGATCGGCCTCGCCGGCGGCCTGGCGCACCCCGGCGGCCACCTCCGAAAGCGCCCGCTCGGCTGCCGCGGCGAGGCTGGCGCCAGCACGGCTGAGCCGGATGCCGCGCCCAGCGGGCACCACCACCGGCGTGCCTAACTCGGCGGACAATGCCGCCAGCCACCGACTCGCGGTCGGCTGCGGCAGGCCGACGGTGGCCGCTGCCCTGGTCAGATTGCCCTCCTCGGCCACCGCACACAGCAGCGCTAACTTCGGGGCCAACGACCGAACAAGCGTTACCTCGGACACACCTAGGATTGTTACTCCGGCGACCTGCCCTGGTCGAGCCATATCGATTCGCCGATGAATGGATCACGACACGTTTCCGCATTGGACGCATCGATTTCCGGTACTTAGCGTAGGTGACATCGTGAAATGTACAGCCAAACCCGAAACGTGATGCCGCCGTGGCAGTTCCGGGTTTCGCCGGAGCACTTTCTGTTCCGGTCGAATGCTGAAAGGAGAGCCCGCAATGTCGATGGCAAAGCCAGTACAAGTGCTCACGAAAATAGTTGTGATCGGGGCTATCGCTCTCGGTTCCTGGGTTGGGGCAGCAGCACCGGCTAACGCCGATGCGAACCCGATCGGCACCGACCCGAACCCGTTCAGCGCCCTCGGCTGTAGCTGCCCAGAGACGGCTCCAGCCGGCAGCCCGGCGGGAGAGATTAATCGGGGAATCCGGGCCGGTCTCTCCGCCTCTTCGCCAGGACTATCGACACCGGCCCAGCCCAGCCAACCCCGGCCGTAATCTCAGTGCTGCCGCCGAGTAATTGCCTATTCAGCCCCCGTGCCCTGTCCGACCCGCCCGGACCATGGGTGCGCGTCCGTGCCATGGCTGCTCGGTTTCCCGACGAACAGGCTGCGGCGGGCGGGGCGGCGAGGCGTACTAGGGTGGACTGCGGCTTCAGAAACTCCGCGCTGTCGAGAAGTTACATAACGCAACTGAACGCTAGGCTCGGGCCGGGAACGCGGGCGAACCAGATCGAATCAACCTCGCCGGCACCGCGATTCTCCGCAATGACGCAGGCGTCATCACGCCTGTCACGGCGGTATCACCGACGTGTGTGGACGCTCACACCCGCGCTCCGGATCGATTGTCAAGTCACCGTTGTCTCTACTTTAATTGCATTATTAGATGGAAGGCCTTGCAGATGACCACCGGTGTCGAGAGCGAGATGACCGACCCGCCAGGTTTGAGCGGCACGCGAGCGGAGCGACGGGCGACTCGAATTGCGCACCTGTACGCCTCTGACTTCCAGTTCCGGGCGGCGAAACCGCTCCCTAGTGTGATCGATGCGGCGCGCCGCCCGGGGCTTCGGCTGGCCCCAATCCTGCAGACGCTGGTCGAAGGCTACGCGGATCGGCCCGCACTCGGGCAACGCGCACGCGAGCTAGTGCTCGACCCGGCCACTGGCCGCACCACCACGCGGCTGCTGCCCAGCTTCGAGACCATCAGCTATGGCGACATGTGGACGCGGGTGCGCGCGGTTTCCACCGCGTGGCGCCACGATGAGACGTCTCCGGTGAATCCGGGCGACTTCGTCGCCACCGTGGGTTTCGCCGGGCCCGACTACCTGACTGTCGACTTGGTGTGCGCCTACCTCGGTTTGGTGTCGGTGCCACTGCAACACAGCGCCCCGGTATCGGTACTAAAGCCGATCATTGACGAGATCGAGCCGCGCGTGCTCGCCGCGGGCGCCGCATATCTGGATCTGGCCGTCGAATCCGCTTTGCAGAGTGCGTCGCTGCGCCATCTGGTGGTATTCGACTACCAGCCGCAGGTCGATGAGCACCGCGAGAACCTCGAGCGTGCCCGGAAGCGCATCCACGACGCCGGCATGCCGGTCGTGGTGAGCACGCTGGACGAGGTCATCCAGCGCGGCCGAGAACTTCCGCCCGAACCGCTCTACACCGACGACACCGACCAGCGGCTGGCCATGATCCTCTACACATCGGGCAGCACCGGGACACCGAAGGGCGCGATGATCACCGAACGGACGCTGGCCAGGCTGTTCACGACATCGCTCACTGAGACTGAACTCCCGGTGTTCAACGTGAACTTCATGCCGCTGAACCATATCGCTGGGCGGCTGCCGTTGGTCGCGGCCTTCTTGACCGGCGGCACCAGCTATTTCGTTGCCGAGTCGGATCTGTCGACGTTGTTCGACGACTGGGCGCTGGTGCGACCCACTGAGTTGATGCTGGTGCCCAGGGTTGTCGAAATGCTGTTTCAGCACTCCCGGTCCACGGTGGACCGCCTCAGCTTAGAGGGCGCCGACGTCGCCGACGCCGAGCAGGAAGCCGCCGTCGAATTGCGGGAGCAGGTGCTCGGCGGCCGGGTGCTCCGCACGTTTGTCAGCACCGCCCCGCTGGCCGCCGAGCTGAGGGTGTTTCTGGAGTCGTGCCTCGACGTGCACGTGGGCGACCTATATGGCTTGACCGAGGTCGTCCCGGTGACCAGGGACGGCATCATCGTGCGTCCAGAGGTGATCGACTACAAACTCATCGACGTTCCCGAGCTGGGCTACTTCACGACCGACAAGCCCTATCCGCGCGGCGAGCTGCTGGTCAAATCGGAGAACAGCACACCCGGCTACTACAAACGCCCCGAGGTCACCACCGAGGCGTTCGATGAAGACGGCTACTACCGCACCGGCGACGTGATGGCCGAGATCGCACCCGATCATGTCGTCTATGTCGATCGGCGCAAAAACGTCCTCAAGCTCGCAAACGGTGAGTTCGTGGCCGTCGCGAACTTGGAAGCCGTGTTCGGCGCGGCGCCCCTGGTGCGACAAGTCTTCGTCTACGGCAACAGCGAACGCTCCTACCTGCTGGCGGTGATCGTCCCTACCGCTGAAGCGCTTTCGCAGTTTGGTGGCGACACCGCCGCCCTAAAGGCCGCGATACGGGAATCGCTGCAGCAGAACGCGAAAGCCGCCGAGCTGCAGTCCTATGAGGTGCCCGCCGACTTTTTGATCGAGACCGAACCGTTCAGCGTGGCCAATGGCTTGCTTTCCGGGGTCGGCAAGAATCTGCGGCCCAAACTGAAAGATGCCTACGGTGCGCGTTTGGAGCAGCTCTACGCCGAGCTGGCCGCCGCACAGGTGAGCGAGCTTCGTGCGTTGCGCCAGGCGGCCGCAGAGCAGCCGGCCCTGGACACTGTGATCGGGGCCGCGCGGGCGGTGCTCGGATCAGGGGACGCCAACGTGGATTCCGATGCACATTTCACGGACCTGGGCGGGGATTCCCTTTCCGCGCTGACGTTTTCCAACCTCCTTCGGGAGTTGCTCGGGGTTGAGGTGTCGGTGGGGGTGCTTGTCAGCCCCGCGAGCGACCTGCGCCAGATCGCCGACTACATCGAGACCGAGCGCCGGTCGGGGTCGACGCGGCCCACCTTCGCCAAGATCCACGGAAAGGGCGAAACCACCGTCTACGCAAGTGATCTGACATTGGATAGGTTCATCGACGCCAAAACGCTGGTTGCGGCCAAGACGTTGCCACGCGCCACCGGTGAGCCGCACACCGTTCTGCTCACCGGCGCCAATGGCTACCTCGGCCGTTTCGTGACACTGGAGTGGCTGGAACGGCTCTCCCGCACGGGCGGCAAACTGATCGCCATCGTCCGCGGCAACGACGCCGACGTGGCACGCACCCGCCTCGAGAAGGTCTTCGACAGCGGAGACCCCCACCTGCTGAACCGCTTCCGTGAGCTGGCCACCGAGCACCTGGAAGTCATCACCGGCGACATCGGCGAACCCAACCTCGGCCTCGACGACACAACCTGGCAGCGGTTGGCCGAGAGCGTGGACCTGATCGCGCACGTCGGTGCGTTGGTCAATCACGTGCTGCCCTACCAGCAACTGTTCGGCCCCAATGTTGTTGGTACCGCCGAGGTGATCAAGCTGGCGATCTCCTCGCGGATCAAACCGGTCACCTTCATGTCGACAGTAGCTGTCGCCATGCCGATTGCGCCCGACAAGTTTGCCGAGGATGGCGACATCCGCGCCATCAGCCCGGCGCGCGCGATCGACGACTCGTATGCCAACGGCTACGGGAACAGCAAGTGGGCCGGGGAAGTCCTGCTGCGGGAGGCATATGACCTATGCGGCCTGCCGGTGGCGGTGTTCCGCTCCGACATGATCCTGGCGCACAGCCAATACGTCGGACAGCTCAATGTGGTCGACAATTTCACCCGGTTGCTCTTCAGTCTGCTGACAACAGGTATCGCGCCGGGGTCCTTTTACCAGACCGACGCCGCGGGGAGTCGGGCCAGGGCGCACTACGCCGGGCTGCCCTCGGACTTCGTTGCCGAAGCCGTCACCACCCTGGGAAAGCAGGTCACCGACGGGTTCCGCTCGTTCGACGTAGAGAATCCGCATGACGACGGCATTTCGCTGGACACCTTCGTGGATTGGCTCATCGACGCCGGCCACAAGATCCAGCGGATCGGCGAACACAACGAGTGGATTAGCCGATTCGAAACGGCGCTGAAGGCGCTACCGGAGAAGCAACGACAGCAATCAGTGCTGCCCCTACTGGGCGCCTATCGCGAACCCGAAAGGCCGCTGCGCGGCGCCCCAACCCCCACCGAGGTATTTCAGACCGCAGTACGGGCAGCCAAAATTGGTGCCGACAAAGACATTCCACACCTGTCCGCTGCGCTGATCGACAAATATGTCACGGACCTGCAGTACTTGGGCCTGCTATGAAAACCTTCGGCCCAGCTAGATAGACAACTGGCTGCGTACGACCTTGCCGGCGGGATTGCGTGGAATGCTGCTCACGACGTGGATGTCCCTGGGCTGTTCAAAGCGAGAGACCTTGCCCTTCAAGTACTCCCGTAACCCTGCCTCGTCGATGTCGTGCTGCGAACGTGGAACGACGAACGCGGCCAGACGTCGGCCGAACTGCTCGTCAGGGACACCGATGACCGCGCTCTCGGCAACGTTGGGATGTTCGGCAAGCGCGTTTTCCAGCGCGCGCGGATAGACGTTCTCACCGCCTGAGATGATCATGTCGTCTTCGCGGCCGACGATGTACAGCCGGCCCGAATTGTCAAGATAGCCCATATCACCGGTGCTGGTCATACGGTCGATGATGGCTTTGGCGCCACCACCGGTGTACTCCTCCGCCCCCAGTTCACCGCCGACGAAGATGCGGCCGGTCACGCGCGGCCCGACCGGTCTCCCGTTTCTGTCGAAGATGCGCACCGGGCACCCCGCGACCGGTCGCCCTACTGTTTCCGGGGCATGTCGCAGCTCGATCGGTGTTGCCAGCGCTCCGATACCGACCTCGGTAGAACCGTAGCCGTTGTAGAGGACGTCCCCGTAGGCATCCATGAACCGGCGCGCCAGGCTGGGATCGAGCCGGTCACCACTGGATATCACTACCCGCAGGGACGACAACGGATTTCGTGCCCGCACACGTTGGGGCAGGTCGAGGATGCGCGCAAGCATGATCGGGACCACGCTCAACGCGTCGGCGCGCTGCAGCGACGCGCGCGCCAGTGTGGCTTCGGCGTCGAAGCGCCGATGGGTCAGAACCGTACCGCCCAGGCTTACGGTGAGCATCAGCATGCCGAGCCCAAGCCCGTGAAACATTGGGACTGCCACCGCGATTCGCGATCCGACACGCAGCCCGGTGCGCTCGAGAATTGTCATGCCAACGCCTATGCCCGAGCTCACCCGTGGTACACGCGGGACGCCCCTGGGCACCCCGGTGGTGCCCGAGGTCAGCAGAACGAGTCGACCCGAGGCGACCACCTTGGGCCGGGACTCGCCGGGTTGGGTCTCGACGGTCGCCGGATCGATTACCCTGAGCGACTCACCGGCACCGCCTATTTGTCCCGCAAATTCCTTGTCGCAGAAGATCGTTGTGATTTGGTGTGAACTCAACGCGTCGGCGAGCGCATTGGTGCGAAACTCCGTGTTCACCAGCACAACGTCGGCGCCGACCAGGGCGGCGGCGAATGCCGCCGCGGCGAAGTTGCGTCCATTGCGGCACATGATCCCTACCGCCCGGCCCGTTCCAACGCCGTCACGAGAGAGCTCGCGCGCCAGCGATTCGGTCTTCGACTGCAGCTCGCGGTAGGTGATGGCACCGTCGTCGTCGATCATCGCCGTGCGCTGCGGCCATCGAGCCGCCGCGACGGCCAGCAGGGTGTAAAGATTCGTGCCACCTCGATACACCTCGCGAGCCAGGCGCAACACCCCGATCGGCGCGGGTGGACTCAGCAGTCCGGATGACACCAGTGCCCGCGCCGTCGTGGCGACCACACTGCCGGTCATGAGTGGTCCTTGCTGGAATTGGCGAAGAACAGGCGGTGCCACAGTCGGGCGGCGCGCTCGGCGGGTCCGGCCAGCAGCACCGAAGCCAGCTCGGCCGGCCATACCCAGGGCGGTTCGTTGCTGCGGGGCCGCTCAATGATGGCTTTGGCAATCGCATCGGCGGCCTGATCGGGAGACAAGCCGGGAAGTCTGCCCAAGAACGGCGTGGGTGCGATCATCCGGGTGCGGACCAGCGCGAAGTAAACCGACGTCACGTCCACACCGTCCGCGTGCAGTTCGGGCGCCACGCTGCGCAACCAGCGATCGAAAGCCCCCTTGGACGCCTGGTAAGCGCCCCATTGCGGTCCAGGTACTACGCGCACGCCGACACTGGAGACGTTCACGATGTGCCCGCCGCCGTTTTCGCGCATGGCGGGTAGCAGTCCGAGGAGCAGCCAGATCGGCCCGAGGTAGTTGATGTCGATCGTGCGCTGAAAGTCATGCGGCCGGTCGTACTGGTGATGCAGCGATCGACGCAACGACTTGCCGGCATTGCTCACCACGATGTCGAGCGGGCCATGGTCTTCGGTGACCTGCTTGGTCAACGCACTGACGGCGGCCTCCTCGGTGAGATCGGTCGGGTAAGCGACCGCTTGACCGCCGCCGGCGTTGATCGATGCCGCGAGGTCGTCGAGCCTTTCCGCGGATCGGGCGACAACCAGCACGGTCGCTCCCGCCGCGGCCAGCCTGCGGGCCGTCGCCTCGCCGATTCCATAGGATGCGCCGGTCACCAGCACGGTCTTGCCGGAGACGGCGCCGCGCAGTTTGTCGGGATCCGATATCCGCGCCGGGTTGGCCAGTCGGTCGATGGCCCCTGCTACTACGTTCAACTTCACCGCATTCACCGAAATGACATGCCTAGTCCTGGTGCCGCGCTGCTCTCCCAACGCTACTTGCTCGTAAACTACAGCTACCAGACTGCGTCTACAGTCCGAACGCCCGGGTCCCTGGCTAGACGTTTGAGTATCGACGCGTCTGAGCGCTGGGATGCGGCCTTTTTTCGTAACTCTTGCAGCCGTCCTAGCCGTGGGCCACTCCGCGTTAATCCCTGATGAAGCCCTTGTTGTGCATCAGGACGTCCGCCAAAAACCCGTCGTGCGGGATTTCGGGTGCTGCGTAGAAGGTCGGGTAATGCCCGGAGTAAACGTTGGCCACCGTCGGTTCGGTTAGCAGGTCGTCGATCAACTCTTCGTCGCCTGTGATCGCGGTGACGACCAGCGAATGCCGCAGCGGCTCCATGCCGGCGCCACGTGACCAAGGCGATACCCACACACACGGGAAGGGCAGTTCGATATTGAGCTTGTCCACGTCGGGCACGGCCAGCAGATGCACGGCCGGACGCAGTGCGGCATCGCCGTCACCTACGGCGGCAACGACCTGGCCGGCGCCGAGCAGCGGCGTCGTTCCCGCTGCCTTGACCCCCAGATAGTTCGCTACGGCACGCGCCTTGTCGATGGGTTGGGTGGGCAGAATGGCTCGCTCGTCCTCGCTGGGAAGCGGCTCAATCGTGGCCAACCGCGCGGCGATCGCCTGAGCCAGTGGTCCGGGATCGCCCTCGTAGAGCACCGCGGTGGTGTTGACGCACGCCATCCCGCCCAGGTTGGCTATCGAGTCGACGATGAGGTCGATGTAATCACGCCAGTCCCGATCCGCTGTGATCAGAATCTTCGCACGCCCCGGTCCATTAACCACCACCGTCGGATCATTGGCGTATTTGTCCACAACGTCCTGCCCCCCGTACACCATGGCGAGGTCGGCCGCCCGGATGATCTCGTCAGCACCGCCATGGTCGGTGGGTAGATACACGGCATCTTCCGGGCGAAATCCCGCCTCGCGCAAGGCGTTCACCAGCCGGTGTGCGGTCAGCGGCTCGCGGCGCGACGGACGCACCGCGACTCGATAGCCCAGCGCGAGCGCCTGGGGCCACAGGCCGTGCACGCCGGGGCCGTTGCCGGCGGCATGCACCGCGAACACCTCGCCACGCCGCGCCCATACCGCGCCCCCGTCACGGGTGCGCTCTTCACGCCAGTCGACGGCCGCACCGACGGGCCGACTTGGCTGTACCGCAGCGAATGCGGAGGCGACGGCGTCGGCCACGCTGCGAGCCCCGGCGCGGGTAATCGAGATAGGCAGCCCCGAAATCCGGCTGCCCAGGCCAACGTAGGCTTCGAAGTCCAATCCGGCGATAACGGCGGTGGCGAAGACATCGGCGGCTTTGGCCAGAGCTGCTTCGCGCTGAGCGACCGGCAGCGGCCGAACCTTGCGTTGGGCGCCAATGGTGCGTGAAACATACAGCGGCGGAACAATACTCAGCTCGATAACCGGCGCTCCTGCTGTGCTCGTGACAATCTCACGGCTGCGGGTTCGGTATTCGCCGCTGGGCCCGAGCGCACCGATGGGCACTAAATCGGCGGCAACATTGGGTGTTTCGCTAGCCATCTCAGTACACGCCTTCGATTACGGCCTCGCCCTCGAAGGTAGTGGCCGGCCGCACCGCACTGACCGAATCGCTGATTTGCGCTGCGGGCCCGGGCATCCGAATGGCCATATCGCGTTCCAGGTTGTTCGGTATGAACATTCCTTTGCTGATGTGGTTCATCACCACTTGGCCGAGCTGTCCGTAGGGCACTTGTCCGCCGGTGTCAGGATCGACCACCCAAAACACAACATAGGGCGTGCGCGGATCGAACACGAATGAGTCGCCGTCGGTTCGGGTGACGGCCTGCGAAAGGACCATGGTGCTGCCAAAGGCCATGGTGATCGTCGTGTTCGGGAAGATCTCGCGCAGCAGGTCGAGTGTGTCGGCATCGACATGCGCGCCGCTGAGCAAGAGGTAGCGGATCTTGGCGTTTACCAGGTCGACCACGTGGTCATCACGGGCGATCGCCTCCAGCAGAGGCGGAGTGGCGTGCAAATTGGCGACATTCTGAGTCTGGAGAATGAACACCGCCTGCTCGATGACGTGGTCGATGTAGGCCGCGACTTCGGTGGCCGCGTTGCGCGCTGCGATCTTTTTGACCCAGCGGGGATCGATGTCAATCGGGTGAAACACCGAGCCGAGCCGTTCGGAGACCAGCCGGGAGAAGTAACCCACACCGTGGGGGCCGCTCGGCATCAGACATAGGAAACCCTGGCCCGGCAGAAATCCGCCCGTGGCGAAGTCCTCGGTTTGCCATTGCACAACTTGCGCGATCCAATCCGGCAGTTGCACAGTCCGTTTCGGAGCACCGGTGGTGCCGCCGGATTCGAATATCTGCGGCAGCGGCGACGGGGATCCCTGGGATCTATAGCCGCGCGGAATAAGGTCCTCGACCGGCACGCTTCGCAGCTCATTGACGAGGTTGGGAAACAGCCGCAAATCCGCGAAGGCCTTGACGTCGGTCAACGGGTTGAAGTTCAGCGTCTGGGCAATCCGCAACCAGAACGGTGAACCGGTGTCCTCGCCGAAGTGCCAGGCGATGGCGGCTCGTAAGTAGGTCTCGGGGTCTGCAACGGGTACCGATCTTGGGACGTCCAATAGCGAAAAATCGACCGAAAAATCAACGGAGGCCATGTCATCGATCCTGTCCCATTGCCAACCGCTCCGCCACGCTTGCTCCACCTGCTGGGCATACAAAGACTGAACGTTGCCCCATGGCACGGCAAATTCTATGCGACTGCACGGTTTTCAGCGAGACGCCAATTCCTGAAAGTACTCCTTGAGCGTACGAGGTTCACGACCAAGGATTGCGCGCAATGTCACCGCGTTGCCACCGGGCAAACCGTGCCGGCCGTAGTGCACCATCATGCGCGTCATGCCGTCGCGAAAAGGGCCTTCGGGCAGTTGTGAGGCGAACTGGTCCAAGGGTATCTGCACTGCGGTGATCATTCGTCCGAGCACCCCGGTGAGTATCGCCGCGGTCTCGTAGCTGTCCTGCATTCCCGGCGCACACAGTTCGAAGGTGCCGTAACTGAGCTCGTTGCCGGTCATCGCGATCGCGGCGACCTCCGCGACATCGCGGTAGTCCACCGAGCACATCTTCGCGGACAGCGAGTATGGCTGAGACAACCGGTCGTGCGCGATGATGTCATTCCAAGATCGTTCGAAATTCTGCATGAAGCGGGCCGGCTGCAGCACCGTGAAATCCAGCTCCGAGCTGTAGAGCGCATCTTCTACGGGCAGTTTTGCCGCAGCGTGATTCGTCATCGCCGTAATCGAAGGGTGAATTACTCCGGAAAATACCAACTTTCGCACACCCGCGGTCCGTGCCGCCTCGACCATCGCCAGTCCCATATCCGCCTCCGCCGCCGCGTGCGCCGGGCCGATGTGGAAGACACCCTCCATTCCGGCGACCGCGTCGGTGAGGCTGGCAGGTTCCGTCAGGTCGCCGATGACTGTCTCCTCGGCGCCGTTACGCCGAGCCACCAGTGCCCGTTCCTCATTGCGGACCAGCGCACGCACCTTGACGCCTCGTTTGGTCAGCTCACGCAACACCAGGTGGGCATGGCGGCCCGTGGCCCCCACCATTACGACTCGCATCGATGTCCTCCCGTCGACTGGCGACATGCCTAGGTCGTGATGGCCTCGTTGAAGGCGGGATAGATGTCGTCGTAGACCCCGTCGCGTTCGGCGAACCGGAACGCTTTGACACGCTCCACGACGATCTCGTCGGCCTGTGGCTGGGTTTGCAGCAGTGACATCGTCTCGCTGACATATTCATCCAGCGGCATCGCCTTGGGGTCGAATCCGCGCTCGCCCTGCAACGCGGTCTGCACTTGCGGCGGAATAACTTCGATCACCTGGACCGAGGTGTCGCGCAGCTGAAACCGCAGCGACTGGGTGTAGGAGTGCAGCGCTGCTTTGGTGGCGCAATAGGTCGGCGTGAGCGCGCTGGGCATAAAGGCCAGGCCCGACGTGACGTTGACGATCGCGGCGTTCGGTCTCCTCAGTAGCGACGGCATCAAGGCCGAGATCAGCCGAATGGGGCCCAGCAGATTGATTGCCACGGTCTGCTCGGCAGCGCCCACATCACCGGTGAGGAGGTCCTCGACCCGTTGAATGCCGGCGTTGTTGACGACGACGTTGAGTTCGGGATAGCGGTCGGTCAGCTCGGTGGCGAATCGCCGGATGCCGGCCGGGTCGCTTTGGTCCAGCGACCAAATCTGCATACCCGGATTCGCCTTCGCGACAGCTTGCAGCGGCTCGCGGCGCCGGGCCGCAATGATGACCTGGTTACCTAACCGGTGCAATGATTCGGCCAAGCCGCGGCCGATTCCGGTGCCCCCGCCGGTGACCAGGATGGTATTGCCCGTCATCTGCATCGCGGTTCTCCTCCTTCGAGCTTCGTTGCGGCCCGCTCGCTCGACCGACGTAGCGGAATGCCCCGATGCGAAGCCTGCTAATCACTAATTTTCGCGCGTCGTGGATGTGCGGGCGGTGGCGTGGCAACGGTGCTCACCACCTGGCGAAGCCAGCGGTGCGACGGATCCTCGTCGAGGCGCGGGTGCCACACCGCGTGGAACTGCACATCGCCCAGCGCTGATGTTCTCCGTCGACTACCCTACGAATCTTCCTGCGAGGCGGTCCAGGGATTCGAGCACACACCACTGGGCGGCAGCAACCGAGAGAAGATCGCGCACGGCAACGCCGAACCACTGCTGCGGATCAGTTAAGCGGGCGGTTGTGCAGCCTGCGCGGGTCGACGCCGGCACGGCGCCACGCCGTGGCCGCCCAGGGTGCGTAGACGAACCAGAGCGGCAACCGGTTGATGAGCGGATTCAACGCACGCATGGCCGCCGCAAATCGCTGAAATCGCTTTTCCCGCTTGCCATCCCAGTCCAGCTCGCACACGGTGCGCATCTGCGGCGGCATCGTGCCAACCAGCACGAGGCGGGTGTAGGCGTTGAGCGGCGCAGACAAAACCTTCCAGACCGGCTTGGGAATCCAGCGCGGGCCCGGTACCCCTTTCCTGATGTAGCCGGTGCCGTACAACACGGTTTTGTGCGGGACGAACCGCTCGAGCATTTCGTCCCAATACGCGACGAAGTCGTCATAGGTCTGCGGCTGGCTGCGGGCACTGACTCCGTAAAGGCTGTACCAGACCCTACCTTCGTTGAAGATCTGCTCCTTTTCCGCACGCGACAGCCGACGAATGAAGGTGTCCGTGTTGTAGATGACCTGGTCGACGAACGTGGCGTGGGCCCAATAGAACAACTCGGGATTCAGCGCGTGATACCTCGAGCCGTCACTGATGGTGCCTTTGATCGGCTTGTGGAAATCCCGCACCTTGCGACCCCACTCATGAGGCTCGTCGGAGTAGACGGTCCTCATCAGCGGCGGCGCCGTTCGCTTGGCGCGGCCCAACGTGTCGCTGAAAACCACCGAGTGATCGAGCACGCCCTGAGCGAGTTGCTCGATGCAGTTTTCGACACCCGCGACACGCTGGAACCCGAAGAATTGAGTCCGGTGATCGCCGTAGAACTTCCAGATCAGGGAATCG
>DASXMA010000438.1:0-14231 GCA_036495965.1 Mycobacterium sp.
TGGCGTGCCGTCGGTGGAGCCGTTGTCGGCCAGCAGCACGCTCACCGGGCGCTCGGTGGCCAGCGACAATGAGGCCAGGAACCGCTCCAGATGAGGGCCCGGGGAGTAGGTCACCGTTACAACCGGCAGGACGTCAGTCACACGTAGAGAGTATCGGTCGATCGGGCGGCCCACCCTGGCCGGAGGCTGCCAGCGCCGCGATAAGCGCTGCGCGCCAGTGCCTTAGCGGCCGCAAACCCGCCGCCGCTGACTGCCGGCTCGACAGGGCCGAGTATTTCGGCCGCGGCGCCGGCCGTGGAAACTGTGAGCTGCTGACCGGCCGCACCCGAACCGGGTCGGCGCCGCATTCTTCGAAGACCGCGCGGGCTTGCTCGAATCGCGAGACCGCACCCTCGTTGGCGGCGTGCAGGACGGGACCGGGTACCCGGTCGTCGGCGACCTGCAGTAGCGCGGCGGCCAAGTCGCCGACGTAGGTTGGTGAGCCGATCTGGTCGTCGACCACGTCGACGGGATCGTCTCCGGCGGCCAGCCGGCGCATGACCGCGACGAAGTCGTTACCCGTACCGCCGGTGTAGACCCATGCGGTACGCACCACGACGGCCTCCGGCAAGGCTGCCAGCACGGCACGTTCTCCGGCGAACTTGCTGCGGGCGTACACGCCCTGCGGCGCGGTCTCGTCGCTGGGTTCGTAAGGATGGGGTGCGACCGCCTTACCGTCCGGGCCGAAGTCGCCACTGAACACGAAGTCGGTTGAGACGTGGATCAGCCGGGCGCCGGCGCGGGCGCAGGCACGAGCGATGTGTTCCGGACCGGCGGCATTGACTGCATAGGCGGCCGCCTGGGCGCTCTCGGCGCCATCCACGTTGGTGTACGCCGCACAATTCACCACGACATCGCCGCTTTTCACGATCCGCTCGGCCGCGGCCGGGTCGGTGATGTCCCATTGCGACGAGTTCAGCGGCAGCAGATCGCGGCCCTGATCGGTTGCCTGCGCCGCTAGGCAGCTGCCGAGCTGGCCGCCGGCACCGGTGATGACGATCCTGCCCGACATGCTTCGAGTCTGGCACGCCTCGAGAAGCCCGGGCCACGCCGCAACCGGCTACCCGAGAAGCGGGTGTGCCGCAAGTAACCTAATGTGATGCCTGTGCAACGTGTGGTTCGTGTGGTTGCCACTGCCTTGGCCGTCGCGGTCGTCATCGGCACCGGGGTCGCCTGGAACAACGTTCGGTCCTTCGAAGATGGCATCTTCCACATGTGGGCGCCCTCGCTGGGTAAGGGCGGCGACGACGGCGCGATCGACATTCTGCTGGTCGGCCTGGACAGCCGTACCGATGCGCACGGCAACCCCTTGTCAACCGAGGAACTGGCCGCACTGCGCGCCGGCGACGACGAATCAACCAACACCGACACGATCATCCTGATCCGGATACCGAACAACGGGAAGTCGGCCACCGCGATCTCGATCCCGCGCGACTCCTACGTCGCCGCCCCCGGCCTGGGCAAGACGAAGATCAACGGCGTCTATGGCCAGACCAGGGAGGCCAAGCGGACCAGCCTCGTCAAAGCCGGTGCTTCCGCCCAGGACGCGGCGGCGCAGGGCACCGAGGCAGGCCGCGATGCCCTGATCAAGACGGTCGCCGACCTCACCGGGGTTACCGTCGACCACTACGCCGAGATCGGGCTGCTCGGTTTCGCCCTGATCACCGACGCGCTCGGCGGCGTCGACGTCTGCCTCAAAGAACCTGTGTTCGAACCACTCTCGGGCGCCGACTTTCCGGCCGGCCAGCAAAGGCTCGACGGCGCAGAGGCGCTCAGCTTCGTCCGCCAGCGCCACGAGTTGCCGCGCGGCGACCTGGATCGGGTGGTACGCCAGCAGGTGGTGATGGCCTCGTTGGCCCACAAGATCATCTCCAGCAAGACGCTGTCCAGTCCGGCCACGCTGAAGCGACTCGAGGCCGCCGTCCAGCGCTCGGTGGTGATCTCCTCGGGTTGGGACGTCATGGATTTCGTCCAGCAGATGCAAAAGCTGGCCGGGGGCAAGGTCGCCTTCGCCACCGTCCCGGTGCTCGACGGCTCCGGCTGGAGTGACGACGGCATGCAAAGTGTGGTGCGGGTGGACCCGCACCAGGTCGCCGACTGGGTCGCCAGCCTGTTGAACGATCAGGCTCAGGGCAAGACCGAGGAACTGGCCTACACGCCCGCCAAGACCACCGCCAGCGTGGTCAACGACACCGACATCAACGGGCTGGCAGCAGCGGTGTCAGATGTGTTGAGCTCCAAGGGGTTTACCACCGGCACCGTGGGCAATAACGACGGCGGTCATGTGAAGAGCAGCCAGGTGCGGGCCGCCAAGACCGACGACCTGGGCGCCCAGGCGGTCGCCAAGGAACTGGGCGGGTTGCCGGTCATCTCGGATACCGCGCTGGCACCGGGATCGGTCAAGGTGGTGCTGGCCAACGACTACACCGGTCCGGGCTCCGGCTTGTCCGGCGGCGGAACGATCATGCCGGCCCGGCTGTCCGACCAAGGGGCGACGGCCGACCCCAACACCCCCGCATCCTCGCCGATCCTCACCGCCGGCTCCGACAAGCCGGAGTGCATAAACTGACCCAGCAGTGCATGAATCGACGCTGACCACTCTTTCTGGGGCGATCCTGGATCCAATGTTGCGGGCCGACCCGGTCGGGCCGCGCATCACCTACTACGACGACGCCACCGGCGAGCGCATCGAGTTGTCCGCGGTGACGCTGGCGAACTGGGCCGCCAAGACCGGCAACCTATTGCGCGACGAGCTCGGGGCCGGCCCGGCCAGCCGGGTCGCGATCCTGTTACCGGCCCATTGGCAGACGGCGGCAGTCTTGTTCGGCGTGTGGTGGATTGGCGCCGAGGCGGTGCTCGTCGATGGCGCAGCCGAGCCTGCCGATTTAGCACTGTGCACCATCGATCGGCTGGACGAGGCCGACTCGGCCTTGACCAGCACGGCGCCGGGCGGCGAGGTGGCGGTGCTGTCGTTGGATCCGTTCGGCCGCCCCGCACCCGATCTGCCGATCGGCGTGACCGACTACGCGACGGCGGTGCGGGTACACGGCGACCAAATAGTTCCAGAGCGCCATCCCGGGCCGGCACTGGCGGGGCGATCGGCCGAGGAGATTCTGGCCGACTGTGAGAACTCCGCGGCGGCAAGGGGTTTGACGTCGACAGATCGCGTGCTGTCCAGCGCCTTGTGGCCCGGGCCTGGCGAGTTGGTGGACGGCCTGCTGGCCATCATGGCCGTCGGCGGGTCGTTGGTGCAGGTGGCCAATCCCGATCCGTCGGCGCTGCAGCGCCGGATCGAGACCGAAAAGGTCACCAAGGTTTTGTGAGCTTGGTGGTCGTTACATGTGGCGCCGTCGCGGATTGCGGCGACGATCACGTCCCGTCTTTCGGATCCGATGGAATGCGTCGAGCAGATCGAGTTCGCGGCCGAGGGCATCGGCGAGCGTGTCGATCCGGGGAACGGCGCGACGGCAGCCGGTCAAGCCGAAGGAGATTTGGTTGTTGATGCTCGTGCAGGTGATATTGAGCGCCTGGCCGTCAGCGACCACCGACAGCGGATAAAGGGCATCGAAGCGGGCGCCATTCCAGTAGAGCGGGTCCGTGGGTCCGGGGACGTTGGAAATCATCACGTTCGGCGGACGTAGCGGTCCAGGTATGCGGCCCAGCGTCATGGCAAGTGCGAGCGGGGTGGCGCCGAGCGCGCTCATGGCCAACACCTGCAGCTGACTCCGGCCGGCCAGCGCGGCCTTCCCCTCGCGCATGCTGGCCTGTACCGCCGCAAGACGCTCAGCGGGGTCGGCCAGGTGCGTGCCCAGGCAACAGGCCAACGTCCCGATCTTGTTGCCCGGGACAGGGTCTGGTGCGCCATCGGCTTCGTCACCACGCAGAGAGACAGGCACAGTCGCCATCAGCGGCGCGCCCGGCAGCGCGTGACGGGCAAGAAGATAGCGGCGCAGCGCCCCTCCGCACATGGCGAGCACAACATCGTTGAGGGTGGCGTCCGTGTGTTTGGCAACCAGCCGCAGCCGATCGATCGGGAAGCTGCGGCCAGCGAAGCACCGAGCGCCGTCGATCGCAACATTAAATGGAGTATGCGGTGCGGTCAGGGTCAGCGGACCGCCGCGCCGGCGCACCGCGCGCCACGCTGTATCAGCCAGTGCCGGTGCCATGATCGCGAGGTCGCCAACCGCGAGCAATACCCGCCGGGCGGCGGCTAGCGGACTGACGCCAGTGGTGGCGGGGATCGTGCTATCGCTCGGTGGGTGCTCGGTCGCCTCCCATAGGGCGGGCATCCCGCGCCGATCCGGGTCCGAGCTGACGGTCTGCCGCAACAGCCTCATCGTCGAGACGCCGTCAGCCAGCGCATGGTGGGTCTTGATGTAGAGCGCATACTGCCCGTCGGCGAGGCCTTCGATCAAATGCATCTGCCAGAGCGGGCGGGACCGGTCCAGCGGTTCGGAGTGCAGCTCGGAAACCATGTTCCACAGCATGGTCTGGCCGGCTCGCCGCGGCAACGCACTGATCCGCACGTGGTAATCCAGGTCGACCTCAGCGTCGGTGTGCCAATACCACTGACAGAGGGAGCTAAGCGAGCGGCGGGGCCGCCGTCGCCACAACGGCGCCGCCTGATCGCGATTTAGCGCGGCGGCGAACGCATCTCGGACAAAACTCGGTCCGGCGCCATCAGGCCGGCTCAGCAGCGCTAGCGCGCCCACATGCATCGGCCGTTTGGGCGTCTCAGCGACCAGGAACAATGCATCTGCGGGCGACATGGGAAAAGCCATGGGCGGCAGCACCTTTCGGTAAACCGAAATGTCCCGCCATGCGGCCGTTCCCCTCCCACGGAACATGCGGATGTCGATTGCCGCCACCTACTCGACGGCAGAACCCACCGGGAGAAATGGCGAGCGCCTTGTTAACCATAGTGCTTAATAGCTCGGCGCAGCAACTGCAAGACCAGCGGATGTATATTGATATAGCAATACATAGATGTTAATGTCGTGCAAGCATTGGCTGACGCGGCGGCGACAGGAAGGTTCAGGCAATGGCGGTGTACGGGCTATTGGCAAAGGCGGCCGGCACGGTATTCACCGGCCTGGTCGGCGTAACGGCCTACGAGGTGGTGCGCAAGGCCATGGCCAAAGCGCCACTGCACGAGACCGCGGTGTCAGCGGCCGAGCTGGGATTGCGCGGAACGCGCAAGGCCGAAGAAGCCGCCGAGTCGGCCCGGCTGAAGGTGGCCGACGTCATGGCCGAAGCCCGCGAGCGCATCGGCGAGGAGGCGCCCACCCCGTCCATCAGCGACTTGCACGAGCACGAGCACTAATCGCTCGACATGACCCTCGCGATTGCTCAAGAGGTCGATGCCGCCAACGATCCTGCCCTAGTGGTGGTTTCGGATGCGGCCGGACGCATGCGGGTTTCGGTCGACTGGGTCCGCTGTAACTCGCGGCGCGCCGTCGCGGTCGAAGAGGCCGTCGCCAAACAGAACGGCGTGCGCGCCGTGCACGCCTACCCGCGCACCGGATCGGTCGTCGTTTGGTATTCACCCAAGCGCTGCGACCGCGCCGCGATATTGACGGCGATCAGCAGCGCCGAACATGTTGCCGCTGAACTGATCCCGGCCCGTGCACCACATTCGTCGGAGATCCGCAACACCGATGTGCTCCGCATGGTCATCGGCGGCGCGGCGCTGGCCTTGCTCGGCGTGCGTCGCTACGTGTTGGCCAGGCCGCCGCTGCTGGGCCCGGGCGGTCGGGTGGTCGCCACCGGCGTCACCATCTTCACCGGCTATCCGTTCCTGCGCGGCGCGCTGCGCTCACTGCGCTCCGGCAAGGCCGGCACCGATGCGCTGGTCTCCGCGGCGACCGTGGCGAGCCTGATTCTGCGCGAGAACGTGGTCGCGCTGACCGTGCTGTGGCTGCTCAATATCGGTGAGTACCTTCAGGATCTGACCCTGCGCCGGACCCGGCGGGCCATCTCCGAGCTGCTGCGCGGCAGCCAGGATACGGCGTGGATTCGACTCACCGACGGCGCGCAAGCGGGCACCGAGATACAGGTGCCGATCGACAGCGTGGAGATCGGCGACGAGGTGGTGGTCCACGACCACGTCGCGATACCGGTGGACGGAGAGGTGGTCGACGGCGAGGCGGTTGTCGACCAATCAGCGATCACCGGTGAAACCCTGCCGGTCAGCGTCATGGTGGGCTCGCGTGTGCACGCCGGTTCGGTCGTGGTGCGCGGACGCGTCGTGGTTCGCGCGGAAGCCGTCGGCAACCAAACCACCATCGGGCGCATCATCGCCCGCGTCGAGGAGGCTCAGCACGACCGGGCACCCATCCAGACGGTCGGCGAAAACTTCTCTCGCCGTTTCGTTCCCACCTCGTTCATCGTTTCGGCAATCACCCTGGCGATCACCGGTGACGTCCGCCGGGCGATGACCATGCTGCTGATCGCATGCCCATGCGCGGTCGGCTTGGCCACCCCTACCGCCATCAGCGCCGCCATCGGCAACGGGGCGCGCCGCGGCATCCTCATCAAGGGCGGATCTCACCTGGAGCAGGCGGGCCGGGTCGACGCGATCGTCTTCGACAAGACCGGGACATTGACCGTCGGTCGTCCAGTGGTTACGAATATCGTTGCCATGCATAAGGATTGGCAGCCGGAGCGGGTGCTGGCGTATGCGGCCAGCTCGGAGATTCACTCTCGCCACCCGCTGGCCGAAGCGGTGATCCGCTCGACCGAGGAACGTCACATCACCATCCCGCCACACGAGGAGTGCGAGGTGCTGGTGGGCCTGGGCATGCGGACCTGGGCCGACGGCCGGACCCTGCTGCTGGGCAGCCCAGGGCTGCTGCGAGCCGAAAAAGTCAAGGTGTCGAAAAAGGCGTCGGACTGGGTCGACAAGCTGCGACGCCAGGCGGAAACCCCACTGCTGCTCGCGGTGGACGGCACACTGGTGGGGCTGATCAGCCTGCGGGACGAGGTGCGACCCGAGGCGGCCGAGGTACTGAAGGAGTTGCGGGCCAACGGGATTCGCCGCATCGTCATGCTCACCGGAGATCATCCGGACATCGCCGAGGTCGTCGCAGGCGAGTTGGGGATCGACGAGTGGCGCGCCGAGGTGATGCCGGAGGACAAGCTCGAGGTGGTGCGCGAACTACAGGGCGAGGGTTACGTCGTCGGGATGGTCGGCGACGGTATCAACGACGCCCCGGCGCTGGCGGCCGCCGACATCGGGATCGCCATGGGTCTGGCCGGAACCGACGTCGCCGTCGAAACCGCCGATGTGGCACTGGCCAACGATGATCTGCATCGCCTGCTCGACGTGCGCGACCTGGGCTCCAGAGCGGTCGACGTGATTCGCGAGAACTACGGCATGTCCATCGCCGTCAACGCCGCCGGGCTGATCATCGGCGCGGGCGGCGCGCTCTCCCCCGTGCTGGCCGCGATCCTGCACAACGCATCGTCAGTCGCAGTGGTGGCCAACAGCTCTCGGCTGATCCGGTATCGCCTCGACTAGTGGCGATCGCCAGCGCGGCGAAGCCGGGGGCAGCGGGTCGCCACGCGGCAACTTAGCCTGCGCAACCACAGCCAAGGCCACGCCAGGATTGCACGCCCTGCCAAACGGCGATGCCGGCGATGGCAAGGCCGACCGTAGGGTCAATCCACCACCCGCCCGACCAGAGTGCCGTGATCGCAAGGCCGCTCAGCACCCCGGCAGCCTGGGCGGCGCACAGATAGTTCTGGGTGCCTTCACCCTCGGTGGCTCCCGAGTCCAATCGCGCGCCGAGTCGATGGTTGGCCCAACCCAGAACTGGCATCAGTAGCAGGGCAACGGCTGTCAGCCCGATGCCGATCACCGACGTTTCGGCGTGGTGCTCGCCGATCAGGTCGCGAATGGATTCGGCGACGATGTAGGGAGCTGTCAGCCAAAACGACACCGCGACCCCGCGTTGCGCGCGCCCTTCGGCGATGTGCGACAGCATGCGAGCGCCGCTGAAACGCCACACCACCATCGCGCTGCCCAGCGCCTCGGCGCCGCCGCCAAGCGCCCACCCGGTCAATGCGACGGATCCGACCGCGAGCCCCTGCCACAGCCCGACAGCGCCCTCGATGAGCACCGCGATCAGGCTGAGCCAGCCCAGCTGCCGCGCCAAGTGGGCACTGCGCTGCCAGCCGATATCCCGCGTGACCGGCGTCGGCTGCGGCGCCTCGGCAATCGAGATCATCGTTTCCATCCGGTGATGCTAAGGGCGAGACCGCCGGCAGCCCGGGACGCGAACCCGACTGGAGACCGTATCGTTATTCTGTCTAACCAGCCACCAAAGCACCACGAAAGGACCACGGGATGGCACGCACCGACAACGACACCTGGGACCTGGCGACCAGCGTGGGAGCCACCGCCACCATGGTTGCGTCGGGTCGAGCCCGAGCCACCCGGGCCGCGCTGATCGACGATCGGTTCGCCGAGCCGCTGGTGCGCGCCGTGGGCGTCGACTTCTTCACCAGGTGGGCCACCGGCGAACTCGACTCCGCTGATGTCGACGTTCCCGGTGCCCCTTGGGGCATGCAACGCATGACCGACATCCAGGCGGCACGCACGCGCTACATCGACACGTTTTTCTCCGAGGCGGTCACCGCAGGGATCCGCCAGGTGGTCATCCTGGCCGCCGGCCTCGACGCACGCGGTTATCGACTGCCATGGGCACCGGGAACGACGGTATTCGAGATCGACCAGCCGCAAGTCATCGAATTCAAGGCCGCCACGATTGCCGCGCTCGGCGCCGAGCCCACGGCCGACATCCGGGCCGTCCCCATCGACCTGCGCCACGACTGGCCGTCCGCGCTGCAACAAGCGGGGTTCGACACCGGGCGACCCGCCGCCTGGGCCGCTGAGGGCCTGCTCGGCTTTCTGCCGGCAGACGCCCAGGACCGGTTACTGGACAACATCACCACGCGCAGCGCCGACGGCAGCCGGCTGGTCGCCGAAGTCTTTCTGAATTCCGGTGCCAATCAACAGGCTTTGGACGGCGCCACCCAGAAGTGGCGGGAGAACGGACTCGACGTCGCACTCGACAATCTGGGCTTTCCCGGCGAACGTAACGACATTGCGACGTACTTGGCCGACCGCGGCTGGCATCCGGTTCGCACCCCGCTGAATCAGCTGCTGGCCGATAACGGACTACCGCTGCAGTCCACCGACGACGGTGCCCCTTTTTCCAAGAACTATTACTGCACCGCGGTGCTGCACAAGCCGGTTTAAGGAGAGGCCCACAATGCCAAACAGCAAGCCCGCCAAGCCACTTGACGGATTCCGGGTACTCGATTTCACCCAGAATGTGGCCGGACCACTGGCCGGGCAGGTGCTGGCCGACCTGGGTGCCGAGGTCATCAAGATCGAGGCGCCGGGTGGCGAGGCCGCCCGGCAGATCACCTCGGTCCTTCCCGGACGCCCGCCACTTGCCACATATTTTCTGCCGAACAACCGCGGCAAGAAGTCGGTGACGGTGGACTTGACCGACGAAGACGCCAAGCAGCAGATACTGCGCCTCGTCGACACCGCCGACGTCGTGCTGGAGGGGTTTCGTCCCGGGGTGATGGAACGAATGGGTCTGGGGCCCAACGACTTGCAATCCCGTAACGCCAAACTCATCTATGCCCGCCTGAGTGCTTTCGGCGGCAACGGCCCGCACGGCACACGCCCCGGTGTCGATCTGATGGTCGCCGCCGAGGCCGGCATGACCACCGGAATGCCGACGCCGACGGGTAAACCGCAGATCATCCCCTTCCAGCTCGTCGACAACGCCAGCGGTCACGTGCTGGCCGAGGCGGTGCTGGCCGCACTGCTCAACCGCGAGCGCCACGGGGTGGCCGACGTCGTCCGGGTCGCGATGTACGACGTCGCGGTGGGGCTGCAGGCCAACCAGCTGACGATGCACCTGAACAAGCCGGGCGAAGCGCCCCAGCCGAGACCGGATGCGGGGTCAGTTTCAAAGCCAGATGCCAAGAAGCGCAAGGGAGTTGGCTTTGCCACCCAGCCATCGGATGCATTCCGGGCATCCGACGGGTATCTCGTCCTGTCCGCCTATGTGCCCAAGCACTGGGCCAAGCTGTGCCAGATCATCGGCCGGCCCGATCTGCTGGCCGACGAGCGATTCATCGACCAGCGCTCGCGGGCGCTCAACTACCCGGAGCTGACCGAGGAACTCGAGTCGGCACTGGCCGCCAGGACCGCCGCAGAATGGGTCGAGCTGTTGCACGAAGGCGGCCTGATGGCCTGCCTTGCCTACACCTGGAAGCAGGTTGTCGACACCCCGCTGTTCGCCGAGAACGACCTGGCCCTGCACGTCGGCAGCGGTGATGATGCCATCACGGTGATCCGCACGCCGGCGCGCTACGCCAGCTTCGATGCCGTGAGCACCGATCCCCCGCCCGCGGCGGGCGCGCACAACGACATGTTTCTCACCGTACCGGAGGCCGCGAAGTAGGCCGGGCGCCGGCGCGGGACATCAAGCGGCCAGCTTGACTGTTCGGTCGTTTCCGCGGTCGGCCGGCTGATCACCTGGCTCGCCCGGCGGCATTCGGAGTCCCCGTAAGCGGTTGTCGCGAGCGCCAGCTAAACACCCGGAAGCCGCACCACCTGAACGAAGAACTCGTCTATCTGCCGGACCGCTTTCATGAATTGGTCGAGGTCGACCGGCTTGGTGACGTAAGCATTGGCGTGCAGCTTGTAGCTGCGCATGATGTCCTCCTCCGCCGAGGAGGTGCTCAGGACAACGACCGGGATACGACAGAGGTCGGCGTCGGATTTGATCTTTTCGAGCAGCTGCCGCCCATCGTATTTCGGCAGGTTCAGGTCAAGCAGGATGAGGTCCGGGCGCACCGCGTCCTCGTATCCGCCACGTTGGTATAGGTAGTTCAGACCCTCTTCGCCGTCGTGCGCGACGTGCAGCCTGTTTTGAAGTTTGTTGTGCTCGAACGCTTCCCGAGTGATGAGCTCATCTCCTGGATCGTCTTCGACGAGCAGGATGTCGATCGGTCTGCCGGCAGGTGTCATCGTCGTGCCCCTTCCAAAGTGTCCTGGTGCTGCTGTGTGTCCACCGCGATCGGCAGCGTGAACTCGAAGCGGGTTCCGTCAGTGTAGGAGGTGTCGATCCGGATGGTGCCGCCATGGTGCTCGACGATTTTCTTGCACAGCGCAAGGCCCATACCGGTTCCGGCGTACTGCTCTCGTCCGTGTAGGCGTTGAAAAATGATAAAGACCTTATCGGCGAACTCGTCTGCGATGCCAATACCGTTGTCCGACACGGTCAGCAACCATTGGCCGTCGTGTTCGCCGGTGCCCGCTAGGCAGTCGATGACGATCCGCGGCGGGCGATCATTGAGCCGGAACTTCACCGCATTGCCAATGAGGTTCTGCCACAACATGGTTAGCAGCGTGGGGTCACCGACGATCCGCGGCAGCGGCTGCTTCGGGCGCATAATCTCGGCATCTGATTCCTCGACAGAGGTGGCCAGATTCTCCAGCGCGGTGTCCAGCGTGGTGTCCAGGTCAACGCCGGTGTGTACCGTGCCCAGTCGGCCGACTCGGGAGAAGCTGAGCAGGTCGTTGATGAGCACCTGCATCCGTTTGGCGCCGTCGACCGCATATCCGATGTATTCGATACCGCGCTCGTCGAGCTGATCGCCGTATCGCTTCTCCAGTAACTGGCAGAACGAGGCGACCTTTCGCAGGGGTTCTTGCAGATCGTGCGACGCGACGTAGGCGAACTGCTCGAGTTCGGTGTTCGAACGCCGCAACTCGACCGCCTGCTCGTCCAATAGCGCTTGGGCCGAACGGGATACGTCTAGTTCCTCTACCATTCGCTGCCGCATGTTCTCCACGTCGGTGGCGATACCGCGAATGTCTTTCGGGCGCCACGGGGGCACGATGACTTCGTCGAAGTTGCCCTCGGTGATGCGCCGGCAGGCGGCGGCCAGGGCTGCCAGCGGACGGCTCACGGCGTATCGAACCAGGACCCCCAGCAGTGCCGCGGTGGCGACGAACAACACCAATATCGCAACCAGAACCCGGTTACGCCAGTCGTGGGTGTCTTTGAGCTCGGCAACGGCATTCTCCCATGCTTGCGACAGGTGGGTGGTTTGCGTGTCGAAAAGCTCACGTAAACGGTCGAATTCGACCTTGCCACGCTCCGCCGCGGCACTCGTGACGACAGCGGGAGCATTTGGGGTCACGCTCGCAATCAGCGGCTCGGCATAGTTCGCCCGCCAGACGGCAGCGGCTCTCTCGATGGCGTCGAGATCGGCCATCAGGTCGGCGCGCCGGCTAAGGTGGTGCCGGATGTCTTCCGCTGCTGAGTGTTCGACGCGTTGACCGTCGTAATAGGGCGCCAGGAACTGCCGGTCGGCCGAGATCAAGTAACCACGAATGCCGGTTTCCTGGTCGCGCAGCGCCGACTGCAATCGGCTTGCCGCCAGCCGGGCCGGCTGAAAGTCGTCGCTCAGCTCACGCGCCATCTCGTCGGTGCGATTGAGCAAAACATAAGCGGTCACTGCGCCCACGAACACCACCACGCCCATGATCGACAGCACCAGGGCCTGCCATCCCCGCACGGTGAGCCTTGGTTCAACCACTGGTTGCGGCAGTGGCGCAGGCAGTGCATCGAGTTCGATGGTCACGGGTCGGTCCGCTCCACCCGCAGTACGGCGATGTCATCTGTGAGCCCGCCGTGCGCCCGGGCGCGTTCCTCGACGCCGTCGACCAGCGCATCGACGAACGCCGGACCCGGCAAGCCCGAGAATGAACGGCTCAGCTCGAGCAGACCGTCCTCGCCGAGGCGCTGGTTGCCTTGCCCCGCATGCCCCTCGAAGAGGCCGTCGGTGAGCAGCAGGAGCCCGTGTTCGACGGGCAACTCCACCTCGTGCTCCGGCCAGTCGTCGGCGTGCAGGCCCAGGGCCGGACCAAACGGTGGCTCAATCCACTCCACCGTGGCCCTGCCGTGCAACAGCATCCCGGGATGACCGGCGCGCAGCGCGGTAAGGGGCGAGCCGTCGGGAGGTATCGCCACACTCAGCACCGTCGCGAAGACCCCCGTCTCGGTGCGTTCGGCGTGCAGAACCCGCTCCAGCTGTCGCATCCGATCTACACCGTGAATGCCGGCGAACGCGAGTGTGCGCCAGGCGATCCGTAACGCCGCGCCCAACGCCGCCTCGTCTGGCCCGTGCCCGGCGACGTCGCCGATCAGCACATGCACCACCCGGTCGGGTGTTTGTACGACGTCGTAGAAGTCACCGCATAACAATGCGTTCTCGCGGCTTGGGCGGTACCGCGCCACGATGTCGACACCCGGATTGTCCAGCAGCAGCGGGGACGGTAGCAGGCCGCGTTCGAGCAACGCGTTCTCCCGGGCGCGGACCTGACTTGCATGCAGGTCCACGGCAATGAGCTCGGCTCGTTTTCGCTCTATCGCATACAGCAGCGCACGCCGCAGCATTTCGGGTTCGACGCGCCCTTTGACCAAGTAGTCCTGCGCGCCGGCAGCGACAGCCGACGCCCCGAAGAACTCGTCGTTGCGCCCGGTCAGCACGACGATCGGGACAGTGGAATCGCGTTTGGCGATGCGATCGAGCGCGTCCATTCCGCTGGCGTCGGGCAGATTCAGGTCCAGCAGGACGCAATCGGGGCGGGCGGACGCCAGCTCACGCTCCGCGTGCGCCATCGATTGCGCCCATACCACTTCGATGTCGGCGACCGCGTCCGAGATCAGATCTTCCACCAGCACCGCGTCGGCTCGATCATCCTCGACCAACAGCAGTGACAACGACCGCCAATCCGCCGACGAGTCACCGGCCGAAGCCGGACCTGGGATCAGTTGGCGGTCATTTGGCGCGCGCAAGGAAGACCACGTCTTTCACTTCAGACCCCCTTGCCGCGGTTTACCCGTCTGCTCGAGTGAGATGACGTTCGACAATAACCGGTACGCGGCTGATCCCCACGTGCGCCTCCATTCCCGCAAATGTCTGCCGCTCAAGGGTCGGATCAGCGCAACAGAGCCCGCGACATCACCACCCGCTGAATCTGATTGGTGCCCTCGTAGATCTGGGTGATCTTGGCATCGCGCATCATTCGCTCGACCGGGAAGTCAGTGGTGTAGCCGGCGCCGCCGAACAGTTGCACGGCCGCCTCCGTCACG